>JBEPYM010000054.1:0-18271 GCA_041641375.1 Paenibacillus sp.
CACGTGTGTTGAAAATGAGAAAGAGGTAAGGCATGTGGACAGGGATCAGTTGCTTGAGGTGATTGAGGCATTACGGGTGCGATTGTCGGAGTTGGCGAATGAAAGCGGATCGCTGCTGGATCCGAATGTCATTGCGCTCAGCCAAGAGCTGGACGAATTTATTGTTGAATATTTGTCGCACAAAAAAATAGAGATATCCGCGCGCTGATGTGCTGCGGAGCTTTTCGACCTCCCGGGCTCCGGGAGGTTTTCTTTCGTTTTGCCGCAAATTTCGGTATGCTGGTAGGAGCGAGTGAAGGAGGATGCTGGATGGCAACAAAGGCATGGTATGAAGAAAGCTTCGGTAGCGATTATTTGCTCGTGTATAAGCACCGGGATATAGCAGGGGCCGCCGCGGAGGTAAGGGCGATGATCGGCTGGCTCGGACTTGCTGCGGGGACGAGCGTGCTCGATCTATGCTGCGGCATGGGGAGGCATTCACTTGCGCTGGCGGAGGCTGGCTACCGGGTGACGGGCGTCGACCTCTCGGATGTGCTGCTGCGCGAAGCACACAAGGCGGACCCGGAGCGCAAGGTTCAGTTCCTGAAAGGGGACATGCGCGATGTGCCGTTATCTGGACCTTATGGAGCGATCGTTAATTTGTTTACCTCGTTCGGATATTTTGACAGGGAGGAAGAAAACCGAAAGGTGCTGCTCGAGATGGAGCGGCTGCTCGTCAGCGGCGGGGCGTTTCTCATCGATTTCTTGAATGCATCGTATGTTGCGGAACGGCTTGTTCCTTATTCGGAACGGCTTGATGAAGGATGCCGGATTGAGGAACGGAGATTCATCGAGGACGGATTCGTTCGGAAACGGATTGACGTAACCGGACCGGATGGCACACGGCGCGAATATACCGAGCAGGTGAAGCTGTATGGATTGCATGATTTCGAACGGATGCTTGCAGGAACTTCCTTGCGTCTGGAGTGCGTCTATGGCGGATATGACGGCAGCGCCTATGACCCGCGAATTTCGCCGCGCTTGATCATGACTGGTCGCAAGCTGGAGGATTCGCAATGATACCACGCTTTACGAAGCATCACACGCCAATCGGCGAAATCATTAGAGTGCGCTCGCCGCTGCCGTTTCCGCTGCGCTGGGTGAACGCTTACCTCGTGCCGGAGCCGTCCCTGGCAGGGGGCGGCTTCACACTGCTTGATCCGGGGCTGCGAACTGCGGAATCGATCGAGCTGTGGGAAAGCGTGCTGGCGGAGCTCGGTCTGACATTCGCCGACATTCGCCAAATCGTGCTCACGCATTACCATCCGGATCATTACGGACTGGCCGGGTGGTTTCAGGAGCAAACCGGTGCAGAGGTGTATTTGTCCCGGGCCGGGATGGAGCTGGCGGATGCGCTATGGGGAGACGGGAGAGTCGAGTCCGGCTTGACACCACTCTCGCAGCGGCTGCTGTCACTGTTTCTCGACAGTGGGCTTCCGGAAGCGCTCACGGCGTCGATGGAGCGGCATATGCTGTCGTTCGGCGAGCTCGTCTCGCCAAAGCCGAGAGTGACGGAGCTGCCGCTTGCGGGTGATTTCAGGCTGGCAGGGCAGCCGTTCCGGCTGCTTCACACGCCGGGACACGCAGTCGGCCATGTATGCTTGTACCATCGCGACAGCTCCGTCCTGTTCTGCGGCGACCATGTGCTGCCGCAAATTACGCCGAATGTGAGCTATATTCCCGGATTTGAGGAAAATCCGCTGCACGCCTATCTGTCGTCACTGCGTGAGATCGGCGAGCTGACAACGTCGCATGTATTTCCCGGACACCGCGATCCGTTCAGCGATGTCGCAGGCAGGGCCGCTGACATCGTGGAGCATCACCGGCTGCGGCTTGAGCAAATTCGCACGATTCTGGCGGACGCTCCGAACTTGACGCCGTACGAGCTTAATGTGCAGCTGTTTGGCGACAAGCTCAGCATGCATCAGCTACGCTTTGCTTTGTCTGAAACGATTGCACATCTTGTCTATTTGCGTGATCAGACCGAATGACAGAAGCGTTACGGCGTTATTTGATAATGACAGTGTACCATTTTCATCTCGAACGAACGCGATCATGTATAGCACAGGCTGCTGTTCCCGACACTAGGGGTGGAGGTGAACGGCATGGATTGTGATCAACATTCGGCGGATGCGCAGTGCGGGATTGCGAAGGAGGCGCTGCTCGGCGTCCTCCAGCAGTCGCTTGATCAGGAGACGGAGCTGCTGCGCACGTATACGATAACGGCGGAGCGGATTCACGATAATGAAACACTGAAGGATCGGCTGCGCAATTTCGCGGAGGGCAACGCCAAGCGAACGCGTCAACTGATGGACGAGATCAGCGCGCTGCATTAAACCGCCATTTACCGGGGCAGGAATCACCTTCCTCGGTTTTTTGTCAACGTTACAGAATTTATAAGTTTCCGCAAGGGAACGAGTAAATTCTATACCAAGAGAAACTTCCGCTATACCGCGGTCGCTCATCCTTGAATATTTCGATAGAAGTTTTTCTTAGTTCGCTTTGACCTCACATTTTGATAGAATAGGGTGACAAGTAGATTTCGAGGAGTGGGCGACAATCGAGAATCGCGTACAAGTGCTTTTGATGCTTTCTTCGCAGACCGGGGATTCGACGCAGCATTCGAATGTGAAGGTTGCAGCGATTTGCATCGAAGATTCCGTATTGTTGAAGCAAATTGCGGAGGGCTTATTCCATAAGGACGTGAAGCTTGCAGGAGACTGTGCGGAGGTGCTGGTGAAGGTTGCCGAGACACACGCTCACCTTGTTGCGCCGTATGTTGAACAGCTTCTCGGATCGATCGAACACCCGAACTCCCGGGTGCGATGGGAGACGATGCATGCTCTTGCATGGATAAGCCCACACGTATCCATGCGGCTGATGAAAGAGCTTGATGCAATCCAAGCGCGGCTGTTCACGGATTCGAGCACCATCGTAAAGGATTATTCGATTTTGTGCCTCGGGAACGTGGCCGCCTGCGGTGAAGCTGAAGCCCGGACCATCTTTCCGATTTTAGTAAGGTGTATCGATCAGCTGGGAGAGAAGTTTTTGTCCAAAACGTTAGCTGCAATGACCGGGATGACGAAGGTTTCTCCACACGTAGCCATTGAAGCGCTGCGTTACGGGCATGAATACGAGAGTCACCCTAAGGGCTCTGTCCAAAAAGCGGCAAAGAAATTGTTGAAGGCTGCGAAATCATAGCGCTTCTAAGTAGGGGGACCGGATAGAAAGTAGGCGGAGAATCGGATATTGAAATGGAATCGACATGCGGTGAGTATCGCTGAAGTTGAGGGTGTGAATAAGCATCGATCAGCCGTGAATGAGCTATCTTGTATGGACTGCAAGATGATTTACTCAAAATCGCCGTCAAACGGCATCATCGTGTATGGAGTACAACTTGCAGGCGTAGTTTCTGCCCATTCTACTGAAATTCGTGCTACAAGATGCATCCCATACATGATAGATACTAATGGTAGCGCTTACATATTGTTTTATCTTGTACTCCATACATGATGCCCGCCACGAGCCACGTCGCTTGCTCGTACCCCGCTAACCTAGTACCTATCCCGTCCCCGCCACAAGCCCATCCCGTGCCGCCCGTCCCATGCCCGTCCCATAATCCCCTCGTTCTCCCCGCCGAATGGACAAAACCCGTCATAAAACAAGCCGGGGCTCGTATACATAGTAATAGATCAGCCAAAGGGGAGGGCACTAGGATGACGATGTTGAGACGAAGCAATAGATGGATACGGATGGCGGCTGCCGGAGCGGCTTTGGCGCTTGTGACGACGGGATGCTCCTTAGGGGGAAGCCGGTCCATCGATCCGCCGCAGGTCGGCTACGAGGTGAAGACAGGGAAAGAGGCGAAGGCGGCATCCGCCGAGGCTGGCAAGCATCTCGCTGCGACCGGTTATTTCCTTGATGCGGGAGGTTATACAGCACCGCTGCAAATTCGGGTGCCAGCCGGCGACGGGATCGCCAAGCAGGTGCTGAGCCACATGGTGGACGGCGGCCCGGGCAGCGCCCAGCTGCCGCAAGGCTTCCGTGCCTTGCTGCCGAAGGGAACCATCGTGAAGGGTATCGATATCAAAACCGATGAAAAACTGGCAATCATTGATTTCTCGAAGGAATTTGCCAATTACAATATGACGGATGAGCGCAAAATCCTTGAGGCAATCACCTGGAGCATGACCACGTTCCCGACGGTGGAGAAGGTTCAGCTTCGCGTCGAAGGGGTCGCGCTCAAGGAAATGCCGCTCGACGGCACGCCGCTTGATATGCCGCTGTCCCGCAAAACGCTTGGCATTAACCTGGAAGCCTCCAAAGGTGTCAATTTTGGCCGGGCGAGCGCGGTGACCCTTTATTTCGCAGGCAAGACCAAAGACAATAAATCGTACTACGTGCCGGTTACGAGACTGATTCACCAGACGGACGATCTGGTGAAAGCGACAATGGCCGAGCTGATCAAAGGTCCTTCGGGCAAATCGCTCGCTTCGGTCATCCTGCCGACGGCTGAGGTGCTGAACTCGGCGGCAACGGGCGATATTATCACCGTCGACTTCAGCGACAAGCTGCTCGGTCCGGATCAGAAGGCGCCGTCCGAATCGTTGCAGGCGGTCGTGCTGTCGCTGACCGAGACGGTCGGTCAAAGCACGAAGGTGCAAATCAAGGTGAACGGCGATGCGAAGGTGAATGCAACCGACAATCGCAGCTACGCACAGCCGGTCATGAGGCCGGAGCATATTAACGAAATCAAGCTGTAACATCAAAATGGTGGGGGCTGAGCGCATGCTTGGCTCTCTTTTGCGATTTCGGGTACAATAGGGAAAGGAAGGAATTTACTCTAGGGGGAACCTGTTGCCATGACGAAACGCGTGGACGGCCGATCGCCGAACGAATTGCGGCCTATCGCCATTACGACGAATTACAATAAATACGCAGAAGGGTCCGTGCTGATTGAGGTCGGCGATACGCGTGTCATCTGCACCGCAACGATCGACGAGAAGGTTCCGCCGTTTATGAAGGGACAAGGAAAGGGCTGGGTAAACGCGGAATATTCGATGCTGCCCCGCGCAACGCAGACGCGCAATCAGCGTGAATCGGCCAAGGGCAAGCTGTCCGGCCGGACGATGGAAATTCAGCGGCTGATCGGACGGGCGCTTCGGTCGGTCGTGGATCTGGAGGCGCTTGGCGAACGAACGATTACAATCGATTGCGACGTCATCCAGGCGGATGGGGGAACGCGCACGACATCGATTACCGGCTCCTTCGTCGCACTGGCTATCGCCATCGACAAAATCGCATCCACGCACAAGCTGCCGAGATTTCCGCTGACCGATTTCTGTGCTTCGGTGAGTGTAGGCATCACCGGCGAAGCGGCTGTCCTCGATCTCAACTATGTAGAGGACTCGCAAGCGAAGGTTGATATGAACGTCGTCATGACGGGCGCCGGACAATTTATCGAGGTGCAGGGAACCGGGGAGGAGAGCCCGTTCTCGCGCAGTGAGCTTAACCGCTTGCTGGAGCTTGCCGAAGAAGGAATCGGGCAGCTCATCCGCATTCAGGCGGAGGCGCTTGGACCGATTGCGGAACGGATCGGAGGAGGCAAACATGCCGCGCCTGTCCGGTAACGAGCTGGTCATCGCAACCGGAAACGCCGGCAAAGCAAGGGAGTTCGCCCATGCGTTCGCGCCGCTTGGCATACAAGTGAAGAGCTTGTCCGATTATGCAGAGCGAGGTTTGCCTGAGGTGGTGGAGGACGGCGACACGTTCGCGGCGAACGCACGACTGAAGGCGAAGGCAATCGGCGATGCGCTGGGTGTTCCGGCGCTGGCCGACGACTCCGGCTTGTGCGTCGATTCCCTCGGAGGAGAGCCCGGCGTCTATTCCGCCCGATATGCCGGGGAGCCGAAATCCGATGCGAGAAATAACGAGAAGCTGCTTGCGGAGCTCGGGGACAATCAGGATCGCGCCGCCCGCTTTGTATGCGCGCTGGCACTGTACGACCCTGCGACCGGCACGTTCACGGCCGAAGCCGAAGGTCGCTGCGAAGGTGTAATTGTCACCGAGCCTCGCGGCACGGGCGGCTTCGGCTATGACCCGCTGTTCCTGCTTCCGCTATACGGACGTACGATGGCGGAGCTGACGCTTCCGGAGAAGCAGGCAGTCAGCCACCGCGGCGCGGCCATCCGCAAGCTCATGGATAAGCTGAATGACTAGGGAAACAACAAGCACATCCGCCACGAAACGAAGCAGGCTGCCGAACGAACGAGTCGGCAGCCTGCTTCCACTTGACTACAGCTTGACGCTGATCCGATATTCCTTGAGCCAATGGTTAACCTGCCCCAAATAGGCGAACAGCTGAGGCAAATTCATCAGTTGCCCGAACCAGGGAATGTTGAAGGTGTCGTCTTGAGACGCGGCGAGCTGACGAATCCGGTTCGCATCGATAAACGGCAGGATTGGCGAGGACGGATCATCCAGAATGTCGAGCATCCAACTGCGAACGGCGGATAAGTAATTCGGATTGTGCGTTTTTGGATAGGGGCTCTTTTTCCTTGTAATGACATCCTCCGGCAATATTCCCCGCAGCGCCTTCCGCAGAATCCCTTTTTCCCTATCGCCGGACGTCTTGATTTCCCAGGGTATGTTCCACACGTATTCGATTAGCCGATGATCGCAGAACGGCACCCGCACCTCGAGGCCCACCGCCATGCTCATCCGGTCCTTGCGATCAAGCAGCGTCGGCATGAACCTCGTTATATTCAGGTAGGACATCAATCGCATCTTTGCCGTACCCTCATCCTCGCCCTGCAGCTTCGGCACCTCCGCCACCGCTTGAGCGTATCGATCATCCAAATATTCTTGTGGACGAAGTGCTCGAACCGCCTCTTCCGATAGAAAACCGATCCGCTCTGCTGACTTGAGCGACCACGGGAACGTTCGTGCGTTCAAGGAGTCCTCCCGATGGAACCACGGATACCCGCCAAAAATTTCATCCGCCGCCTCGCCGGATATCGCAACGGTCGCCTTCTTCTTGATTTCGCGGCAGAATAGCAGCAGCGAGGCGTCGATGTCCGCCATACCCGGCATATCCCGCGCGGCGACAACCTCTTGCAGCGTTGCAAACAATTCTGGCGTATCGAACTGATAGGAGTGATGGACCGTCCCCAAAAATTCAGTCATTCGCTGAATCCACGGTCCATCCGCGTTCGGCGTAAATGCATTTGATTGAAAGTGGCGATCGTTATCGACGTAATCCACCGAGAATGTCGGAATTGCACCGAGTCCCTGATCCCGGTAATAACGCGCTGCGATGGCCGTCAGTGCGCTCGAGTCCAGTCCGCCGGACAGCAGTGTGCCGATCGGCACATCGGAGGCAAGCTGCCGCTCCACCGTATCCTGCAGCAGCTCCCGCACCCTCTCTGCTGTCGAATCGACATCGTCTCCGTGCTCCGCCGCTTCAAGCTTCCAGTAGCAGCTCACGCGAAGCCCGTTCCGGTCAAACAAAGCGAAGTGCCCTGGCTTCAGCTCCGACAGCGAATCAAACACACCGACTCCGGGCGTACGAGCCGGTCCCACTGCAAACACCTCGGCAAGCCCTTCCGCTCCAACCACCGCCTTCACATCTGGGTGCGCCAGAATCGCCTTCGGCTCCGATCCGAACAGGAGTGTACCTGCCGTTTCGTCCAGCCGGTAAAACAGCGGCTTCACGCCGACCCGATCTCTGCACAGGAACAGTGTCTGCTCATTGTCGTTCCATACTCCGAAAGCAAAAATTCCGTTCAGCCGGTCGACGCATCCGCGCCCCCACTCGATATAGGCACACAGCAGCACCTCGGTATCGCATGTCGTACGGAATCCGTATCCCCGCGCCTCCAGCTCCTTTTTCAGCTCCGGTGCATTGTAAAGCTCTCCATTATATACGATGACATACTGATTATCCTGATCGCGGCGATACATCGGTTGTGCGCCGTTCTCTGGATCCATCACGCTCAGCCTCCGATGACCGAGCGCACAATGCTCGGACAGCCACGTTCCTTTCGCATCGGGACCGCGCGGCGCCATCGTCTCGGTCATATTTTCAACAATGCTCGAGTATTGCGTCAACGTTCGATTCCAGTCGATCCACCCCGTAATCCCACACATCGACATTCATCCTTTCCTGTAGAATTATGCGAGCCGCTGCGTTTGTTGCCGAGGTTCGATAATTCCTATAGGTATGCAGGCAAAGGCATAAAATGTCTGTCCCCCGGGGCAAGCTATAGCGAAAATACGTGATGCGAGGTGGCGATTCCGGGATGGACGACAAAAAAACGTACTATATTTCGGTAGGTGCGGGCCAAATTTTGGAGGATAAAGAAGCGGCTTCGTTCGAGTTGGAGGTGCGGGCAACCGAGCGGGAAATCAGTGAGCTGCAGGAGTTGTTCGAGGATACCGCGTCGGAGGACAAAATGCAGTTTATTGATGTGCATTTCGGACGAGGAGAAGGCGGCTTTGACATGAATCATCCCCAGGAAGGGTATATGGATTCGCTTCGCCAAATTTACAGCTTCCTGCATCGAATCGGTACGGAGGAGACGAGACGGCATATTGAAAGCATGAACATCCTGGAGCCGGATCACGAAGAGGCCCCGTTCGGCGAGGCCTCCCAAAGACGCTTGTAGCTAACGGCCTTTCCACGTAAAGGCACCGCTCTTCGCCTTGCGACGGAGCCAATCGACGCCAAGCCCGACGAGAAACCAGGAGATGATGGTCAGCGCGTACAGCACATATTTGTTCATCGTAAGAATATCAACAAAAAGCGGCAAAATCCATACCGGGATGCTGAGCTGGTAGAACACGATGTTGTCGTGGTCTAGTCCAGCCACGTGGTATAGGACGGATGCAATGCCGAACAGGGTGAACCATAGTGTAATTCGGGTCATGCGCGGCCAGCCTCCTTCTCAATGATGAATGAGCTTAGCATGTGCGGTGTGAAGGATTCCTACACGTGGAAGGATTTAAACCGGGTACGATGAAAAAAGGAAGGGAGTTGTCCATCATGCACGTTATCAATGCGGAATTTCGCCGCGTCGGACTATCAGGGGAGCAGCAGTTTGGTGAGGTGGAAGTGCGTGTGGAGGGCATCGAGCAGCCGCTGATCGCTGTGTTTCGGCGCAAGGAGGACGGCAGACTGGTGCTGCACAACGTAAACGCCTCAGACGAGTCATTTGTCATCGATTGGTATGAAAATCCGATTCATCAGGCGCAAACGAGTGTGACCGACCAGCTTTTTGCCGGGGAGACGGAAGCTGATCGTTGGGAGAAGCGGGAAGCCTTTGTCCAGCAGGTGCTGGCTTATGATGATGTGCGCGACCGCCTTGAAATGAGCTTGGACGAAATGGGCGTGTCTGCGCTATAATGCTTGTACTTGCACTCGCGGCTGAAGGAGTGCGGCTACAGGAGTGGAATGCGGAGATGTCGATTGTGATTCGGGAAGCAGTTGAAGCGGATTTGACCGATGTTCTAGAGATTTATAACTATGCCGTACGGGAGACGACTGCCACCTTTGACCTGCAGGAGCAGACGATGGAGCAAAGGCAGGAGTGGTTTCGCAAATACGGCGGCAAGCACCCGCTGCTGGTGGCTGAGCTTGAGGGCCGCGCAGCGGGTTATTGCTGTCTGTCGACCTTTCGGGCGAAGCCAGCCTACGACCGGACAGTGGAGCTGTCGGTGTATATTCACCCTGACCACTGGGGCAAGGGCATTGCCAGGGCGCTAATGACCAATGTGCTTCGGCGCGCGCGCGAGCTCGGTCACCACTCCGTCGTTTCATGCATTACGGCGGGCAATGAAATCAGCGTCAGACTGCACGAAGCCTTCGGCTTCCGCTATGTCGGCACGTTCCGGGAATGCGGCTGGAAATTTGATGCTTGGCAGGACGTCATGTTTTACGAGCTGCTGCTGCAGGGGGAATAACGGATGGTGCGCAAGCTAGGAGTCGGCGTTGCCGGGCTGCTCGCCATGGACGCCGCATTTCAGCTCACTCCGTTGCTGCTGCCCCTGAACGGAGTTGTATGGGTTGTTTTTGCTGGGGTTGTAGTGCTTGTTATTCATCTCATTGCCAGGCTGACCGGGCTTGGCGGACTAGCAGGCTTGGGCGCCGGACTGCATCGCGGCTGGCTTCGCAATCTGGGAATCGGCTTTCTGATTGGATCGGGCTTTTGGCTCGGGATGCAGCTCGTGCTGAATGCAACCAAATATGAAGTGACTGGAGCTGCGCCGTTTGCAACGTGGCCGTGGGGCCTTGTGCAAATTGCAGTCGGCATGTTCCTTGGCTCGTGGATCAACGATTTGATTGTGCGCGGATATGTGATTGGACAGCTGCGAGGCCGACTTCCGGGCTGGATCGTCATTGCGATCAGCGCTGCCATCTATGCGCTTGATGACATCTGGTACGAGGGCTTGTCTCTGAATAACACGATCTTTTCGCTTCTGTTGGGTACGGTGCTCGGACTGGTCGTATGGCGGACAGGATCGATTTGGGCGAACACAGGCATTCATTTTGGACTCAACGTCGTGTACTCCATCTTTAATGGAATTCCTGGGCAGGGCGGCGCGAGCGGGCTAATCGTCATTCGCAAGATCAGTGAAGGCGGCTTCTGGATTAATCACCTGTCGATTTGGACGGCGGGCCTGATGCTGCTGTTTGTACTCGCTTTTTATCGGCGTTTAGGGTTCCGGAAACATTTGGCATAAGTCGGTATACATGCTTTTCCTCCTGTGACGCATACTGGGAGAGAAAGGTGGCGGCTTACATGTGCGATAAATTTTCACTGCGTGCAGACGCGTCGACTGTTTCGGAACAGTTTCGGGTAAATCGGGTGCTTCAATATAGGGCGAATCGGCATGACCTCGCGCCGGTGCAGGATGTATCGGTTGTGCTGGAGCGGGAAGGGGAGCGGCAGCTGGATCAGTTTCGCTGGGGGCTGATGCCCTTCTGGGCGAAGGATTCGACGCTCGCCGACAGCCGAACCGTATTCGAGAAGCGGGCGTATCGGCGGATTTTGCCCAAGCAGAGATGTGTCATACCGGCGGATGCGTTCTATGGCTGGAGCGTTGAGGGCAAGAACCGGACGCTGATCCGGCTTGCGATGGAAGGACGTTCCGTGTTTGCGATGGCCGGTATGTACGAGGAATGGCGCGGAGCGGGGGGCGAGGTGCTGCGGCTTTGCTCCGTGCTTTCGTTACCGGCGAACAGAACTGCGGAGCCTTACATGGAGCGGATGCCGGTGCTGCTGGAGGAGGAGGCCGTCGAGGGCTGGCTCAGTACGGACGTATCAGATTTCGGCGTGCTGTCCGGGCTGCTGGAGCGCCGGGAGAACGGCAAGCTGCTCGCTTATGAGGTGGATTCCTACGAGGATGACGTGGAGTACAGCTGGACAGGACCTCGTGATGAAGAAGAAACGATGATTGCGGCTTGGCGCTGAGGCGTCAAGCTTTTTTCTTTCGGCGGGCGGTCGGGGCGACTTGAACTGATGTGTGTAATGCAATACACTAGGGGCAATATGTCGTTGTCAGGAGAAGGAGTGTTTGGCAGGTGGCTGCTCAACAGGAGGAACGGGTGGATGCGATTATGGACGCAGCCTTCCGGTTATTCGGCACGAAAGGATATTACGAGACCAAAATGTCGGAAATTGCCGATGAAGCCGGGATCGCCAAGGGGACTTTATACTTATATTTTCAGAGCAAAGAACAATTGTTTTTCAAAATGACCGAACGCGAGATCGATCGGTTCCTCATCGAGCTGGATGCCGTGGTGGAGAAGGCCGAAACGTTCGAGCGCAAGCTGCGGTCGATTGCGTCACACCACCTGTTTTATTTCTATGGGAAACGGGACATGACGCGGGTGTTTTTTCAGGTGCCGAACAACGATCCGGAATTGTGGCTGGAAGTTATCCGGTATTTGAAGCTGTACGAGCACCGCGTATTTGATGTAATGGCGGAAGCGGGAGTGAGGGAGCCTGAGCTGTGCGCCAAGGCTTATATGGGAATGCTGGAAGGGTACAAAATGGACATTCTGTGCAAGCCGGACTTCTCGGAGAACGATATTTGGCGCCGTGTCGACGTGTGTGTGGAGCTGATGCTGAAGGGACTCGCAGGGCTGGGTGGCGGAGCAAGCGAGCAGAAATAAAGAAGAGGCCCACGTTGTAATGGACCTCTTCTTGTACTTCACGTCCCGGAAGGGACTCGAACCCCCGACCGTGCGCTTAGAAGGCGCATGCTCTATCCAGCTGAGCTACCGGGACACGGACGTCTGGAGCGGGTGATGGGAATCGAACCCACGCTACCAGCTTGGGAAGCTGGAGTTCTGCCATTGAACTACACCCGCTTGAATCGAAGCAAAAAATATCATAGCATAAGAGCCATGTGTATGCAACCGGTAACTGCAGGATGCTTTCCCATCATATTTCGAGTGAGGTACACGACGCGAATGACGCAGGATCCCAACAACTTGATTCTTTTTCCCAAAACGCTGGACTATTATCAATTTGAATTAACCGCTATGCTGGAGCAGGAACGATATGCGGAGGCGATTCGTCTGCTGCGGTTTTTGCTTCGGTGTCAGACCGAGGATTCCAGATTGCTGCAGGAATGGACGGCTTTGCTGGAATGGCTCGAAGCGGGAGGCTTCACCGGCTTGGACGATTCATCGGACTTAGCCGAACCAACGGACTCCGAAGACGAGCCGGATGAGGACGAGAGGGTGCTGCTTCGGCAGCATCTCGCGGAAAGAACGCGGCAGGACAAGGGATACGCAGGCAAGCTGCTGGAGGAGCTGAAAGCAGGCACGCTCGAGCGGCAATTCATCGCGCTGGACCAGCTCGCGCTCATCGCAGACCGTGAAACGGCCGCCAACCTGATTCAATGGCTGACCCAATCGCGGGCGCACCCGTTCGTGCGTTTTCGCATCCTGCAAATTGCTGCTCAGGCAGGCTTGCATGGAACGCTTACACTGCCGCTCCCGAATGAGCTGATTACGGTGGAGCTTGAACGAACGCCCGTCCTGTTCGATCAATTCCCCCAGCCGGTGCGGGAGGTCCATGTCCGGGTGGAGGCACAGACAGGTGTAAGCGACGCGACAGCCGCTTACTTTGCGGAGCAAACCTGGAGGCAATTTCTCGCCTTCAGCTACGGGACAAATTTGTACCGCTCCCTCAGCGAGATGACGGATGCCGAGATCGACTGCTGGGCGGCAGCGCTGCACGGAACCGTTGTCAAGGCATTGACAGGAGAGCCGCCGAATGGTTCCGAGCTTCGAGACATGTATGGAATTACACCGGAATTCAAGCAGTATAGGGAGGAGGCGGCCGCCCGTCTGGCTGAGTTTTTTGATTCTGCGCTGGGCAGTCCGTCATAAGTTTGGAATCAAACAGTTTACATGTTATAATAGGTTGGTTATAATGGCTACTAGGTTTTACCCGAACGGCGCATGGAACCGCTATTCAAGGTATGTACATAGAGCCGTTGCAAAATCGGACAAGCTCAATTGGTCAATATTTGGAGGGGAAAGCATAAAATGAAAGCAACATGGGAAGTAATAGAGAAGAATCAAGGCGTTCTCAGTATTGAAGTAGGCGCCGAACGCGTGAATGATGCGCTGGATCGCGCATTCCGCAAGGTTGTCGGCAAAGTAAGCGTTCCAGGATTCCGCAAAGGCAAGGTGCCTCGTCCGATTTTCGAGAAGAAATTCGGTATTGAAGCGCTGTACCAGGATGCCATCGATTTGCTGCTGCCGGAGGTTTATAGCGAAGCTGTTCGCGAAACCGGCATTCAACCGATCGATCGTCCCGAAGTTGACATTGATACGTTCAGCAAGAATGAGCCGATGAAATTTACGGCGAAAGTATTGGTTAAGCCGGAAGTCGAGCTTGGCGATTACAAGGGGCTTGAGGTTGAGGCTGTCGATGCCGAGGTGTCCGAGGAGGACGTTGCAGAAGAATTGAAGCGTCTGCAGAACCGTCATGCCGAGCTGGTTGTTCTCGAAGAAGGAGCAGCGCAGACTGGCGATACCGTTGTGATCGACTTCGAAGGATTCGTAGACGGAGAGGCGTTCGAAGGCGGCAAAGCGGAGAAGTATTCGCTGGAGCTTGGCTCCGGTTCGTTCATTCCGGGCTTCGAGGAGCAAGTGGTCGGTGTTGAAATCGGCGGCGAGAAGGATATCGAAGTGTCGTTCCCGGAAAGCTACCACGCCGAGAATTTGGCAGGCAAGCCTGCTGTATTCAAGATCAAGCTTCATGACATCAAGCGCAAAAATCTTCCGGAGCTTGACGACGAATTCGCCAAGGACGTCAGCGAGTTTGACACGCTGGATGAGTACAAGGCGGACATTCGCAAGCGCCTCAGCGACCGCAAGGCGAATGAGGGCAAGACAAAGCTTGAGAATGCGGTTGTGGAGAAGGCGGCGGCGAATGCGAACGTTGAGATTCCCGATGTTATGGTTGATACCGAGCTGAACAGCATGGTACAGGAATTTGGCAACCGACTGCGTGCGCAGGGGATGAATCTTGACATGTACTATCAATATTCCGGCCAAGACGAAGCGGCGCTTCGCGAGCAAATGAGGGAAGAGGCGAGCAAGCGAGTGCGCCAGAACCTGGTGCTTGAAGCGATTGCAAAGGCGGAAGGCATCGAAGTCAGCGACGAAGATCTGCAAAAGCAGCTGGACGAGATGGCAGCGATGTACCGTCGCAGTGCCGATGAGCTTCGCCAAATTTTCGAAGCGAACGGCTCGATGGACAACATTACATTCGACATTCTGTCCCGGAAAACGGTGGAGTTTCTTGTCGAAAACAGCAAGCAAACCGGCTCCGCGGCATAACTGATATCGATTCAGGCAGGAAGGCACGCCCTCATATTTATGCGTGCCTTCTTTTTTAACCCTGCGGGAGCAAACAGTGCCGACGCAAAAATGACATCAGCGGCGTAAAGTGGTAAAATATAATCGTAACGATTCTTAACGCTTGTTCAAGCAGGAATCTGCCAAAGAAAAGAGGTCGGGAACCATGAATCTTGTGCCTATGGTCGTAGAACAGACGAATCGGGGAGAACGTTCGTACGATATTTATTCACGTTTGCTTAAGGATCGGATCATTTTTCTGGGCAGCGCCATTGATGACGATGTAGCCAATCTTGTCATCGCACAGCTTCTGTTCTTGGCCGCCGAGGATCCGGAGAAGGACATCAGTTTGTACATCAACTCCCCGGGCGGTTCGGTTACGGCCGGCATGGGCATCTACGATACGATGCAGTTTATCAAGCCGGATGTTTCGACGATCTGTGTCGGCATGGCTGCCAGCATGGGCTCGATCCTGCTGACGGCAGGGGCGAAGGGCAAGCGGTTTGCGCTACCGAACAGCGAGGTCATGATTCATCAGCCGCTCGGAGGCGTTCGCGGCCAGGCTGCCGATATCAAGATTCATGCGGACTGGATCATCAAGACCAAGCAGAAGCTTACGCAAATTTATGTAAATACGACCGGTCAGGATTATGCCAAGATCGAGAAGGACATGGACCGCGACTTCTTTATGGACGCTGAAGCCGCAGTTGCGTATGGCCTCGTTGACAGGGTGATTACTTCGACCGACTTCAAATAAGAAGGGAGTGTTTGTATGTTCAAATTCAACGAAGAGAAGGGTCAGCTGAAGTGTTCGTTTTGCGGCAAGCTGCAGGACCAGGTACGCAAGCTTGTAGCCGGACCTGGCGTGTATATTTGCGACGAGTGCATCGAGCTTTGCACGGAGATTGTGGAAGAGGAGCTCGGCAACGATGAAGAGCTCGATCTAAAGGACGTTCCGAAGCCGAAAGAAATACGCGCCATTCTCGATCAGTATGTCATTGGCCAGGAGCAAGCGAAGAAATCGCTGTCCGTAGCCGTATATAATCACTATAAACGCATCAACACTTCTTCCAAGTCGGAGGACGTGGAGCTTCAGAAGAGCAACATTATGCTTGTCGGTCCGACCGGCAGCGGCAAGACGCTGCTTGCTCAGACGCTCGCCAAAATTTTGAATGTTCCGTTTGCCATCGCAGATGCGACTTCGCTCACCGAAGCCGGGTATGTCGGGGAAGACGTGGAAAATATTTTGCTCAAGCTGATTCAAGCAGCTGATTACGATGTCGAGAAAGCCGAGCGCGGCATAATCTATATCGACGAAATCGACAAGGTTGCACGCAAGTCGGAGAACCCTTCGATTACGCGAGACGTATCCGGTGAAGGCGTGCAGCAGGCATTGCTGAAGATTCTGGAAGGTACAGTCGCATCTGTTCCTCCGCAAGGCGGACGGAAGCATCCGCATCAGGAATTTATCCAGATTGACACGACGAACATCCTGTTTGTTTGCGGCGGCGCCTTCGACGGCCTCGAGCAAATTATCAAGCGCCGGATCGGCAAAAAGGTTATTGGCTTTAACAGTGATGGAATGAAGGCCGATCTGAAGCCGGGCGAATATTTGTCGCTCGTATTGCCGGAGGATTTGCTGAAATTCGGCTTGATTCCGGAGTTTGTCGGACGTCTGCCGGTCATCACGACGCTGGAGCCGCTCGACGAAGAAGCGCTCATCCGTATTTTGTCGGAGCCGAAGAATGCCCTCGTGAAGCAGTACCAGAAGCTGCTGGAGCTTGACAACGTATCGCTGGAATTCCAGAAGGATGCGCTGGAGGCGATTGCGAAGGAAGCGATCAAGCGCAACACCGGCGCTCGCGGCCTGCGCGCTATCATCGAGAGCATTATGCTCGACGTGATGTATGAGGTGCCATCCCGCAGCGATATCGCCACCTGTGTCATTACGAAGGAAACGGTGCTCACCAAGGTCGCTCCGGAGATGACCATGAAGGACGAGAAGAAGAACAAGAAGGAAGAGTCCGCATAATATATAGAATGAAACCTTGATCCATCACCTTGCCGCCGTCTTTTTTCGGGGACAGGGTGGTGGATGTTTGGGTTTCAGGGAGAGGAGTCCATTATGTATCATCGTAAGGATACGCGCCCTGTGAAGGTTGGCAATGTGACGATCGGGGGCAGCGATACGGTCATCATGCAAAGCATGTGCACGACGAAGACGGCCGATGTGAAGGCAACCGTTGCGGAGATACATAGGCTGGAGGAAGCGGGCTGCCAGATTGTTCGGGTCACTGTGAACAATGACGAAGCGGCAGCGGCGATCAAGGAGATCAAGCGCGAAATCTCGATTCCGCTCGTTGCCGATATCCATTTCGACCACAGGCTGGCGCTGAAGGCAATCGAGAACGGCATCGACAAGGTGCGGATTAACCCGGGCAATATCGGGCGTCGGGAGCGTGTCGAAGCGGTCGTGAAGGCTTGCAAGGAGCGCGGCATTCCGATTCGAATCGGTGTCAATGCGGGCTCGCTGGAGAAGCATTTGCTGGACAAGTACGGATATCCGACAGCCGAGGCGATGGTGGAGAGCGCGTTGTTTCATATTGGAATTTTGGAGGAGCTCGACTTCCACGACATCATCGTGTCGCTGAAGGCGTCGGATGTGCCGCTTGCGATTGCCGCATACACGAAGGCGGCCTCTGCATTCCGCTATCCGCTGCACCTGGGCATTACAGAGGCTGGTACGCTGTTCGCCGGTACAGTGAAGAGCGCGGCAGGGCTTGGACCGCTGCTGTCGATGGGGCTCGGCTCTACCATTCGCGTATCGTTGTCAGCGGACCCGGTAGAAGAAATCAAGGTCGCTCGCGAGATGCTGAAGGCGTACGGGCTCATCGCGAATGCCCCGACCCTGGTATCGTGCCCGACCTGCGGTCGGCTCGATATCGACCTGTTCTCGGTAGCGAACGAGGTCGAAGCCTACCTGGAGAAAATCAAGGTTCCGATCAAGGTGTCGGTGCTGGGCTGCGCGGTGAACGGACCGGGTGAAGCGCGCGAAGCGGATATCGGCATCGCCGGCGCGCGCGGGGAAGGGATGCTGTTCCGCTACGGCGAGATGATCCGCAAGGTGCCGGAGGCGGAGCTGGTCAGCGAGCTCAAGAAGGAAATCGATGAGATTGCGCGGGAGTTTGCGTTGACAGGCACAATTCCGGGGCGAAAGCATTAAAAAATAATTTGAATATCAAGTTGCCTCAGCAAACCCTTTCAATACGAACGTTTGTTTGATATAATTAACACAAACAAATGTTCGGGAGTGGTAGTTATGGCAAAACAAGAAACGATGACACTGAAGAA
>JBEPYM010000055.1:0-17841 GCA_041641375.1 Paenibacillus sp.
GATCTATACGGCACTAAAAGCCAGCACGGCATGGCTGCATTCCAGGTGGCGGCGGATAAAATGGGATACGGCACTAAAGGCCAGCACGGCAAGGCCGCATTCCAGGTGAGGCGGATATGATGGGATACGGCACTAAAAGCCAGCACGGCATAGCTGCATTCCAGGTGGAGGCGGATAAGTTGGGATACGGCACTAAAGGTCAGCACGGCAGGGCTGCATTCCAGGTGGAGGCGGATAAGTTGGGATACGGCACTAAAGGCGAGGGTTGCGGGGTTGCGAGGGCTGACGGAACGTTTGTGAAGAAGCTTGGCGTGATAAAAGGACCGCAGCCCTCAAAGGACTGCGGCACGCACGTACATGTTATGTCTTCCATTCCTCTGTCTTCACGGCTACGGTTTTCTTTGGTTCCGCGTCCTCCTCGAAGCTTGCAACCGCCTCGCGCGCTCCCCGCTTAAACTCAAGCAGCGTTCGTCCGAACGCGCTGCCGATCTCCGGCAGCTTGCGCGGCCCGAAAATAATGAGCGCAAGGATCAGGATGAGGATTAACCCCGGTATTCCAATATTTCCGATCATACCGCCGCCCGCCTCCTATGCATACCGCTTCTCCGGACTCCCGTGACCGTGCAAATATTCGAGCAGCTGCTCCTTCAGCTCCGCATACACCGCCTCGTGCAGCACCTCGCGGCGAACGCGCGGACGCTTGATCGGCACGGAGATGATCGTCTCGATCGTCGCCGCCGGTCCGTTCGTCATCACAACTATGCGATCCGACAGCAGGATCGCCTCGTCAATGTCGTGCGTCACCATAATGACCGTATCGGTGTTGCCCTTCACACCCGAACCGTCCGCGTTGCCCGACGATTGGCACAGGCTGACGAGCTCATCCTGCAGCGACGCCCGCGTCAGTGCATCAAGCGCACCGAACGGCTCATCGAGCAGCAGCACCTGCGGTCCGACGGCGAACGCCCGCGCTATCGCCGCCCGCTGCTTCATGCCGCCAGATATTTCATCCGGCCGCTTATCCTTGTGCTTCCAAAGTCCGACCACGGTCAAATAATATTCCACAATCGCATGCTTCTCCGCTTTCGTTCTTTTTGAAAATACCGCATCGACCGCTTCGTACACATTGCCCCACACAGACAGCCAAGGGAGCAGCGAATAGTTCTGAAATACGACGCCCCGATCCGGACCCGGCCCGGCAATCGGCACTCCATCCAGCGTCAGCTTGCCCGAGGTCGGCTTCTCCAGCCCGGCTACGATATTAAGTATGGTGGATTTGCCGCAGCCGGAATGCCCGATCAACGATACAAACTCCCCCCGCTCAATATGCAGGTCAATGTTCTTCAACACTTGGAAATCGCCTTTTTTGGTCGAATACGTCTTGTTAATTTTCTCCAGGCTCAAGTAGGACATCGCCCGTCACCTCCCGTAGCTGAAGCGCTTCTCAACATAATGGAACGTGCGGTCCAGCAAGAGCCCGACGAGCCCGATGAGCAGGATCGCCGATATGACCTTCTCCACACTGAGCGAGTTCCAGCTATCCCAGACGAAGAAGCCGATGCCGACGCCTCCGGACAGCATCTCTGCCGCAACGATAACCATCCACGCAATGCCGAGGCTGAGACGAAGCCCTGTAAGAATATAAGGCAGCGCGAACGGGAGCAGGATCTTGGTCAAATATTTCCATTTGGAAAAACGGAACACAGCGGCGACATTGCGATGATCCTTCGGAATCGACGACACCCCGAATGCAGTGTTTACAACGGTAGGCCAGAGCGAGGTAATAAAGATGATAAAAATGGTGGACGGACCGACGGACTGGAACGCAGCAAGCCCAATGGGAAACCAGGCGAGCGGTGAGACGGGTCGAAGCACCTGGACAATCGGATCAAACAGCTGGCGGCAAAAAGGCACGACACCCATGACGATACCGAGCGGAATCGCAACGAGCGCACCCAGTAGGAAGCCGGCAAACACACGCTCAAGCGAGGCAAGAAGCTGAAGCCCGATGCCTTTATCGTTCGGACCGTAGCTGTAGAACGGATTGCTCACCATACTCCACAGCACACCCGCCGTTTCGGCCGGACCCGGCAGCACCTTGCCCGACAGGCGGCTGGCGGCTTCCCAGAGCACAACCAGAATGATGAGGCTGCCCAGCAAATAACCAAGCTTCGCGGACACGGCCACCAGCTGCGGAGGAAGCACAATCCGCCTGCTCGGCGCAAATACGCTTGGCGATTCATTCAATTCGATCTCACGGCTCATCAGGATACACCTCCATAAAGTTTAAGCGAAGCTGCCGGATCGTTCGGGTCAAAGCTGACGTTATCCAGCTTCAGCTTGAACGGCTTCATATCGTCATCCGGTATCGCCAGCTTCATCTCGCCCGCAACTTCCTTATACAGCTCCGTCATAATGAGCGTATCGGCTATTTTCTTGTAATCCGGAGCTTGCTTCAAATAACCGAATCGGACGTACTGGCTCATGTAAAAAATACCATGTCCCTTGCGCGGATAATTGATCGCTCCATTTTTATGGAAAAGCATGTAATCGTCCGTATACGTGTGGTCTCCAAGTCCGGCGCCGAGATTGTATTTGCCGAGCAGTCTATTCTCGATCTCTTCGGCCGGAGCGTTCACGTACGCCTGGTGACCGATCACCTTGGCAGCTTCCTTGCGGTTATTGAGGTCATCCAGCCACTTCGACGCTTCCAGAATCGCCTTCATCACAGCCTTGACCTCATCCTTGCGTCCGCTGAACGATTTGTTCAGCACAAGCGCCTTCTCCGGATGGTCCTTCCAGATGTCCTGTGTAGCGATGTGCGTAAACCCGATATCCTGCAGCACCGCCACTCCGTTCCAGGGCTCGCCGACACAGAAGCCGTCCATGTTGCCAACCTTCATGTTCGCGACCATCTGCGGTGGCGGGATCGTAATGATTTTCAGCTTCGTCTGGTCGATGCCCATGGCGCCTAGCCAGTAGCGCAGCCACAGATCATGCGTGCCGCCGGGGAACGTCATGGCGAACGTCATTTCACGCTCGGTCATTTTTTTCTGAATGACGCCTTTCGCTGCCTGCAGGTTGCGGAAGCCGGCCTGACTAAATTCCTTGGCAAGCGTAATGGCCTGACCGTTAGCGTTCAGCAGCATGGCGATCGGCATCTCAGTTCCTGCCGTCCCTCCTACACCGGTGTAAACGGAGAACGGCATTCCGAACAGACAATGCGCACCCTGCAAATCACCTGAGATGACCTTGTCGCGAACTGCCGCCCACGAAGCTTCCTTGGTTACCTCCACATCGACTCCGTACTTCTTGTAGAGCCCAAGCTCCTTCGCCATAACGACCGATGCACAATCGGTGAGCGGGATAAAACCGAGCTTGATTTTGCTCCCCCCAGTTTGAACCGAAGGTGCGCTGCCTCCGCTTACGCACGCGGACAGCAGGGAGCTGGGCAGCAGCAAGGCAGCGCCTGCTAATGTGGACTTCTTTAGAAAATCGCGTCTGGACAGTTTGTCGCTCATGTACGTGTTTCCTCCCTCTCACCCTGGACTCTATATTTTTTTAGTAAAAAACGCCCATCCTTATCAGAGCACGGAGAAGACTGCTCCGCCTTGGTACGGCGGTGTCTTCGGTGCTGCAAGGATGGGCGTCATTGCCCGCTTGACACATCGTTGTGTCGATCGATTGTATGTTTGGTTATGTGACATTCGATAATACTGTGTGGTACTTCTATCATAGCAAATCAAAAACAAATGTCAATATATCTGACGTAAAATTAATAATATATCCGAATGAATTGATAAATGTAACATGTACATTACATTAATGTGTTACTAATGTGTTCGGATTCGATATGACACAACCCCGCTATCCTGATAACCAATACGAACGGCTCGAGCTCGAACGTACAGCTTACCGCCTTGTGGAACACGAAACGGCTCGGTATACAGCCTCCAACGCGGCTGTTCCCCCTCGTCTGTTGTGTAGGCAATCGACGCGCCCTGCGTCGCAGAATGAAGCATCACCATAAGCGGTCCCGCAACAAGGTGCGGCTCCTCCGTTTGCGGAATCGGCTCAGTGCCCGACCTTTCACCTGACAGCACCACAGCAACAGGCGCGGCGGTCACTGGCTGTTCACCGTTCGGCCACATCGACCGGACCATGGTGACTTCCGGAAGCTCTCCGAGATCGCCGCAGCGCTCCCTCCACTCTTGCAAAGCCTGCCTCATTCGAGCCAGCACGTTGGCATAAGCCGGGTCATGAGCCAGATTGAACAACTCATGCGGGTCCGCCTCGCAGTCATAGAGCTCTTCAGGAACCCGAGACTGGAACAGCGTCATGCCGCTCCCCTCAAGCCCGCCTTCTGCACGCAGTCTCCACAGCTCCTGCGAGATCGGATGCTTCAGGCTGTATGGAATCCAAAGTAAATAAGGCTTCGTCACATCGAGATTGCAAATATATTTGAACTTTCGGTCACGAACAGACCGGACCATATCGTACGCTTCATCGTAGCGGTCCCGTGTCGCATAGATGTAATTCCGCTCGCCCGCGTCCATTGGACCTGCGAAGGACTGGCCTTGCATATGGGACGGAATGGCTACACCCGCGAGACTGAGCACCGTCGGACCCAAATCAATCATGCTGACGAGTCTGTCATTCACAGTCCCCGCATTCGACGCACCGGGTATTTTCACTAGCAAGGGGACGCGAATACCGGCGTCATACGTCCATCTTTTGGCTCGCGGCAGCCCTTCCCCATGATCGCTCCACACCATCACAATCGTGTTGCCATCCAGTCCATCCTCTTCCAGCTCGCGCAGCAGCTCGCCGACTCTTCGGTCGGACGCCGCCAAATTATCATAATGCCTCGCCAAGGCGCGACGCGACTTGGGGGTGTCCGGCAAATAGGGCGGCAGCTGTACTGAATCCGGATCCGTAACGAGCGGCTCGTCTTTTTCCCACATACCGCTCTCATGGGTGCCAAAGAGATTAAATACGGCAAAAAAGGGCTGGCCATCCTCCCGATTTCTCCAATGCCCCGTTGTGCTGCAATCATCCCAGGCGGTCGCCGGAGCAGCAAATTGGTAATCGGTTTTGTCATTGTTCGAGCAATAGTATCCGGCAGCCCGCAAATATTCCGGGAACGCCTTCACATAAGGAGGCGGCACGATGTCATACGGCGTCGGCAGCTCCGGCGTACGAGCATTTTGATGAGTCGTGCGCATATGATGACCGCCAATCGATGTCTGATACATCCCAGTAATGACGGCACAGCGACTCGGCGCACATACTCCTGCTGTCGCGAATGCGTTCGGATACCGGACGCCTTCAGCGGCAATCCGATCCAAATTCGGCGTTACCGCAATCGGATCGCCGTAACAGCCAAGTCGAGGGCTCGTATCCTCTAACGTAATCCATAGAAAGTTTGGTCTCATCGTTATCCCTCACCTACCTTTACAGGAAGTCCGATTTCGGCAAAGCGAACAGCGGCGGTTGTAACCTGATGTGACTTCCACGCATCCTGATAGGTAGATCGAATTCCTGATGGATCGCCCGTTTTTACGGCATGCAGGAATGCTTCATTTTCTCGAATATAAGGGTCCATCCGATTCGCATACACGGTCGAGCTCCCATCACGCAGCACCTTCAACTCATCCCGCCCGAGCTCAAGAACTCCTTCATCCGTAAACAGCTGCAATCCCGTCATTTGGTAAAAAGGAAGCATACACGTGTTCACAATACTCGCGACCGCCCCGTTCGCCAGCTTCAGCGATACGGTGCCCACATCGGCCACCTCCACCCCCTCCAGCGTTCGGTGCATCGTACGCTGAGCAAACGCTGCATAAACCTCCGTAACTTCGCCCGCCGCATAACGCAGCAAATCGACAATATGCGTCGTCTGCTCCACAAACTGCCCGCCTGAACCGTCTTGTTTCCTCCACCAGCCGACCTTCGGCATCGAACCGTTCCAATAGCCGAGCGCCATACCGAACGTACGACCCTCAAGCAGCTGAACAGCCCGCTCGGTCGATTCCAAATACCACCAGTGGTATCCTACTGACGTAATAAGTCCTTTACGCTCCACTTCCTCCGCCAGCATGCCTATTTGTGAGCCGGGCAGCCCCAGCGGCTTCTCCACCAGCATCGGCATGCCGCGTTCAATAAGGGCCCGCTCGATGTCACCATGGGCAAAAGGCGGAACGCACACATATACCGCATCCAGCCGTTCTTTGTCCGTCATATGCTCGACAGATGTGTAGCCTATGGCTGAGGAGAACTCCGATGCGAAACGATCCGCCTTCTCCTGCGCCGTGCCGCATACAGCTGCAACCGTCACTCCGTCCATCTTCGCCACAAGCCTTGCATGAAGTGCCGCAAAGCTTCCGGTCCCGACAATGCCGATACGCATTTGCCCGCCCCCTTGTTATGCAATTGTTCGAATAATGGATTTGAACTCAAATTCCTCCAGCTTGGCTATCAACCGCTCACGGTCCCAGCCGCCCCACTTTGCGCGCTCCAGCGTAAAGCCCGTATCGATGTCCGTCCGGATCGTTGCGAGCTCACGTGACATATAGATTTGATCCTTGTATTCGACAAGTCTGTCCTGAAGCTTGCCCGTCACCTCGTCAATTCTTACGTACAGGTTGTCGATCGTACCGAATTGCTCCAGCAGCTTAAGCGCCGTCTTCGGACCGACGTTCGGGCAGCCCGGAATATTGTCCGACGCGTCGCCCATTAGCCCCTTCAGCTCAATAATTTGCTGCGGGCTGCGCACACCCTTTACATCGAATAAATTAGCGACATTATTCGTTTCATAGTTGCCGAAGCCTTTTTTCATCATAATGACTTCCACATGCTCGTCAATCAGCTGCAGGGAATCGCCGTCACCCGTGAGAATGGATATTTGCAAGCCGTCTCGTCCCCCGAATTGCTTGGCGATGGAGCCGATCATGTCGTCCGCCTCGTAGCCCTCGATTCCGACACAAGGCATTCCGAATGCTTCCACGAGCTCCCACAGCTTGTCGAATTGCGGGATCAACGGCTCGGGCGGGGCATCACGGTTCGCTTTATAATCCGCATATTGTTCGTTCCGAAACGTCGATTTGCCCATGTCGAACGCACATGCAACATGAGTCGGCTCAAATTTTTTGACCGCATCGAGCATGTACCTGGTAAACTGATACATGCCATTCGTGTAAAGCCCCGTAGAGGTTTGCATAAAATTTCCCGTAACCGCTGTAGCAAAATATCCCCGAAACAAAAGCGCAAAGCTGTCAATCATCAAAAGGCGCTGCATGGTTCATAATCATCCTCTCTTGAATTCGTCATTTCGACAATCCATTATACCATAAAGCGATTCGCTGTATTGCTTTTTCGAGCTTTGCTTCATCGTGTACGAGCGCAATTCGCACATATCCTTCGCCTTCTGCGCCAAATGCGTCTCCCGGGATGACGACAACCCCCGCATTTTGCAGCATTTCCCGGGAAATTTGTCGAGACGTATAACCGGGCGGGATTGGAGCCCATACAAACATTGTCGCTTTCGGGGCCGGAATTGTCCATCCCATATCCGCGAAGCCTTGAACAACCAGATCTCTTCTTTGCTGATAACGGGATCCGGCCTTGTAGCCGGTTTCCATGCTGAAGCGCAGCGCCTGCTCGCCTGCTCGTTGAACCGCGCGATAGACGCCGTAGTCAATATTCGACTTGAAGTACCGCAGCGCGTGCAACGCTCCCCGATGACCGACTGCAAAGCCGAGTCTGCAGCCAGCAAGATTGAAGCTTTTGGAGAGCGAGTGGAGCTCTATGCTTACGTCCTTGGCTCCTTTGATTTCCAGTATGCTCGGCGGCACATAATTGTCGAACGCCAGCTCGGAATACGCCGCATCATGAACGATGAGCAGCTCATGCCGTCTGGCAAAGGCGACAAGCTCCTCGTAAAAGCTGAGGTCAGCCACCGCGGCGAGTGGATTGTTCGGGTAATTCACCATCATATAGGTCGCTTTGCGTGCAATTTCGGGTGGGATCAAATCCAGCCTGGGAAGGAATTCGTTCCCTGCGCGAAGCGGGTAATAGTGGGGGGTAACACCCGCGAGCAGAACGCCGGCGGAATAAATCGGATACCCCGGATCCGGGATGAGCGCCATATCGCCAGGGTCGGCGAGCGCCATCGGAATGTGAGCTAGCCCGTCCTGCGAGCCCATCAGCGAAAGCACCTCGGCTTCCGGCTCCAGTTCAACGCCGAACCGCCACCAATACCATTCCGCCACCGATCTGCGGAAGGAAGCGTCACCCTCCGAGGAAGGGTAGCCATACAGGTCGGGATCGTGAACAGCTTCCACCAACGCCTCTTGAATCCGAAGCGGCGGCGGACCGTCCGGACTTCCGATCCCAAGGTCGATGATGTCCTTTCCTTGCTGC
Source organism: Paenibacillus sp. (assembly GCA_041641375.1). Classification (GTDB taxonomy): domain Bacteria; phylum Bacillota; class Bacilli; order Paenibacillales; family YIM-B00363; genus Paenibacillus_AK. The sequence goes on from JBEPYM010000055.1 coordinate 8,422, forward strand.
ATTAATCTATGCTTATGCGCCGCCACCTCGCTGAATATCGCCGAGCCGACGGCCTGCAATCGCTTGGAACCGCGAATTTCCATTGTAATAAGCCTCCTTCACCGTAACTTGTTCGATGGAGGAGGCAGCGATTCCTGCATGCGGACCGCTGACGGCGGTACATTATGTATCATGTATGGGCTACAACTTGATCACTATGTAAGCGCTTACTATTTTATTTATTTTGTATGCGTTACATGATAATTAGCCCAAACCCTACGATAAAGGCGAAAATCAGCAAACATCATACAGTCCATGCAAGATAACAAGCAAGCCGCATACACCGTATCCCCGATTATCCATCCCCATCTTGGTTACCCTGTGGTTGTATGTCAAGCGAAATGAACCACAGGGTTGCACATAAAGATCATGTTACACTGATTACATACGAAACTGTCGACGTGCTGCGACTACCGGTGCTGTTTCATATATATCATGTCTATCCGATTAGATGAAGCTCCTTCGCTTTATTAATAGCTTGCACCCGGTTGTTGACCTGCAGCTTTCCATAGATGTTATTGGAGTGTATCTTCACTGTGCCCTCCGTTATCAGTAGACGCATAGCAATCTGCTTGTTGGATAATCCTTCGCCCATGAGCCGAACAATTTCCATTTCGCGATTTGTCAAGGATTCGCCGAAGGATAATAACGGCTTCGAATTATCGTTAACGTCCGTACGATCATCTAATTGCCAAAGCTTTACGTAAATCATGCGCGAAAATAGGAGTTCAAGCATATCCACACGGTCTGTCGTAAACGCATTGGACGTTTGATTGTTCTCCAGATAGATCAGCCCGTCCCGATGAACCGAGTCCCTAATGGGCAAGCACAGAATGGACCGCGGCTGTCGATGTTGAATGTATAAATCGTCCACAAACATACTTTGCCGGGCTTCTCCAAGAATGACAGGCTCCTTCGTACGATGGACGAAATGAACAACCTTATGAGAATAGGAGTGATCCTGCTCCAAAGAATCCTCACGATTCTGGTTGACTTCCAGAGCTGTATGGATGAAGAACCGGCCTTCTTTTTCTAATAAAATGAACCCTTTCTCCGCACCGGTCGTATAAAGCGCCAACTGCAGAAATTTCTCCGATATGGGCCTTTCTGAGTGATCTCCCTTTAGCGTTCGAGCCGTTTGCTGCAGAATCTCGATATCCAAATCTTGACTGAGGCTTGTACCAAAGTGCATGCTGGTGGTAGGCAGGCCTCCTTCCGTTGTCGGGTCGGACTTGACCAATTCTCCCCATTCATTCAAGGGAAACTCAGCGAGTCCATCTACACTCTCCTGCAAGTGCTTCACTTTCCCGGTTGCCCCCCACTTGTCATAAGCCACGCAGGCCGCCCGCAGGTAATGCTCATGCATATCCCCATCGTTCAACGCTGCATATACATATGCAGCCGATTCCGCGGCTATGGCTTCATCTCGAGAATCACCATTCCGTTTGGCTTCCAGGATCGCTTGATCGTATAAACTCAGGGCTTGTTTATAGTTTGCATCCATTCGTGCATATTCCGCTTGCATGATCCGATATTTGGACAACGAATCAGATGAGGCACTCGTCCAATCACGCATCCGTTTCATCAGTTGCCGCAGTACGCTCCTACGCTTGCGCAGCTTACGTCGATCATTGTCCGCATCCGCCCTCATAAGGGCCAAGGCAAAATAAAAACAATGCTTCTGTTGAATGTTCAACATAACATCTCTCGTCATCCCGATGGACTGCTCGGCCAAAGTGATCGCATCCGAATAACGGTTGTACAGGAACGCGACTTCAAGCTTGCATGTATAGAGGTAGTACCAGTTGGCTTTCTCCTCATTGGTCATCTTTACTTTCAACCATAACACTTGCTCCGGCATGTCCGGGATGCGAAAAAGTAATGGCTGATCCTGGAAAGGCTGGCGCAGCCTTTCGATGTAATGCTCTGTGATGCGAATGGTCCGCACAGTTATCTCATCTAACCATTGGGCGTTCTCCGCCTCATAGGTTTGACAAATTTGGTCTAATCGTCTGAGATCCATATCGCATGTAATCATATGGCAGGACATTGCGTTACCGGCATTCCCCATATCCCCACATTCCAAGCTAAGCTGTGCCGCACTCTCAAAGTGAGAGACGACTGCTTCCTTGGAGCACGTATATTGTTTGGCTAACCCCCGATACAATTGTACTTTCCCTCGGAGATGCAAGCTGTCAGATTGTTCGGCATACGTCCAGGCTATTTCGATGAAGCGTGCAGCCGTTCGATATTGACCTAATCCAAAACCGATGGCAGCAGCGTACGAACCAAGCGCGATGGAGAAGGCGTCTCCAAGACCCTGCCTTACTGACATTCGCACATACTTTGCAAACAGGATGATCGATAATTCGGGATTCACGATAAATATCACCGATGATGCGACTGTCACGATATGAGCTAAGGCTTTATAGCTCGGATCGTGATTGACCGGTAATTGTTCAAGCCGCTTATGGTTTCTGCTTAATACCAGATTCGTTCGGGCAATCTCAACGATAAGCGACATAGCAGAAGCATCAGACGGCATGGATAAACCAAATTCGTTCATCGCCAGCACCGCCGTATCGACTGCCTCATTCATCCGGTTGTGGAAGCTGTACATCATGATCATGATGGCATAGATTCGCGAGCGGTCAGATTTCGAATGGGCATGCTGCAGCAGCTCGCGCAAATCCGTCTCGGCCAGGCCAATATCACCTGAGAAATAAAGACATTCCGACCGTTCTAGTACAAGCTGAAAATATAGTCCATCGGCTCGGAACCAGTCCTCTGACTTGCCCAATTCAGCCCCGATCATCAAGAAGTACAAGGCTTGTCCATACGCAGCGGAAGACTTCGCTTTCCTTCCGGCATTAAGGTTCAAGCTAGCCAATTGATCAAGCTCTGTAGGGTCAGTGATGTACGCGCGCCCTGCATTCATATGATGCACGACCAGAAACAACCGCTCTTCTGCAATCGATGAAGGAATGGAGCGCAACAGGGCTCTTCCGATTTCCAGATGTACTTGCTTCTTTTCCTCGTCAGTAATGAGATCATACGCAACCTTCTGTATTTGATCATGCTGGAATCGCAGCTGCTCCTTCTCCACTGCGATCCACCCTTCTTTAACAGCAGGCGAAAGAACATGTGTTACTTGCTCGGCATCCATCCCTACTATGCATGAAATCGTCGCGATATCGAGAGAGGCACCCAGGCTGCCGGCCCGCTGCAACAACAAGCGTGTTTCTGCTGGAAGGGTTTCAATCCTGCTTTTGATCAAATCGACTACATCCTGAAAGCCCTTCATGGCTTTGATCGCTTGCAAATCCCATCGCCAGCATGCTTGCTCAAAGTCGAAGAATAGCCGCTTCTGATCATGCCAGGCTTGCACCATTTGCTTGAGATAAAGCGGATTGCCTGCCGTTTGTTGGTAGAGGATGTCCGCTAACGGCTTGATTTCATCCGATTCGACATGTAATGCAGCTGCTGTAAATTGGATGACATCGGAATAGCTTAGGGCATGTAGCTTCATATCATGAATCTCGGCTTCACCGGACATCGATAATTCCTGAAACCATGGATGAAGGCCATGCTGCTCGCCAACCTCATCATCCCGATACGTTCCGATGAACATCACATGCTTGAATGACGACTGACCCCATAAATCACGAAGCAAGTGGAGACTTGCCGGATCGGCCCATTGCAAATCATCTATACAGATAACCAAAGGATGCTTAGGGCTCGCAAACGCTTGAATCAAGTTGCCGAACAGCTTTCGGAAGCGGTGCGTCGCTTCCGCAGGGGACAATGCTTCGATCGGCGGTTGTTCACCGGCCAGCCAGCGTAATTCCGGAATCATCTGGATAAGCAAGCTCCCGCTTCTTCCAAGGGCCTTCGCGATATTCTCTTTCCAGAGTTTAATCTGTACATCTCCGCTTGCCAATATATGTCTAATTCGATCCGACAAAGCCGCAATCAAGGGGGCGTAAGGCTCAGCCTCTCGAATGGATTCAGCCTTGCCATAGATGAAACTCCCCTTGTTCTCCCATATATACTCCTGCAGAGCTCTGACCATCGTCGATTTACCGCTTCCGGCATGACCGCCTATGACTAGGAATTCCTTCGCACCTGAACAGACTCTAGCATAAATGTTCATTAATTGCTGCCATTCCCGGTCCCGACCATAACGTTGACTCGGCAAACGCAATTGGCTCCGCCCGTCGAGCTCGCCGAGCGGGATTGCATCTATTTTCCCGGAAAGCACCCATTGTATGTACATTTTTCTGATATCATCCAGAAGACCTCGTGCGCTTTGGTATCGTTCCTCCGGGGCTTTGGCCAGGAGCTTCATCACAAGGTCACTGATCGGTTGGGGAATGTGTGGTTTTGATGAGCGAATCGGTTTCGGCTTTACGGCCATATGGGCATGGACCCATTCGTTCAGCGAGCTCGCCTTGAACGGAAGCTCACCTGTCAACCATTCATATAGCAGAATGCCGATTGCATATAAATCACTGCGATGATCGGGATGTCTCGTCTTACCCCCTCCGTGTTCCGGAGACATGTACGCATAAGCAAGAACAGGACCCTCCTGATCGATTCGGCTCCAATATAGCGTCAAGTCCTCTCCATCCATTCGGAGGGTTATGTGTTCAGGATTCATTCCACGAGGAAATGGTTGATGTTGGTGCCACTCACTCACCAGCTCCACTACCTTCAGAGCGAGTCTGAAAAAAAGAGTTACATCGATCGGGCTGGTATCCATGAAGCTTCTTAAGCTAGTCTCTTCTCTTTCTTTCAAGCGGCATTTCCCTCCGATGTCGAACGATGTCTCTTCATTATACTAAATAATCAAATTCTTTTAACCTCAAAGATCGCTCGCACAAAAAAAAGGACTGCTCCAGGTATACTTGCTGCCCGAAGCAATCCATTATACTGTTTATGTTAGTTAGAGATAAATCTGGCCTTGTTCATCAAATTCTTGATCATGACGACTGACTCTGCACGCGTGGCGTTCGATTGCGGGCGGAACCTGCCGTCTACACCACCGCGAAGGATGTCGAGCGAGCCGGCCAAGCCTACGGCATCGCGGGCGTAGTCGGCTACGTCGTCCACATCCTTATATAAACCAAGTGCTTGCTTAGAGTCTTCCTCCTTAAGATTTCCCCTTAGCTGCAAGAACTCGATCGCGTTGCCAAGCAGCACAGAGGCATCCTGACGCGTAATCGGCTGGTTGCCGCGGAACGAGCCATCCGCATACCCTTTGACCAGACCAGCTTGATTCGCCGCAGTGAGCGCTCCTGCATACCAATCGTGGGCAGCCACATCCTTGAAAAGTCCGTTCATGATGTGGGTTGCATCCAGGCCGAGCGCACGTACGAGAAGCGAAACGAACTCAGCTCGCGTCACCTGTTGGTTCGGGTAGAATGAACCGTCTGCGAATCCATTCACGATGAGCTTATCCGCCAACAGTTGAATGTCGGCTCGCCCCCAGTGCCCGGCGATGTCGTTCAGCGTGATGTCATTCTGTATTACGGCATAAGTTGAGTTCGAATTCCGCTTCAAGACTGCCACTTGCTTGTTTTCGATTGAAACGAATTCCGTCGGTACAGGAGCTATGGTGCCGTCGGCATTAACGACAACGCCTACGGCTTTGTTGGTACTCACGCTCTGGGTTAAATCGAATGCACGACTTACATAGGTTTGGCCAAAGTTATTTAGCTCTACCGAGTTATCCCCGCTCGTGACTGTAACGGAGAAGTCCACCACCTTCGAAGCCAGCTTTGATTTGCCTTTTGTTGCATTGTTCACCGTCGTATCCGGTTTTTGCTCTATGGTTACATTTACTTGAGCATTTCTCGCATCCTGCTCCGAGATCCCCAATGAACTCGCGATACTACCCGTATTTACCAAACTGGAAGGCAAAGAGTACTCTGCATCGTTCGATTGAACAATAACAGAATTGTCACGGTTGTTGGCAGCCGTTTGCTCCATGGCATTTACGGACAGCTTGGCTTTTGCCTTCCCGGTGCTTGTATCGACCGGAATCACGATGGCTTTGGGAGTCTTGTCTTGATTAAGCTGATTTTGCAGTTCTGCCTCATTTACTTGTGTGACCTTGGTCTCCTTGCCGCTTGCATCCGTTTCTGTACCCGATGTCACCTTGGTTGTAAGCACCTTTATATCGGAATTGCTTGTGACAGATATTGGCGTTGGCTGTGGAGCTGGTGCTGGTGCCGGTGCCGGTGCCGGTGCCGGTGCCGGCGGTGGTGCCGGTGCCGGTGCCGGTGCCGGTGCCGGTGCCGGCGGTGGTGCTGGTGGTGTAGGGTCAGGTTCCGGTGCGTTCACTGTCACTGTAACTCGGTTGCTGGTTACGCTCCCTTGCGAATTGGAGACGACAACATCATACATTCCCGCACTTGTCGCATAATATGTGGTGCTCGTTGCTCCATCGATATCGCGACTATTAAGACGCCATTGGTAGGTGGGATGAGGAGTGCCGCTTGCGGCAACACGTAACGTCGCTGACTCTCCCTCTGTCACAGTTACAGCTACAGGCTGTTGTGTAATGACTGGCGCCGCGTTGGGAGCTGTTGAATTCGATATTTTCCGAATTCGGTGGTTAAACGTATCTGGAATATACACATTCCCGCTGCCGTCTACCCCTATCCCCAGCGGCCTGTTGATTCCCGCTTGGTCAGCCGGGCCGCCGTCTCCTGAATAACCATAAGTACCGTTTCCTCCCACTGTACTGATCGTTCCATCTGGCGCTATTTTTCGAATCCGGCTGTTACCATATTCGGCAATATACACATTCCCACTGCTATCAATCGCGCTTCCACTTGGATTATTTAATTGCGCTTGGACAGCAGGTCCACCGTCTCCCGAATATCCGGAAACGCCAGTTCCCGCAACCGTGGTGATCGTTCCACCCGGCGCGACTTTCCGGATTCGGTGGTTACTATAATCGCTGATATACAGATTCCCGTTGCTGTCTATCTCTACCCCAAATGGCCAGTAAAGCTGTGCTTGGTTCGCCGGACCGCCATCTCCTGAATAACCCGAAACTCCGGTTCCCGCAACCGTACTGATCGTTCCATCCAGCGCGATTTTCCGAATCCGGTTGTTGTATCGATCGGCGATATACACATTCCCGCTGCTGTCTACCGTAATGCCTGTTGGCGAGTTTATCCCTGCATGTTCCGCAGGACCTCCATCACCCGAATAACTTGCACTCCCGTTTCCCGTCACCGTATTAATCGTTCCATCCGGCGTGATTTTCCGGATCCGGTTGTTGTATCGATCGGCGATATACACATTCCCGCTGCTGTCCACTGCAATTCCACTTGGATTGTTTAATCTTGCTGCAGTTGCTGGACCTCCGTCACCGGAATAGCCTGGAGTTCCGGTTCCCGCAATCGTACTGATCGTTCCATCTGACGCAATTTTTCGAATCCGATTATTTGTTGTATCGGCGATATACACAATCCCGCTGCTGTCTATCGCTATATCATATGGGTTGTTCACTCGTGCTTGATCTGCCGAACCCCCGTCTCCCGAATAGCCACTGATGCCGGTTCCCGCAATCGTGCTGATGATCGGTCTTGAATCGTTAACCTTCACCAGAACTGCGTTGCTAGCCGTTGTTGCCGTCTTGTTGCCGGTTGCACTGTTGTCCGTATTGGTCACAACGACATAATAGTAGGTCTGTCCCGCATTTGCTGTTTGCACGGCATACGTGGAATTGACAGCACCTTCGATCACTGTGCCGCCGCTGCTGCTGGCCGTACCATTTCGATACCATTGATAGCTTACATTTCCCGAATATACACTGGCGGTCACACTCAACATAGCCGTATCACCCTGATTCACGGTTTTACCTTCTGGCTGTTGCGTGATGACCGGCGCCTCTGCATGGGTAATTTCAATCACTTTCACTAGTACGGCGTTGCTTGTCGCAGTTGCCGTCTTGTTGCCAGTTGCACTGTTGTCCGTATTGGTCACAACGACATAATAGTAGGTCTGTCCCATATGGGTCGTCGGCACAGCGTACGAAGATCCGGTGGCCCCATCGATTAACGTTCCACCGCTGTTGGTGGCCGTACCGTTACGGTACCATTGATAGCTGAGCGTTCCCGAATTCACGTTGGCACTAACGCTAAGATTCGATTCCTCTCCTTGATATACCGTGACGCCGATCGGCTGTTGTGTAATCGTTGGCGCTTGGGCGTTAGTAGCTGCTTGGACCGTCACCTGAACGATGTCGCTGAAGATCGTCACAATCTGGCTGTTAATGGTGTTGACTACGTCAACATAGTAGTAGGTCGTTCCGGGATTCGTGGTTGGGACCGTATAGGAGGGGTTGACTCCCCCAACAATCTCCGGCCATCCTCCACTGCTGTTGATGGTATTGCTGTACCACTTATAACTCAAGGTTCCGGCGTACACCGAGGCCGTAACGCTCAGCGTCGCAACTGCCCCTTGGCTGACGGTCATGTTCACTGGCTGCTGCGTAATGGTTGGTGTAATTTCCTCCATCGTGTATGAGGGAGCCCCTCCGGAATCTCCGCCTGGGTTTCCTCCAAGGTCTCCGCCTGGGTTTCCGCCTGGGTTTCCGCCAGGTGTTCCGCCAGGTGTTCCGCCTGGGTCGGCGCCGGCCCCGGTCAGCACTTGCACGGTCCGTGAATCCGTCACTTCGTAGTTGACGAAGGACGTAATGGTAACCGTTCGCGCCTCGTTAAATATTGGCAGTGAACCTGGGTTAATCGACAGAGTCACGCTACGGAGCAAGTCTTGCCAGCTGATTGGGGCTGCTGTGCCTTCGAAGGTAACAGAATCCGGCGAATAATCGAAGGTCACGTTCATTCCAACAGGCCGCTTATCAACATCGTAAGCGAGCACATTCCCGCTTCCACTGACGCCAATTGTGAGCCGCATATTTAATGGACCGCTGTAATTGACCGTCAGCCCGTCATCCACTGCAATCTGTGCTTCCGAGTTTACAGCAAGATCAAGCGTGACATCGGCAACACTCATGATGACCACATTCTCATCCGATGCCCGAACTAATGAAACCCAGGGAAACAAAGAGTATAAAAATAAAATCGTAATCATTGCAGAAATGTACTTTTGCAATTTCAAGTGTGCTCACCTCTGAATTTTTTTAATAATTTGTCGAAAATAGACGAATCAGCAGTATTACTTTAACTTATTTTGTTTTTTATCGAATCTAACGAAAGTTATAACCGACATCTAGTTATCCAAAAAATGCCCGATTTCACTATCGCTATATAAGTTGAACTAAAGACTCCCGTTGTTTATGGAAAGGATTTCTAACCCCTTCACGTCGAATATGATGGAATTACGAATTGGCGGGTGAAGATG
>JBEPYM010000056.1:0-17823 GCA_041641375.1 Paenibacillus sp.
TACCAGAATCACATACTGATGAGAGGTTCGGCGTCCAAGCTGAAGTTTGGGGATATGCTTCAAATGGCAGAATCACATCCTGATGAGACGTTCGGCGTCCAAGCTGAAGTTTGGGGATATGCTTCAGATAGCAGAATCACACACCGATTAGACGTTCGGCGTCCAAGCTGAAGTTTGGGGATATGCTTCAAATAGCAGAAGCACATACCGATGAGACGTTCGGCGTCTAAGCTGAAGTTTGGGGATACGCTTCAAATGTCTGAATCACCTAATGAGGGGGCGTTCGGCGTGCAAGCTGAAATTTAGGGATACGCTACAAAATGACGGAATCGACATGATCCCGCCCGAGCACATCTTACCATTATTTACCACGCAGACACCGCATACTACATACTTCCATCCACAAACAAAGAAAAACCCTCGCACTACTGTGCAAGGGCATTACCTGCGTGCATTATACGCTGTAAATGATTTCGTTCAGCATGAGCTTGATGCGCTCCTGGCGGCCCGACTCGTTCTTGATCGGGTTGTTCTGCAGTGCGTATTGCTCCAGGCTGGCAAGCGTTGCTTTGCCGGAGACGATGTCAGCGCCGATGCCTTCGCGGAAGCTGCGGTAGCGGTTGTCGACGATCTGGTCGAGCACGCGCTCTTCGATCAGCTTCGCAGCCGCTTTCAAGCCCCATGCATAACAATCCATACCCGCGATATGCGCGAGGAACAAATCTTCCGGATCGAACGATCCACGGCGAACCTTCGCATCGAAGTTGACGCCGCCGCGGCCGATTCCGCCTGCTTTGACCACTTCGTACATCGTTAGGGTCGTTGCGTAGAGATCGGTCGGGAATTCGTCGGTATCCCAGCCGAGTAGCAGGTCGCCCTGATTGGCGTCGAGCGAGCCAAGCATGCCGTTAATGGCAGCGACACGAATTTCATGCTCGAAGGTATGGCCGGCGAGCGTTGCGTGATTCGCCTCGAGGTTCAGCTTGAAATGATCCTTCAGCCCATATTTCTGCAGGAACGCGATCGTTGTCGCGGCATCGAAATCGTATTGGTGCTTGGACGGCTCTTTCGGCTTCGGCTCGATCAGGAATTGCGCGTCAAAGCCGATTTCCTTGGCATAAGCAACCGCCATGTGGAAAAACCGTGCCAGGTTGTCAAGCTCCAGCGCAAGGTCGGTGTTCAGCAGTGTTTCGTAGCCTTCCCGGCCGCCCCAGAATACGTAGTTTTCCGCACCGAGCTCCTTACCGACCTCCAGCATTTTCTTCACCTGCGCAGCTGCATAGGCGTACACATCGGCGTTCGATGTCGTTGCAGCACCGTGAACGAAGCGAGGATTCGTAAACATGTTGGCTGTATTCCAGAGCAGCTTCTTGCCGGTTGTCTTCATGCTGTCCTTCAGAAGGGAGACGATGACGTCCAGATTGCGGTTCGTCTCCTGCAGCGTATCCCCTTCCGGTGCGATATCGCGATCGTGGAAGCAGTAATAGTCGATTCCGATTTTGTCAAGAAACTCGAAATTGGCTTCGACGCGGGCTTTCGCGAGGTCCATGCCGCTATATTTCTGCCAGCCGCGCACTGCAGTCCCTACTCCGAACGGGTCAGCGCCTTCACCCGTATACGTGTGCCAATACGCAACCGCATAACGAAGATGCTCTTCCATCGTCTTGCCGAGAACGACCTGCTTCGGATTGTAATGCTTAAATGCGAACGGATTGTCGGAGCCTTTGCCCTCGTATTGAATCTTGCCTACTGTATCAAAATACGCCATGCCAAAAACGCCTCCTTCATTGGATTGCTTTCGTACGTTCTATCTTTATCATAACACCGCCCAATTAGTTTGTCTATTAGATAAACTAAGTATCCTGTGGTATACTGAGTACAATGTGAAGAGATAAGGAATGAAGCAACGAATGGTAAAAAAGGTGACTGGAGACGCTGCGCTGATCAAGAAAATCAACACCTCCATCGTGCTGGAGAGTGTGGTTCAACATTCGCCCATCTCGCGTGCTGCGATTTCGGAACGAACCGGATTGAATAAAGCGACGGTGTCAAGCCTGATTTCGGACCTGATCGGAAGCCATCTCGTCATCGAGATCGGCATGGGTGAATCGAGCGGCGGACGAAAGCCGGTTATGCTGCTGTTCAATAAAGATGCGGGTTATGCCATCGGAATCGATCTTGGGGTTGACTATGTACGAGGAATAGCGGCCGATCTGGAGGGTCATGTGGTCGCCCATTCCGAATCGAGCTATGACAGCCAGAAGCTGGACGATGTGCTGGCGATTTTATATCGCTGCATCGATGAGCTAATCGCCTCCGCTCCATCCAGTCCGTACGGCATTGTCGGCATCGGCATCGGGGTACCTGGCATCGTCGATCAGGAGGGCGTTCTGCTGTTTGCCCCCAATCTGGAATGGGCGCACGTTCCGCTGCGAGATCTGGTGGAAGCTAGGTATCAGGTGCCCGTTACGATCGACAACGAGGCGAACGCCGGAGCGCAGGGCGAGCAAAAGTACGGTGCAGGCCGAGGAATTGCGAATCAAATTTATGTGAGCGCCGGAGCTGGGATCGGTACCGGCATTATTATTGATACCCAGCTGTATAAAGGATCGTCCGGTTTTTCCGGAGAGCTTGGACACTTGTCCATTGCGCTGGATGGCCCGGTATGCCGTTGCGGAAACAAGGGCTGCTGGGAGCTGTTCGCGTCCGAGCAGGCGCTCCTCGCGCGGGCGGTCCCGTTCGGCTGGGATTCGACGGAAGCGGTCATGGACGCAGCCGCTGCGGGAGATGAGCATGCCGTCAAGCTGCTTGACTCCGTAGGAAGCTATCTCGGGATCGGCATCGCCAATATCGTGAATGTGTTTAACCCGGATGCCGTCATTATCGGTAACACGCTTAGTCTCGCCGAGCCATGGCTGCGGACATCCGTCGCCGAAACTGCGAAACGACGCTCCCTCCCTTTCCACCGGGATCGGCTCGAAATCAGGTATGCTGAGCTGGGAGCGTCATCCGCCGTACGAGGAGCCGCCTACTATGCGATTAACCGATTTCTAAAGAGAATGAAAAGCGGCTCATAGCCGCTGCTCCCCCGTCACCATGTCCCATTCGTGGATTTCGGCTTCCCTCGCCCCATGCGCCACGAATGGGTCCCCCTCAGCAAGCATCCTCGCTTCCGCTTCGGATTCCGCCCGATAAATCACCAAACCGCCTGCGCCGTCGACGAAACGTCCGTTGGCAAATATTTTGCCCTCGCTGCGCTTCAGCTCCAAATACTCCAAATGCTGAGGCCGAAGCTCCTGACTTTTGACCGGATCGACCATTTTCAAAAAGACTGCATAATACTTCATCCCTGCACCTCTTTCTATGTATATAATGGTTACAAACGAATGGGGGCTGATACACGCCATGAATCAATCGCTTATCTTCGTGTACAACGCCAACTCCGGACTCTGGAATGCACTGCTCGACATTGCGCACAAAATCATATCACCGGACACCTATAACTGCCGGTTATGCGCCCTGACCTACGGAACGGTCGCCATGAAACGGGAATGGAGAAGTTTTCTGAAGCGGCTCTCTCCCATTCAACCGGTTTTCCTGCATGCCGACGAGGTATCCGCCGATTTCCCCACAACGGCGCTGCCCGCTGTGTTCATTCGTCAAACCGACGGTGAATTCGTTCCGCTGATCACGGCGGAGGAGCTTCGCACCTGCAGCAGCTTGCCGGAGCTGATTGAGCTGGTACAGAGCCGGATTGCACACTTCTAGAATAAACAAACTTCTTGATCGAGGCAACATCTTGATCGAGGCAACTCGACTTGTCCGTCACACCGGGTGAATTGACTTTGCCTCGCGGTTGGAACATAGTAAATGAAGAGGAGGCTGGAAAAATGAACATTGAAATGTGGTCGGACATCGCATGTCCGTTTTGCTATATCGGCAAGAGAAGACTGGAGCTGGCTTTAACGTCATTCCCGCACCGGGACAAGGTGAAGGTGATCTACCGCAGCTTTGAGCTTGATCCCAACGCCCCGCGCGATATCGAGCTGGATGTATACGACATCCTCTCGAAAAAATACGGGACGAGCCGGGAGCAGGCGATTTCCATGAGCGCTGGCGTCGCGGAGCAAGCGAGGTCCGTCGGTTTAACCTTCAACTTCGATACGATGGTGCTCACCAATACGTTCGATGCGCATCGTCTGATCCATCACGCAGGCAAACAGGGGCTCGCCGGCGAAATGAAGGAGCGACTCCTTTATGCGTATTTTACGGAATCCCGTCACCTTGGCGACCACGAGACGCTGGCTACCTTAGCGGAAGAAACAGGACTGGACCGGAGTGACGTGCTGCGCATGCTGAAAGAAGGCGACTATACAGAGGTAGTAAGAGCGGACGAGCAAGAGGCGGAACGGCTTCGCATTCGTGGAGTGCCGTATTTCGTCGTGAACCGGAAATATGCGATATCGGGAGCACAGCCGGTCGAAGCGTTCGCCGGAGCGCTTGAGCAAATTTGGGCCGAGGAGCAGCCGCTCACCGTCCTTCGTGAGGGCGGAAGCGGCTGTACGCCGGACGGTGCATGCGACGTACCGGAGTCCGGCCGCTAGCGCTAGAACGGGTAGAAAATAGGAAGACACGCAAGCACCGCCGCCCCGATGACAAGCTGCAGCGGCAGGCCGACGCGCAAATAATCGAAGAAGCTGTAGCCCCCGGATGTCATGACCATCGCGTTCGGTGGCGATGCGACAGGGGTTGCGAACGCCATACTGGCGGCAATGGCTACGGCGATTACGAACGGGTACGGGCTCGCGCCTACCGCCTGCGCCGACGAGATGGCAACCGGCATTAAGAGCACCGCCGTTGCGGTGTTGCTGATAAACTGGCTGAACAGCGATGCAACGATATAGAGACCAGCCAGCACGGCGAACGTGCCCCATTCCCCGGTCACTGCAACGAGCCGATCGGCGATAAAGGCGATCCCGCCTGTTTTTTCGAGCGCAGTTGCAAGCGGCAGCACGCCGGCGATCAGCACAATCGTGCCCCAGTGAATCGACCGGTACGCGTCGTCCGGCTTCTTGAGACACCCTGTCAATATAGCGGCAAGCGCCGCAAACATTACCGCAATGACGGCAGGCACAAGCTCCAGCGTCATAAGCAGCAGCATGCCCAACAGGATGACTGCGGAGGTCGCCGCTTTCAGCGGATGCGCGGTGCGTCCTTCCTTCGGCTTGACGTGACGAAGGACGACGAGATCGCGGTTTTCTCCGGCTAGCTGCTGCAGCTTTTCCCACGGACCGTGGACGAGCAGGGAATCGCCGAATTCCAGTCGCTCCTCCGTCGGCTGCTCCAGTCTGAATTGACCGCGGCGGTTGATCGCCAGCACGGTCACACCGAACTGGTTGCGAAACTGGATCTCCTCCAGCGTCCGGTATGCAAGCGCCGATCCCGGAGTCAACACCACCTCGGCGAACGTAACGCCCGTCGCAGATTTGACGCCGGTCAGTCTGTCTTCCGGAGAAGTCGGTTTCACTCCCACGCCTTCTCCCTCCGCAAGCCGGTCCGCCGCTTCCTTCGTTCCGAACACCAGCAGCTTATCCCCATGTAGCAGCGTTGTCTCTGGCGTTACACGCACTGACTCGTTTCCATGCACCCTCTCCAGCACCGTGATCCCATAGCGAGGCGGCAGCTTCAGCTCGCGCAGCGTTCGCCCCGACATCAAGCTGTCCGGATCGATACGGACGGTATGGAAGTGGCCGGACAATGCGTAGAAGCCCGCGAGCTCCTCCGCCGTTACGCCTTGCCGGGATTCGCCGCCGTCGGCAAAGGTAAATCGGGACAGCTGCTTGCGGCCGATCAGCACCATATAGGCAGCTCCGGCAAGCAGCGCTACCAGGCCGACCGGCGTAAAATCAAAGAAGCCGAGCTTGCCGAAGCCGGCCGCCGTCAGCGCCTGGCCGGCAATCAGGTTTGGCGGCGTCCCGATCAACGTTAGCGCGCCCCCGATACCGCTTGCGATGGCGAGCGGCATCAACATACGACCCGGATGCAGCTTCAGCTGTACGCACAGCGAAATGACGATCGGCATCAGAACGGCGACCGTTCCCGTGTTGCTCAGGAAGCCGCTGAGTCCGGCAACGACACCCATCACGATCAAAAGCAGCCTTAGCTCTCCCTTGCCGGCGAGTGCGCCGATCCGATTGCCGGCTGCCGCGGCGAGCCCGGTCTGAAAAACAGCCTCTCCCACGATAAAGAGCCCCGCCAGCATGAGCACGACAGGGTTGGAAAAGCCCGTGAGAGCCTGCGCCGGCGTTACAAGCCCGGTCAGCAGCAGCGCCGACAGGGAGCACATCGCGACCAAGTCCGGTCTGAATCGCGGCACAACAAACGCAAGGGTCGTCGCAAGCAAAATAAGAAATACAAGGGACATGTCGGACATTAGGGGCAGCTCCTTTTGGCGATGAAACCAGCTTTTACTAATAGAATAAAAGATAGTCTTTGTTCCGGCAGTGATTTGTATCATAGGTCTAGACGCGAGCTTTCCTGTTCCTTGCATTTCTGTCATACTGAAAGCATATGCCCCCCAAGGAGGAACTCCTCATGGCCATGACCCATACATTCACCAAGAAGGAAGAAATCGCAAACGCCGTCATTCATGGAATCGGAGCTTTGCTCAGCATCGCTGCGCTCGTAATCTTAATCGTGTTCTCCGCACTTTACGGGACCGCGTGGCATGTCGTCAGCTTTACGCTGTTCGGAGCGACGATGGTGCTGCTTTACACGTCCTCAACGCTCGTACACAGCTTTCCGCCGGGGAGGGCCAAAAATGTGTTCGAAATTCTTGACCATTCCTCGATTTATTTCTTTATTGCCGGGACGTATACGCCATATTTGTTTGTCGCCGTGAAGGGCCCGCTTGGCTGGACACTATTCGGCATTGTATGGGGACTCGCAGCGGCGGGAACCGTGTTCAAGGCATTTTTTGTCAAACGATTTCTCCACACGTCAACCGTGCTGTACCTCGTTCTCGGCTGGTTGATCGTGTTTGCCTGGAATCCGCTTACCGCTGCGTTGACTGATAAGGGGACGGCGCTCCTTGTAGGCGGTGGAGTCCTGTACTCGGTCGGAGCGATTTTTTATGTGTGGCGCGGATTTCTGTATCATCATGCAGTATGGCATCTGTTCGTAATCGGCGGTACCGCCCTGCATCTGTTCTCGGTGCTGACCCTTCTGCCTTCATCGTGATACGGTCCCGCCGGAAGCCGGCTCGACGAGCCGATGGCGGTACCAGCTCTCCCCTTTATATCGCCATAAGAAGAACGCACTGCGTACGATCCATTCCAATTGCATGGCCGTCCAGATTCCCAGTACGCCAAGCTGTAGTGTAACCCCCAGCAAATAGCCAAGCACAATTCGAACGGTCCACATCGTGATCATTGCGGTTATCGAAGTAAAGCGAGAATCCCCTGCAGCGCGCAGCGCATTCGGCAGCAGGAAGCTGAGCGACCATAAAGGAATCATGACAATTGCGTTCACGATCACGATGATTGCAATATCGCTTCGGATCTCGTTCGGCGGCTGAAACAAGCCGATAATCGGCTGGACAAGCGGTATGATCAGCGCCGCCATCAGGATGAAGGCAAACGATGCGAGCCACAGGAATGACCGAGTCAGCTTCCGGGCGTCCGCAATATTGCCCCTCCCGACGCATTGGCCGACAACGGTTACAATGGCGATACTGAACGCAATCGGAGCGATCTGCGCGACCATGGCAATCGAGCCGGCAATTGCATTCACAGCAACCGCGGAGGTGCCCATCCCGACGATAAAGATTTGTGTCAGCAGCTTGCCCCCGTTAAAAAATAGCTGCTCCGATGCAAAAGGAAAGCCGATATACCAGATTTTACGGAGCATCTCCATATTCAGCCGAAACGCATCCCTCAGATGAAATCCGAAGCTCGTGTCCAGCCGCAACATATAATAAAGCGCACAGACCGCAGCGAGGTAACGCGAGATGACTACCGAGATGGCCATTCCGAAAACCCCCAGGTCGAGCACATACAGAAACAGCACATTGAGCAGCACATAAGACACATTCATGATCAGCGATAACGCGAGCGTCACTCTCGTCTTGCCGATTCCCCGGAGAACACCGCATACCGCTTCCCTGAGCGCAACGCCGAAGAACGAGATGCCGCTGCCGACCAGATAAATGCCTGCCAACCGGGACACATCCGGATCGGCAGCGCCAAACAATACGTTCAAGATCGGCTTGTAGCACACAATCACCAACAAGCTGATGACAAGAGCAAACAAGCATACGGCAGAGATTGTACTGGCTGCAGCCTTCCGCACCATCTCGTCGTTGCCGCTGCCCCTGTATTGCGCAATAACGACGGTGCCGCCGGTCGCAATCGCCAGGAAGGTGCTGATTAACAAAATATTGATCGAATCAACCATATGTACCGCACTGACCGCCGCCATACCGGAGCTGCTGATCATAACGGTATTGACCAGAGCCAGACCAAAAATAAACATTTGATCGATCAATATCGGAAGAACGAGCGAAATCAATTGACGATGATCGATCGATTCCCCGGTAAAATGTCCGGCAAGCCATCTCCGCAAACGTATGGACGCCTCATTCAGCTTCATGGAGTCACTTCTTTATCGCGTATTGAGCTAACAAACTCTACTTCAGTTATATCACAGGATGAATGCGGATGATATCCATGTTGGTTTGCATGATGTCGCAGCCATAATAGAAACGCGGAATACGGCAGTTGGCCATATTCCGCGTACTGAGTTCATACGATGCAACGATACCCTATTCCGAAGCAACCGGATTCCGAAGCGTGCCAATCCCTTCAACCGAACACGCAATTTCATCGCCTCTGCGGAACAGATCGGCCCCTGCCGGTGCGCCGGACAAGATGACGTCACCCGGAGAAAGCGGCATTAGCTTCGTCAGATAGGCGATCATAGACGGAACCGTCTCGATCATCAGCGATGTCGGGCTGTCCTGCTTCAGCACACCGTTATGCGTCGAACGCACAATCGCCTGAAGCGGATTCAGCTCCGTCTCGATATAAGGACCTAACGGGGTGAACGTCGGAAACACTTTGGACAGTGTCCAGTTCCCGTTCGGGTGAAAATATTGGGTGGCAGTCACATCGTTAGCGACCGTATACCCGAACACATAATCGAGCGCATGCTCTTCGGCTACCTGATACGCATGCTTGCCAATAATGACCGCAATCTCCGCCTCGAACTTGACTTCCTGCAAATCCGGCGGAATCCGGATCGCATCTCCAGGTCCGATCACCGTAGTGACCGGCTTGAAGAAGAACGTCGGCATAGACGGCTTCGGATCCGGCAGCGGCTCTCCAGGAGGTACATAGTTAAGACCGATTCCAAGGATTTGATTTGGAACAAGCGGAGCCAGAAGCCGGACCTCGGATGCATCCACCCGCACTCCCGTTCTCCTCCACTCCCCAAACAAATCCCCCTCGATCAACTCGAGCTGATCTGCTTCCACTACCGCCTTGCGAGCCTCGCCATTCCACATCAATCGGGCAAACTTCATTCGCGCCATTCTCCTTTACGCACAGGTTGTTCTCCTCAGCATAAACAAAAGAACGCCGCATGGCAATCGATTTATGTTGCACATGTCATGTTTACATGCACATGCTGTTCGGACATACGTCAGGTTCGAAATGCACGGGGCGGTACATAGACAAATCGTTCAAACCGGCTCATTACATGACACTTTTGATGTGGATAACGGCTGTATACATAATCGACAAAATAACCCGGATGCTCCGAATTCATCTCAAACATGTCGTAATGAAGCGGCACAACGGTGTCGATCTGAGCACGTACCGCTAGCTCAGCCGCTTCCCGGTAGTTCATGTTGCCCACAATACCGACTTGGTTGCGAAAAGCATCCCGACCGTTGATCGGGAGCAGCGCGATGTCGATACGTTCCTCGCGAAGCCGCTGTACCAGATCCGGATAAATCACCGTGTCGCCCGCATGGTAAACAAGGACGCCGTTAATATCAAACAAATATCCCACGTATCGGCTTCCTGTCTTCGGATCATACTCCAGCGCCTCATGCGCAGCCGGAACCGCCTTCCAACGAAAACCTCTGGCTTCTACCCAACGATCCGTCACGGCATCAAGAATCATCTCCGGGCGAACGCCCAATTGCTCCAGCTGAGGACGACATATCCCGGGGGCCGCATACTCCGTTGAAGGAGAACGCTGCGCCAATACCCGAATCGTTCCGGGGTCCAGATGGTCCTCGTGCTCATGCGTAATAAAGCAGTAGTCTACCAAACGAAGCTGCTCCGGGGTAAACGGCGGCGGATATCGTCTTTTGACTCCGTGCACTTTTTCCAGCTCGTCGGATACAAAGGGATCCACATAAATAACGCTGTCCGATCCCTTAATGACTACGCTTTCCTGCCCGATATACCAGATCGCAACCGTTCCATACGGCGGATGCGTCAATTCGATGTCACGGAGCAGCGCTTCAGCAGTCGTATGATCAACATTCATCCCGTCTACCTCCCACACATTTGCCCATCTCACTCATTCATATAATAATTTTGGTAGGTACGACGCACCTGCTCCCGATATTGGCCTGGATTGATGCCGTATCTCTTATTAAATTGATGAGTCAGATAAGGAGCATCTCCCAGTCCGCAGGCAGCCGCTATGGTAGCGAGGCTGTCACTGCTATTCTCCAGCATTCGTTTCGCCAGCTTCAAGCGCAGCTCACGGAGCATCTCCATGGGGCGCATGCCGAAACGTTCGGTAAAAATTTTGTCCAAATAATTAGGGTTCAAATGGACGAGGTTTGCCAGCATCTCCCGGGTGATCTTCTCTGAGGCGTTCTGCTGAAGGTGAAAAACGACGGCGTTTAATCGATCATCCCCCTTCCTCTCCAGCGACGACCGCTGCTGTCGGCCGGACTTATCCCAGCTATCCAGAACGTGATGAATGATTTGTAACCCTACGCCTGACAGCTCGAGATCTCGGAATGGGGACTGCCATCGAGACCATGCATCCAGCAGCTTTGTGAACAGCTGCGTATACAGCTCAGGTTCATGAATGGAGATAACCTCGCCAAGCGGGTATAGCCGAAACAGGTCCAATTGGTAACGGTTCGTAACCTCAATCAGCATCCATCGATGAGTACCAGGACAAGTAGCCCGCTCGGAGAAAGGAACGCCGGGCGCATGAAGCATGAGCTGACCCGAAGACGCACGCTGCAGCTTCGAACCGTCGATTACCTCTACATCGCCTTCGACGATGAAGCTCATTACCCAGTAAGGGTACGTGAGATCTCTCAGGTCGATCTGGTCGTAGCTGGCCTCCTGCACTTGATAAAGCTTTATTTTCCAATGATCGTCCAGCTGCTGTGGCTCTTCCCGCATCGGCCCGTCCCCCCGGCATTGACAGAACGTTACTTGCTCTCCACTACATATTGCCTGAATTGACCAGGGTCGTCAAATGACTTGAACTGTCCATTAATCATAGCTGCAACCTCTCTGCTGCAGCCTACACATTGACTCAAACAGCGATCCAGCGAAACCTCGTGTTTCAGCTCAACAAGCTCTTGAAGCACCGGACCATATTGGAATCTCTGAAAATTAGTGACACAGCATACCACCTTCTTGCCCATACGTCACCTCCCTAGCTGCGATATGGACGTTGGTCTTCACGGGTTTGAAAGCCTTCGTAAGCTGCTTTGCCATCCCTCGCGATGATGGGACCGTTGCAATATTCAGCTCCCGTTCTCGGGTCAATGGAGCCCAATTGGGAATATTGTATGACGTATGCCTTACGCGTAGTCTGGCTGCGGTTCGGCGTACTTCGATGGAACAGAAGCGAATGGAAAGCCACCATGCTGCCTTTCTTAAGCTCAACGGGCGTTCCTTGAACATCGCCATAATAGCAAAGGTAACCAATATCGGTTTTCACATGCTCGACAAGACCTCTATGATGTGTACCTTCCTGGATCCAGATACAGCCATTCTCGATCGTAGCATCCTCCAGCGCCAGCCAGCACGTTAGATAATGCATGGGCTCGATCGGTGCATATCCGTTATCCTGATGCCATGGGAAATCGCGGCTGGCCTCTGGTCGCTTGTACACCGATTGATCCCAATAGAGGCGAATATCCGGACCCAGGATCGCTGTAGAGATATCTACAAACCGTTGATCGGCAATAAACTGCTGCAGCTCCGGCTTCATGAAATTAAGGTTACTATTAAAGTTAATCTGACTTGGAATACTGATAAAGCTTTGTCCTGCTTCGTGCAGTCGACGTTCGGATTCTTCGTCCAGCTCATCAATCGCATCCCTCACACCATCGATTTCTTCTGCCGTAAATAAATTCTCGAATAGGATAAAACCTTTCTCCGTATATTGCTGAAGCTGCTCTTGAGTGACCATGTTCCATTCCCCCTGAAATAATTTGTGATCTTGCTCACACCTCTATGATCAGGGAAATGAGCTGGATTCACAATTTGTTCCTTTCACTAGTTCGTTGTGTTTTTTTCGCTTTTTCTATCATAAAAATACCCGTACTTCACCAGAGCGGCAAAGTACGGGTATTCTGTGTTACATCGCAGCCCTCTGGCTACGCTTATTCAGTTCCGTTCGGTACTCCAGAATCCGTTCCTTGTACATCTTCGCCGTCTCGAACTCGAACATCTCGGTGGCATCACGGAAGCCGATCTTGCACTCTGCAATAAATTCCTTCAATTCCGCACTCGTTAACTCTTCCAATGGCTTCACTTCCATCAATCCTCCCACAATGGTTGTTGTTGAGATTCAGCACTGATGTATGGTGATTTTATGAACCAGTTTGTTGAGTGATACGTGCTGTTCGGCGAATATTTATGCAGGACGCTGTATATCGGCGTCATTCTAACGAATTATGGAACAATTCTAATCAATTCTGGAATTTCACAGAGAACGTCGTACTAAAATCCAACTGCTCTTTAGCTGCAGCGGCTGTACCCGCAGCTCGTGCAGGTTTTGCATCCTTCTACATTCACAAGGGACGCGGAGCCGCAGGACGGGCACAGGTCCGTCGAGGTGCCGGCTGCTTTGGGAGTAGCGGCCGGACTTGCCGGCTTCACTTCTGTGACCGGTACATAGGTTTGCACCGAAGCTGCCGCCATCTCGCTCAGGCTGCTGATGCCCTCCTGATGCATCTCAAGCGCTTTGGCTACGGCATCGGCGATTGATTCAACGCGATTTGCGCCAAAGCCGATCGCTCCGGAGCCGCCGATTCCCTTCAAATGCTTGATCAGCAAATTCACCTTATTGCCATGGTCGCCGTAGCGAAGGAACAAGGAACATACACGCCCCAGCGCTTCGGACATTGCGAACACGTCGGATCCGGCTTTGCCGACATTCAGGAATATTTCCGCCGGTGTTCCATTCAGATCGTTAATCGTAATATACGCCATGCCGAAAGGTGTGTTGATCTTATAGGTGCTGCCGCGAAGCACTTGCGGACGGCGGCGGTACTCCTTGTCGAACACTTCCTCCGACTTCTTATCGACTCCGGCGTTGAGCGCACCATTCAGATTACTGATCGCATACGCATCTCCGCTTTCGGAAGTTGCGGATACCGCAGCTGCCGCCTCTGCTGTTTCAGCTGTCGCGACCGCCTTCTCATCCTTCTTGTCTTCCTTCTTGTCCGTGCTCAGAACTTGAACGTCGCGGCTGCCGTCACGGTAAATCGTGACGCCTTTGCAGCCAAGCTCAAAAGCCAGCTCATAAAGCCGCTTCGTCTCTTCAACGGTGAAGTCGGCAGGACAGTTTGCGGTTTTGGAGATGGAGCTGTCCACCCACTTCTGAATGACTGCCTGCGCGCGAATATGGTCCTCCGCCGACAAGTCCATCGCCGTTACAAAGTGAGCCGGAAGCTCCTTGCCCGGATTCCTGTCGCGCCATTCCTGGGCGATTGGCACATATTGCTTATCGAAGCCGAGACGGCTCTGGCGATAATATTCAAACGCAAAATACGGCTCAATACCTGTAGAGGTGCCAACCATCGTGCCGGTGCTGCCTGTAGGCGCTTGGGTAATCACGGTCACGTTGCGGATCCCCTGCTTCTTGATTGCTGCACCAACCTCTGGGTATTCCTGTACAATATTTTTCATAAAGCCGGATTTCATAAACTTGTCGTAAACAAACTGGGTAAATGAGCCCTTCTCACCGGCGATTTCGGCGGAAGCGACATAAGCTTCCTTCGCCATAAAGCCGTACAGCTTATCCAGGAACTTCAGCGATTCCGGACTGCCATACCGAATTTCAAGCTTGATCATCAGCTCGGCAAGACCCATGGAGCCTAGTCCGACACGCCGTTCACTCCGTTGATTCTTTTCATTCTCTTCGAAATGGTAAGGCGTCTTGTCAATAACATTGTCAAGGAATCGAACGGAATAACGAACGACACGTCCGAGATCCTCCCAATCGACGTCGTGCTTCTTCTCGTCGTAAAACTTGGACAGGTTTACCGCAGACAGGTTGCAAACACCCCAAGCCGGCAGCCCCTGCTCACCGCACGGATTAGTGCAGATGATCGGGTTGAAGTACCAGCTGTTGGACATATCGTTGTAGTACTCCATAAAGACAACGCCAGGCTCGGCGGACTTCCAGGCCGATTCGATAATCGTATGCCATACGTCGCGGGCGCGCACCGTCCGGTAATGCTTGACTGGCAGACCGGCTGCCTTCCACTTGGCGAGGTCGCCGTCCCACAGATCGTCGTAGCCTTCGGTTTTCGTATCTGGGAATACGAGCTCCCACTCCAGATCTTCCTTGACCGCCTTCATGAACCCGTTGCTTACGCAAACGGACAGGTTGGCGTTCGTCACCTGGCCCATCGTTTGCTTGACCGTAATGAAGTCAAGCAAATCCGGATGCCAGTCGTTGATCATCAGCATCAGCGCGCCGCGGCGACTTCCGCCCTGCTCGATGAGGCCGGTTGTATACGAGAACAAGCCACCCCAGGATACCGCACCGCTGGATGAGCCGCTGACTCCCTGTACGATAGACCGGCGCGGACGCAGGCTCGACAAGTTGATGCCTACTCCGCCGCCACGGGACATAATCTCCGTCATCTCGGACAAGGTTGTCATAATGCCGCCGCGGCTGTCATGCGGGGACGGAATGACATAGCAATTAAAGAGCGTCAGTTCGTCGCTTGCTCCGGCGCCTGCCGCAATTCGGCCACCTGGAACCAACTTCCAGTCTTCAAGGATATATTTAAAGTTCTCCGTCCACTCCTGCTGCTTCTCTGGAGCTTCGACAGAAGCCATCGCCTTGGCAAGGCGCGACCAGAGCTCATCCGGGGTTTTCTCCTTCGTGAGCGTAAGTTTCTCGATTGTCGACTCCACGGTTTCGCCGCTGCGCAGTCTAACGGTTACGTTACGTCCTGATCTGGCAATGATCTCGCCTACTTCCTTGGCGGGAAATTTGGGATCGTCTTTCGTGAGCACCAGCACAACGTCGCCAACCTTCGTATTGTTGGTGTCGGGATCCTTCATCGCATATCGGTCAAGGAAAATTTTCTCACTTAACCCATCCAATCTGCTCGCTTCTTTCTTCTCCACCACTTGCTTTGTCTCCAACAGAGCAACCTCCTCATACGAATTGCGACACCTTGAAATGCCGAATCCAAGAGATTTCGCGCAAAATCCCGAGAATTTCCGATCCGACAAATTTCGCCTTCTATGCTGTCTTCAGGCTATGTACGCAGGCACAATATGTAGTGTGCGAGTTTCATTATACACTACAATATATTGTGTGCCTATCATCCAAAGGCCTATTTTTTCATAGAAATAGATTTGCAGGTCATTCAAGCTAGCGATATCTCGAATTCTCTCTATTTCTCAAAAATTGCATGTCAACTCCCGTCCGACACCATTCCCTAACAATCGACAAAAACTGATTTTGACAGCGGCGGACAGGTACGGTATCTTAGTTACTACATTCGTGTTGATTGTACCAAATCGGATTGAAGAATGCAAACATTTGTTCGTAAATATTGGGATGAATGGAGGGTGCCCTTTTGAAGCTGCTGTGGAACGGTTCCATCGTTGAAAAGGAAAACGTACAAGTGTCATGGCTCGATCGCGGGTATTTATTCGGGGACGGCATATATGAAGTGTATCGGGTATACAATGGGAGCATTTATGAACGGGAAGCCCATAACGAGCGCCTGGTCCGCAGCGCGAAAGAAATCAGGATTGCACTGCCGTGGAAGATGGAACGCCTGGACGAGCTCCTTGATGAGCTAATCCGTGCGAATGCATTGCAAACGGGAACGGTCTATATTCAAGTTTCTCGCGGAGTCGCCCCTCGCGCGCATCCGTTCCCGGCAGAAGCTGCGCCTCAGTCGCTTGGCTTCTGCAGCGAGGCGCCAAGGCCAGTGGGCGGAATGAGAGACGGCATCGCGGCTGTCACTGTTCCCGATATTCGTTGGCATCGCTGCGATATCAAGACATTGAATTTACTGCCAAATACGATGGCCAAGCAGCAGTCGCTTGATGCAGGCGCCCAGGAGGCCGTCATGCACCGCAGCGGAACGGTAACGGAGTGCAGCGCCTCCAATTTTTTCATCGTCAAGGATGGAATGCTTGTAACTCATCCGGCCGACAACTGGATCCTGCACGGCATTACTCGAGCGGTCATTCTCCGGTTAGCCAAGGATCACAGCCTTCCTGCCGAAGAGCGCACATTTACCCTTGAAGAGATGCTGGCTGCCGATGAAGCCTTTATCGCAGGAACAACGGTTGAAATTACACCTGTTATCCGGATCGACGGCCGCCCGGTTGGCGGAGGTGAACCCGGTCCGTTGACTCGTAAGCTGCAGGAGCTGTTTGAGGAGACGATTCCAGGACGATAACGGAACAAGGCAGACGGGTGAATTATCTTCTAAGATTCCACCCGTCACTGCCGTATTTTTCTTCTACCAGCTGCTTCGCCAACGCAAGTTCCTCTTCCGTCAAGCTGCTTTCCACCAGCTCAACTTCAAGACCGCGAGCCAGTCCGCTGCGAAAAGATGCCCTAATTTCAGCCATCGGAGCAGCCTCTAGCCCTCTTCCACGTCGTAAATCCTGGATAGCCGCCGCCTTATCCGGAAAAGCTCTGAGCATACGTTCTTTCACCCGCTCGCTCGGAAACTTCAATACCGCAAACAACGCTTCAGCATCCAGCTCCAGCAGGATCGAGCCATGCTGAAGCACACTGCCATGCTTGCGCACCTGTGCGCTGCCTGCCGCCTTCCGACCTTCAACCACAAGCTCGTACCAGCTTGGCGAATCGAAGCACACCGCCGAGCCCGCTTCGAACGAAGCGCCGCTCCGCGTAAGCTCCGCATCGAGCTGCAGCGCTTGAAATCCGTACAGCAAGCCCTCGCTTAGCACCCGGTACGCTTCCGTTACACCGCTCGGCATTCCCGGGTACGCTTCAGCTACAATAATGCTGTACGTCAGCTCCCGATCGTGCAGCACCGCCCTGCCGCCCGTTGGACGCCGTACAAAACCGAAGCCTCTGCGCTTCAGTTCGGCAAAATCAACCTCTTCCTCCGCCTTCTGAAAATATCCAATCGACAGCGTCGCCGGCTCCCAATCATAGAAACGCAGCGTCGGCGGCACATAGCCCCGCCCGTGCGCGATCGCGATCGCTTCATCAACCGCCATATTCCAAGCCGGCGCCCCCGGTCCTGTATCGACAAACCTCCACACTTGCGACATCGCAGCTATCCCCTTTTTGAGCCATATGCCCGCAGATCGG
>JBEPYM010000057.1:0-17773 GCA_041641375.1 Paenibacillus sp.
GGTAATGAACCCGAACCAATCCAGTTCATCCACATTGCAGGGTATACCGGCTGTACAAGGCAGCAGCTTGGATAATCCGGGCAGCTTCTGCTGGGCATAGTGATACAAGGACAAGCAGCCGCCAACTATACTTAATGGAAATACATAGCCAATGATCGTCCGGTCGCCATAATAACAGGCTCTGCCTAATAGAATGACGATCGGATACATGAAGATACGCTGGAACCAACAGAGCGTGCATGGGACATAGCCCATAATCTCACTGAGGAACAAGCTGCCTCCGACAGCAACCAACGAGACGACCCAAGCCAAATACAGACTGTACGTGCGGATAACGATCATGAACGGCCCTCTCTCTGAGCGGCTTCAATTGCTGCCTTGAGCTTGTCGTAATCAAAGACGTCAGTGAATAACGTGCCATTGATCAGCAGCGTCGGAGTTCCTGAAGCTTTCGCTGTGTCCCGGGCAAACGCTTGATGGGTATCGATCTCTTTCGCATAGGTCTTGTTACGGATATCGTGATTCAGCATATCATGATCGATCGCCAGCTGTTCGTTCTTGGCCAATTGCATGAGGAATTCCGGTGTAGCCCAGGGCACCGACTTCTCGCCTTGGTGCTTATAGATCGCACTGTAATACTTCCAGAACTCACTCTGATTCTGGTGATATACCGATTGTGCAGCTAGTGCTGCGGTATAAGAGTCAGGGCCGATAAACCAGTAATTCATAAAATAGAGTGCCACCTTGCCAGTTTCAACATAGTCCTTGATTAACCGCGGCTTGATCGTTTCAACGAAGCTTTTGCAGACCGGACATTTGTAATCGCCGAATTCCACAATGTGTACTGGAGCATCCTTATCACCTAGTCGTGGCAAAGAATGATAGTCGACCTCGAGCGATCTGGGTGACGACCGAAGCACAGCAGCTAGCACTAGGATAACGACAAAGCTTATGAGAGTCAGCACCATGAGAGCTCTCATTCGTTGATTCTGTCGATGAATTTTGCTCTTCATACTAGAATTCCCCCTCCATAGTGAATCCTCTCCAGTGTAGTCTCGGACACAACAATTGACATCACTCAAAAGAGCTATCCTTCCGCAAATAGGTTGCAGCGAGCTGCTTGACCAGCTTCGCCAGGCGGCAGACCGACACCAAACGTTCAAACAATCGCCTGTATGATAGCTCGTTCGTGTCATGACAGACGATGCTGCTTTGTCTACAATTGGCATCATAATGACACTGGAGGATCACCATTATGAAAAGAAATAGAGTATTCAGCATGGTTATCGTGATCTCGATTGGAGTTCTTGCAGCATGTTCCGGAGGAGAGAGGAGTGACAGCGGTCACAAAGGGGTCCTTGC
Organism: Paenibacillus sp.; assembly: GCA_041641375.1. Taxonomy (GTDB): domain Bacteria; phylum Bacillota; class Bacilli; order Paenibacillales; family YIM-B00363; genus Paenibacillus_AK. The sequence goes on from JBEPYM010000057.1 coordinate 1,363, forward strand.
CAATCCCAACCATGAAGAAGCAATCGCCATCTACAAAAGTCAGTGTATGTCCTGTCATGCTACGGATTTGAGCGGTAGAGTAGGTCCCAGCTTGCAAAAAATCGGATCGAAGCTTACTCCTGACGAAATTGTCCATATCATTCGCAATGGCGGCAAGGGTATGCCGGCGTTCAGCAAGCTGATGAAGGAACAAGACATCCAATCCTTAGCCAAGTGGCTCGAGACATTACAATAATTCGTATAGGAGAGAATTCCCATGAGTCGAACAAGCACACCGCACCTGCTGCGGGGTCTCATTCTCGCGTACGCCATCATTCTGCTCGTTGTCCTGCCCGCCTGTGGAGGAGGCAAACCGAATGACCTGAATATCAAAGTGTCAGACTTTACGTTCACGAATCAGGAAGGGGCAGCATTCGGTCTCGCGGATCTGAAGGGCAAGGTTTGGGTAGCCAACTTTATCTTTACGCATTGTACAACTGTATGTCCGAACCTGACGCAAAACTTCGCCAAGCTGCAGCAAGAGATGAAAAAAGCCGGAATCAAGGCAGAACTAGTATCCTTCAGCGTAGACCCAGGGAAAGACAAACCGGACGTGCTGAAAAACTACGTGCGTAAATTCAATGCGGAATTTACGAACTGGAACGCCCTGACAGGGTACTCAGATGAACAAATTCAGAAATTCGCCCGGAGCTCCTTCATCACACCTGTAGCGAAGGATCTAAATTCCGATCAGGTGGCCCATGGAACCTCCTTCTTTCTTGTCAATCCCAAGGGTACCGTTGTAACCTCATACGACGGCATGAATCCGGATTTCAACAAAATCTTAAAAGATATCCGAGCATTGCAAAAATAGAGAGTTATCCGAGTTGCCCCATGCCCCGTGCTCGTGTGGTGAACAACAACAGTGGTTGTACTTCGCCAACTCAGGCGGTATAGTGAACTGTCAGATGAGGAGGAGCACACAGGCTTGTCCCTGAACGGTGTTTGGAGCTGAAGTAGCAAAAAAATGCTACCACTTCTCTGAATCGGTCGAAAAACAAGGGGTTTGGTAGCAAAATGCTACCTAATCACCGTTGTTTTATTAAATTTCAGGATGTTTGGTAGCATTATGTTACCAGTAACATCACGACGGACGATCTCACTCGCTCGAACCAAATTAGAAGATGCGCATCCGCGATTTAGAGGTTTTTTTTGGCTTTCAAGCCATCGATATAAATAGGATTTGTATAAGTTCGTCTCATTACCTCGTGTCCATGATCTACATCAGGGTATCTTGTAAATTTCGTGAGAATCCCAGCATCCTTCAAAACTTGCGCCATCTTTTCAGACCTCGATATTGGCGCACCACATCATCCCGTTCACCATGAAACATCCATATCGGTGTAGTAGACAATCCTTGCACATCTTCACATTCGAACCAGCCAGTGATCGGGACCGCTGCCGCGAATATCCCTGTTGTATGGACTGCCAAGTCCCATACTCCGTTGCCGCCCATGCTGAAGCCAGTCACATAGATTCGATTCGTATCGACTCGTATCTCTCGACCCACCGTGCCACGATATCAATATTCTCGTTACGGTTATCAGGCCAGGTATGACGGTACACTTCCTCACTGATTACTTTCATTAGTCGGACTTTAGAGTCGAGTGCAAATACGAATTTGATTACCATCCGGGTCGACTACACCCATCATACGCAGACCATCAATTTGTTCGTGGGGCGGTTCGATCGTTCCAATCGCCAATTTGCCAGATAGTTCGTTGTACCAGCTGTCAACATCAGGAACAAATATGTGAATAAGTCCTCCAACCTGACAATCCTCTGTATGCTCAGTTAAGTACATCGTCACCTCTTCCCGCGAAATTTGAACAAAAACGGGCAAGTTCGGTTCAAATCGATGCTCCCAATCGATACGAAACCCCATCCCCTCTACATAAAACGTCTTGCTTTTAGAATAATCAGTGATACGGAACGCAGGAATCACCGTTTGCATAATAAGCCTCCTTCCTACTCTAGGCAATGGGAAATGGCGAGACCAAGTCTAACAGGGGATCCGACAATTATTTTCAAAGACAAATGCTTCAGCCTGAACACTCAGTGACTCTATTTCCTCAACCGTGTCTAATACCAATTCATAATCAAGATATTCAGTGTTTACATGTTCATAATATGCTTTTAGCTCGGATCATCTTTGTGTAATACAACCAACATAAGTATCTTAGCAAATTCATTGAATAATGTTGATTTTCCAGTTCCAGACTTACCTCTAAATAAGTTGATTATTGACATGGCTTCTCCCATTACTTCCTATTTAAACTGCTTGAGATGATGATTATCGTGATCAACGAAGATGAATGGCTTCTTCGTTATGAAGGTCATGGTTGGGGAAAGCAATTAAACCTGTCCATAATATTCTGCTATTTTCCAACTATATATTCGGCATTAAAGAACACTACATTCGAATACAAAAGTCGATCGACGATATTCATGGGATCTTTGCTGATTTCATCCATGAACGTTTTGACAGCACATTGAATTTCGGAAGTTTTAGAGAAAAAGTCGTTGTAAATAACGGACTGTTCCAACCAACCCCAAAGCCCTTTTACAATGTTGAGTTGAGGGCTATATGGAGGAAGGAACATAAGTTCAAAATGAGCTTCATGTTGTTTGAGAAAGGGCTGTAGTAACTTTGCATGGTGAATTCTCGCGTTATCTAATATGAGTACCTTCTTGCCTTTCGGGTATTTTGCGACAACATTCTCCAAAAAACTCAAGAATACGGCGGCATCGTATTGCTCATGTTCTTCTCAATAAATTTCACCGGTCTCATAGTCAAGAGTGGCCAATAATTTGGCGCCGCGATGCTTGCCATAGGTCGGAATAACTTTCTGCTGACCTTTAGGAAACCAGGTGCTTACTAACGCTTGATAGTCCCGAATCATACTTTCCTCTTCAAACAGGATTCGATCAATTTCGCGTTTTACTAATTTTTTTACCTCTTCAAACTCTTGCTTGAACGCCTCCTGTTGCTCCGGGTCAGCTTTGGCCAACGTATAGGTCGGTCTTGTGTGGGAGAAACCCAGTCGATACAGTAATTCTCTGCTGCCACGGTCCGAATATTTGATCTGGAATTCATCCTCGATCCACTTGCGAACGATGCCTGATGTCCAGTTCATTCTAGCGGGAAACCCTACATCCTCAGGTGTTTTTTCAGCTAACGTCTGATGCACAAGCTGCTCCTGTTCCGGCGTAAGATAGGCAGGACGACCAGGAGAGTAGTCCATCTGTAAACCCTCCAGCCCAGAAGCACAATAGCCTTGAACGTAATGGCCAATCGTATCAAGACCGCGGTCAAGGATCTGGGCAATATCTTTTCGACTGTAGTCGGAGAGAAGGAGGGAGATCCATAAATATCGCTCGTACATTCGTTTGTCATCAGTATCACGCATAGCACGTTTTACTTCGTCAAGCCGAGCTACTTTATTTTCAAACACAAGGGATCTTTGGCATCAAGGAGCACTTCTCTACTGAATGGCTATGTAGAGAATTTGACACCAGGATAGCTTTTCCCTTTATATGGGTACAAATTTGCCGACTATATAGTCAGTCTCAACCATCATTTCTTGAATTAGTTATAGCTTTCCTTGCTTTATCCACGACCAAATTCGGTAAGAGCCAAAAAGTGCAGTTAACAACAATAAAGTTAGGGTGACAAGCAAAATTTCAAGTCGATTAATATCAATTAGCCCTTCAACATTTGAAAATGCAAACGCAGATAGACCCAGGAAAAAAACATACATAAATACATTCGGAACAATCCAAGCAATTCTTAGTCCCGTATTTGGTTTATTCATGCCCCGGCTGGTCGGTTGGTATTAAGTTCTACTATCATTCTCCCGTATGCTCACAGAGACTGCCATATTTATTCGCGGCAGCCTCATAACTTGATCCTCTTTTTCAACTTGTACGATTTATCGTACAAAATCATGTCTCACGGCCTCATTTCAGATCATTTTGTACGATTCATCGTACAAAATCTCCATACTTGAGGTCTGATCCTGAGTTTTTGTGTGAGCAATCGTATAAAGTCCCTGTGCATGAGCTCTTGTCCGTCATTTTGTGTGAGAAATCGTACAAAATCTTTAGGTCCACTGTTTTCTAAATTTACCCGTTATACGCCATTTTCCTGGCTGGTACGGTAGAGATGTAACCATTATATCGCAACCTAGAGTCCTAGGTTGAAGAAGAAACAATTGTACAATTATGCCCCCGAGAAGCTCGGAGGCATAATCGTTCCCTTTAATTTGATATCGATTGACTTCCGCTGCCCGTGCCTGTGCCGCCGGTGCCACCGCCGCTTCCGCTGCCCGTGCCTGTGCCGCCGGTTCCACCCACGCTTCCGCTGCCCGTACCTGCGCCGCCGGTGCCACTGCCGCTTCCGCTGCCCGTACCTGCGCCCCCGGTGCCACCCACGCTTCCGCTGCCCGTGCCTGTGCCCCCGGTGCCGCTCCCGCTTCCGCTGCCCGTGCCTGTGCCCCCGGTGCCGCTCCCGCTTCCGCTGCCCGTACCTGCGCCCCCGGTGCCACCCACGCTTCCGCTGCCCGTGCCTGTGCCCCCGGTGCCACCGCCGCTTCCGCTGCCCGTGCCTGTGCCCCCGGTGCCACCGCCGCTTCCGCTGCCCGTGCCTGTGCCGCCGGTACCGCCTGGCGTAGATGGTTTCTTGCTGTCCTCCGGCACCGAAACCTCCACAACCGCCGAACGCACGCCTTCCAGCTGATTTTCCGAGCGGACCGCCGCCACGGCGTACTGATAAGTCGTCCCCTTCTTCACCGTCAAATCAATAACCGATGCCCCCGGCGCCGTGCTGACAAGTGTGAAATCTGCATCCGCCTTCTCCTTGCGGTACAGGCGGTATACGACATTCGTCTCCTGCAGCGGCGTCCACTTCACCTGAACAGTCTGTTCCGCCGCGACATACTGGGCCGCAACGTCCTTCACCGCTTCCGGCGGCTTCTTTAAATCCGGCACGCCGCCCGGCTTCACAAAGTCCGTCGCCTTTACGCCGCTCAGCGCCTGATCCATAATGACGGAGAACAGCTTCGCCGCGCCGCCGCTGCTGCCGATCACGAAATGATTGGCATCCGTCCGGTCGAAGCCCATCCAGACGACTGTCGTCAGCTCCGGCGTATAGCCGGCAAACCATATATCGCGGAAAGAATCCGATCGAGTCACCCCTCTTACGTCCGTCTGGGTCGAGCCGGTTTTCCCGGCTACGGGTCGTCCGCTCAGCTTCGCGAGCGTGCCGGTGCCGCCCGGCTCGACAACCGTCTTCATCATTTCCGTCATATAGTAGGCTGTCTTTGCATTCATAACCTGCTTCTTCTCCGCCTTGTGCTCATACAGCACGTTCGATCCGCGGTCCACGACTCGCCGAATCGCATGCGGCTTATGCAGCGTACCGCCGTTGGCAAAGGCGCTATACGACTGCGCCAGCTGCAGAGGCGTCAAGCCACGGGACAACCCGCCAAGCGCCATCGCCAAATTATGGTCCTTCGCATCCAGCGGGATGCCGAGCCGCTCCAGAAAATCCACCGATCGTTTCATGCCGATTTCGTTCAGCAGCCATACCGCCGTCGTATTTTTTGACAGCTTGACCGCATCGATCATCGTGATTTGACCGGCATGCTTGAAATCCCAATTGTCTGGAGAATATCCGCCGGGATACGTTCTCTTCTCGTCCGGCAGCAGCGAATACGGATTCCATGCCCCGCTCGCCATCTCCAGCGCAGGCGCATACACTGCAATCGGCTTGATGGCCGAACCCGGCTGACGCGGCTCAAGCACTCGATTCAGCCCCTTCGGCGTATACTCTCTGCCCCCGACCATAGCTGCGATGCCGCCGGTCCGGTTATCCAGCACGACAGCCGCCCCCTGCATCTTTTGCTCCGGACCGTCCTTCTGGAATAGATCCGGCTTGGCAAACGCCTGCTCCGCGGCCTTCTGCGCCTGTGGCAGCAGAGTCGTTTCGATCCGGTAACCGCCACGATACAGCTTCTCCTCCGTCAAACCGGTCAGCTGCACCACCTGATCGATCGCATAATCGACAAAGAAGCTCCGGTCATTCGCCACCCGGCGCACCGGATACACTTCATCCTTCGCCTTTTGCTCCTCTTCCGTCGAGATCAAGCTCTGCTGTCTCATCAGCATCAGCACGACAGCGCGCCGCTCCTTCGACTTCTCCGGATTATCGGTAGGCGAATACAGGCTCGGATGCTTCGGAATTCCCGCGAGCGTCGCCATCTGGCCGAGTGTCAGCTTGTTCAGATCGGAGATGCCAAAATGCCGCTCAGCCGCGGCACGTACACCATAAGCGCCGTTGCCGAAATAAATCCGGTTCAAATACATCTCCAAAATTTGATCCTTCGTAAACGAGCTTTCGAGCGCAACTGCAATTGAGGCTTCCGTCGCTTTGCGAAAGAACGTTTGCTCCGCATTCGTAAACATATTTTTGGCCAGCTGCTGCGTAATTGTGCTGCCGCCTTCAACGGCGCTGCGGTGAATAATATCCTTCACTATCGCGCGTCCGATCGCCCAATAATCCAATCCGGCATGCTCATGAAATCTTTTGTCCTCGGTTGCAATGAATGCCTGCTTCAGACGCTCCGGCATCTCGGCGAGCGAAGCGATCTGACGGTTCTGGCTATGAAATAACTTCACCAGCTCCTGACCGTTCGCATCGTACAAAATGGTCGTTTCCGGCATTTCGAATTTGTCCGCATTTTGCTCAATAATGGTTTTGCCATTCACAAAAATAAGCGCATACCCGACGATAAATGAAAACATGCCTAGTGCGGCAAGCGTCAAGGCCGTCGCCACCGCCATCCGAACATAGGTGGAGGCGGATCTTCGTCTATGTCTCTTCGATTTCCCTGCTGCCATTCCAATCCCTCCCTATCCCAAAAAAAAGAACAACCCGTATAGTCGGATTGCTCTATTCTTTATGTATATTGACGCGTAAAGCCTGGCAAAAGTTTCACCTAGCCGTCCTGCTGCTGCTCCTGGTGCAAGCTTACGTTGCGCTGCGGCTGGAACGTAGAGATTGCATGCTTGTATACCATCTGCTGGCGTCCTTCCGAATCAATCACAATCGTAAAATTGTCAAAAGCGCGAATGATGCCCCGAATCTGGAATCCGTTCGTTAAATACACGGTCACGGGAATGTTATCCTTGCGCAAGTGGTTCAAGAACGTGTCTTGAATGTTTACCGGCTTGTTCATCAATTGGGCCCCCCAAGTTTTTGGCTTATGATCGGGTTCATAAATTCGAGCGCCTCATCCTTCGAGGCCTGCTCGGTAACATCGATCCAATGAACGTCCCCCATGTGTCGAAACCAGGACAGCTGCCGCTTGGCGAACCGCCTCGTATTCAGCTTAAGCGCATCGACCGCTTCCTGCAGAGTACAGGCACCCTGCAAATAGCTAACGATCTCCTTATACCCAAGCCCCTGCATGGAGGTGAGCTGCGGCGAATAGCCCTGCTTCAGCAAATGGTTCACTTCATCAATTAATCCTAATTGTACCATTTGATCGACTCGACTTTCAATACGCTTGTATAAAAGCTGCCGGTCCATGTTCAGACAGAGCAGACAAAGCCGGTATGGGCTTGCTTTGTCACGCTTTTGCTGCTGGGAAGGAAGCCGTTCGCCGGTCGTTTCGATCACTTCGATCGCGCGAATGATTCGCCTCGTATCGTTCGGATGAAGCCGATCCGCGGCATCGGGGTCCAACTGCCGAAGCCTGCGATGCAGCTCCTCCGAGCCATATCGCTCCGCTTCCTGCTGCAGCGACTGGCGCAGCTCGGTATTGGCTTCCGCTTCGCTAAAGCGATACCCGTAGCATACGGATTCGATATATAGGCCGGTCCCCCCGACGATGAACGGCAGCTTGCCCCTCCCCGCAATCTCCTCGATCAAACGCTGTGCACTGCTTTGAAACTCGGCGGCTGAATACGCATAATCGGGATCGTGAATGTCGATCAGATGATGCGGGATACCCGCTTTCTCATCAGGCTTGATCTTGGCCGTTCCGATATCCATCCCCCGGTATACCTGCATGGAATCGCCGGAAATGATTTCCGCGTCCCACTGCCGAGCGAGCTCGATGCTGAGCGCCGTCTTGCCGATTGCTGTCGGTCCGACTAGCACGAGCAGCTTTCGTCTATGATCCTCCGGAGGCAACATCAGGTGTGAATCACTCCATATGTAAATTTGGACGGGTTACGGGAGATCGGCGTAAACCCAAGGCGCTGAAATTCCCCGCTGTCCTTGTGCTCCTTTAGCACAATAGTTTTCCTGGCGACCCGCCTCGCCTGCTCGACCGACTCTACCCGAAGCGCTTCGGCATTGGCGATCGCACGAAGCGGTGTCAACGAAGACGAATCGTATACGGGAATGCGAAACATCGGGTCGAAGTACACAATATCCACCGAACGGTCGGGCAGCAGCCGCAGCCGGTCCAGGTGATCGCACTCGGACAGCTCGATCCTTCGCATCGCTTCATTGACTTCCGGTACGTCGGAGACGTATTCGGCCAATCCGACCTTCAGCAAATACGTTAGCACAGGCGTGCTCTCAATCGCAAGCACGTGTCCGCCGGGGCCGGCAATATGCGAGAAAACAATCGCATCCGAGCCAAGACCGGCCGTACAGTCCACAATATGATCACCCGGGGCGGCGTGGGAGATGTCAATCAGCGTATCCCGCTCTCCCCGCAGCAGCCGCTTGATGCGCAGCTGAGCCGTGCTTGGGTGAAAAAAAAGCGGCTCCTTTGCATCTTCGCGAATATATTGCAGCTCCCGCTCCGTAACAAGCAGGATGTTCGGATCTCCATAAGCGGTTCGCAGCTTGGCCAGTGAAAAGCCCCTGCGCGGAACCCAGACGCCTCCTGTACGTTCCGCCGCCTCAATTGAACGTTGACGGGTGCTCTCGGAGGCATCCAGCGAAGTCGTAACCAGCACGCGAATTCGCCTCCATCTGCTAGAATTAGCTCTCAGCGTTGCCTTTACATGACGCGTTTAAACATTTTCTCCAGATCGTATTTGGAAAAATGGACCATAATCGGTCTCCCGTGCGGACAAGTGTAGGGCTGCTTGCACAGCGCAAGCCGGTTCAGCAGCGTTTCGGCCTCCAATAGGCTTTGACGCTGGTTCGCCTTGATTGACGCCTTGCACGCACACAGGATCGCCGCTTTCTCGCGAAGCTTGCCGATGTCGGGGGTCGAACGGCCCTGCAGCGTCCATTCCACCATCTCGTCCACCAGCTGCTTCTCCTCCCCCTTCGGCAGCCATTCCGGATAGGCTCGGACCAGGAACGCGGAGCCGCCGAACGGCTCCAGGTAAAGTCCCGCTTGCTCCAACAGAGAAAGTCGCTCCTTCAGCACCGCCGCTTCGGACGGCGTCAGCTCCAGCGTGATCGGCAGCAGCAGCTCCTGACTGGCCGCTTCGGGTTTCGCAAACTTCTCCGCATAATATTCATAATGAATCCGTTCATGCGCGGCGTGCTGGTCAATCAAGTACATGCCCGATTCGCTTTGTGCGACGATGTAGGTGCCGTGTAGGTGTCCAACCGGCGTAAGCATAGGGAAACCCGGCGATGATGGCGAGGCGCATTCGACGTCCTTCCTGCCAATCGGCGGCGTCTCCTTCGCAGCAACCGGCTCGAATGCCGGCAGTGTACGCGGCTGCTGAGCAGCTGCGTCCGCCTGCTTTGACGGCGGCGCGATCCAATCGCGGATGCGCTCTTCGTTCACCCTGCCCGGCCACTCTCTCGGTACAGCGGGCGCTTGCGGAGGCAGACTGCTACGATACAGCTCCAGCTTCTCCTGAACGACGGCTGCCTCTTTGGTTTCGCGAGGCACTGCGGCATTCGGGATTAACGGCTTCGCGAGCAGTGCGGTGCGGAGCGTTTCCTGAACGAACGCCGCTAGCTCCGCTTCCTTGGAGAATCGCACCTCCAGCTTGGATGGATGCACATTAACGTCCACAAGCGAGGGATCCATATCGAGATGGAGCACAGCCAGCGGATACCTTCCAATGGGCAGAAGGGTATGATAGCTCTGCAGAATCGCTTGCGTCAAGCCGTAATGCCGGATATATCTCCCGTTCACGATCAGCGAAATGCCCGACCGGTTCGCTCTGGTAATGTCCGGCTTCGAGCTGTAGCCGAACAGCCGAAAATCCGGATGCTCGGCAACGACGGACACCATCGCTTTGGCTGAAGCGGTGCCATAGATAGCTGCGATCGCCTGAAGCAGGTCGCCCTGGCCGGATGTCTGCAGCAGTCTGCTGCCGTTATGAGTAAACGTAAAGGCAATACGCGGATAAGCAAGCGCCATCCGATATAGATAATCAGAGACATGTCCGAGCTCGGTTTGGACCGTTTTCATATATTTCAGCCGTGCAGGCGTATTGAAAAACAGCTCCTTCACGTGAAACACGGTGCCTTGCGGCGCGGCTGCATCCGCGTCTTCCTTCCATACTCCGCCTTCGATTGCAACACGCCTTCCCGCGCCATCCTTGCCCGGCGACGTCACGCATTCCACCTTGGCTACGGCTGCAATACTCGGCAGCGCCTCGCCTCGAAAGCCGAGCGTACGAATCTGGAACAGATCACGGCCTGTGCGGATTTTGCTCGTGGCATGGCGAAGGAAGGCGGTACGCACATCATCCTCGCTCATGCCTGATCCGTTGTCAGCAACCCGGATGCTGGCCAGTCCGCCTTCTTCAAGCGCTACCTCGATTTTTGTCGCTTCGGCATCAATAGCATTCTCGACCAGCTCCTTGACGACCGACGCAGGACGTTCGACGACTTCGCCCGCCGCGATCTGGTTGGCAATATGATCGTCCAGTACATAGATGCGCCCCATGCTGCCATTCCTCGCTTTCCTTTTAAGACGCCTTCATCCAAATCTTTCCTTCCTTCGACTCCCACTTGAAGGCAGGGAAATACTTGGCGAAAAAATCGACCGACATAAAGCTTTGACCGTCCTCCACAATGAGGCTGTCCGGCGACGGCTTTACGTTCAGCAGATTGCCGTCCGTTCGCTTCAACACGACGGCGCCGAGCTCCTCGTTCCAGCCGATTGAGGTTCCGACCATGGCTGCCAGGAAACGAGACGGTACAAACACATGCTCGTCCTGTCTCATGAACGGAATATCAATTTGCAAATCAACGCCATTAAAGAGATCGTCCCGTTCCTGCAGCACAACGTCGATTTCGTTCTCTCCCGCCATCTTCATCGCCTTGAACAGCTGCGGGAACATCCCTTCGATTTCAACATCCGGCAGCAAGCCAACACCGTTCACCTTGCGGAATTTTGGCGTCAAATACTCCTCGATCGTGATACGAAGCAGCGAACCGTCGCTCATCTGGAAGAACGTCTGTACGCTGCCCTTTCCGTAGGTTTTCGTTCCGATTACTGTCGCCAGCTTGTAGTCCTGCATCATACCCGCAAATACTTCGGATGCCGACGCGCTGTCTCCATCAACCAAGACGTATACGGGAACCGGGAGCTCGCGGCCGCCGCTGATTCCGATTGCTTCCGTCATCAGACTGCGATTGCGGTGATGCATGAGCACCCCTTCCTTCAGGAACAGCTTCGCCATGTTTTGTACAGTTTGGAGATAGCCGCCCGGGTTGCCCCGCAGATCGATAATCAGGGAACGTATACCTTGCTTCTGGAGCTCCGTCAGCTTCGATTCGAACAGCTCATCCGCATCGCTTGTGAACGAACTGACCGTCACATAACCGGCTCCGTTCCGGAATTTGTAGGCATAGACGGGCGGAATTGCTACCGCCTTGCGTTTCAACACGGTTGTCAAGCTTGCACCATCCCGACGAACCACGATCGTGACCTCCGAGCCTTCGGGTCCCCGGATTAAATCCGTCGCTTCTCGAATCGGCAGTCCGATCAGACTATCGCCCTGCGCTTCAACGATAAAATCCCCCTTAAGCAGGCCGGATGCGAGCGCAGGCGAATCAGGAAATACCTCCGTGATATAAAGCCCCTGCTCCTCGACACGGATCCGAACGCCAATCCCGACGTACTGGTCCTCCAGGTTCCGCTCGTACTGCTGAACCTGCTCCACCGTGATGTGATGCGTATACGGATCGTTCAGCTGCTTCAGCATTTCATCAACGGTTTTGCCTTGCAGCTGCTCCTTCGGCGTTCCGCTTACATGGTAGCTTTCGATCAAGCTGCGGATTTCGTCCGCCGTCTTCACGTCTTCCTTGGCGGCTGCCGGAGTAGCAACAGCCAGCAGTGAGACGGACAATGCCGCGGCGAGCATGCGTTTCTTCCACAATGCCATTACGTTCATGTTCATTCTAATATCTCCTCCGCCGCTCCCTTATCCTCGGGTCTGCAGCCTTTTCTTCAGCTCGAACAGCGTATTCATGGCATCCAGCGGCGTCATCGTCATCAAATCCAGCGTACGAATCGTCTCAAGCACCTCGTCCGGCTTTGCTTCCTTCTTCCGCGGTGCAGCTTCGGCCCCCGGCAGCTCGAACATCGCGAGCTGCTGCGGAACAGCGTGCTCTGCGACCGGAGACGCCTGCGCCAAACCCGCCGACTCCGGCACGTTGGAACGGGGCTGGTCGGATGCATGCAGCAGCGCGTAGGCTCTATCGATGATGCCTCCGGGAAGCCCGGCGATTTGCGCGCAATAAATGCCGTAGCTCGTATCGGCCGCTCCTTGCGTCAGCTTGCGCAGAAACGTTACGGTGCCTCCGCTTTCCTTGACCGCCATGCAAAAATTTCGCAAGCCGCGAAGCGAATGCTCCAGATGCGCAAGCTCGTGAAAATGAGTCGAAACCAGTGTCTTGCAGCCGATCCGATCATGCATATATTCGATAACGGCTTGCGCAATCGCCATTCCTTCGCCTGTAGAGGTGCCTCTACCCAGTTCATCAATAATGACCAGACTGCGCGGTGTAGCCTTGTCCGTCATAACCTGGATGTCCTTCATTTCGACCATGAAGGTGCTCTGTCCCCCAGCCAGATCGTCGGCGGCTCCGATTCGAGTAAAGATACGGTCAATCAGCGGCATCACCGCCTCTTGTGCTGGTACGAAGCAGCCAATCTGCGCCATGACACAGAGAACGGCAACCTGACGCATATAGGTGCTCTTACCCGCCATATTCGGCCCTGTGATAAGCAGCATGCTGCCGTCCGATGCGGACAGGTGCGTATCGTTGGAGATAAAAGGCTTGTCCCCCAGCATCGATTCGACGACCGGATGCCGCCCTTCGACAATTCGCAGCTCGTATTCGTCGTGCAGCTCCGGCTTTACATACCCGTTCGCAGCGCTTACTTCGGCCAGCGACTGGAGCGCATCCGCTTCCGCCAGCATCTCCGCCAGACGCTTCAGCTCCGGAATTCGCTGCATAAGCCGCTCGCGCAGCTCGCTGAACAGCGCATATTCCAGTTCCACCAGCTTTTCCTCGGCTTCCAGAATCAGCGATTCCTTCTCCTTCAGCTCCGGGGTAATGTATCGTTCAGCATTCGCAAGCGTCTGCTTCCGCTCGTAACGCCCCTCGGGCAAGGCTGACGCGTTGGCGCGAGTCACTTCAATATAGTAGCCGAATACTTTGTTAAACCCGATCTTGAGCGACTTGATCCCGGTGAGCGCCCGTTCCTGATGCTCCAGCTCGGCCATCCATTGCTTGCCGGATGCACATGCTTCGCGATATTCATCCAGCTTCGCGTGATAGCCGGTGCGAATCATTCCGCCGTCCCGCACGGAAACAGGAGGATCGTCGACAATCGCTTGCTCGATCCATTCCCGAATTTCGGCGCAATCGCCCGTCCTGGCGGTCAACGCCCGAATCGTTGCAGACGGCGAAGCTTCGCATAGCGCCAGCAGCCCCGGGACTTGACGCAGCGAAGCGCGAAGCGCCGAAAGGTCGCGAGCATTCGCCGTACCGAAGGAAATACGGCCGATCAGGCGCTCCAGGTCATATACCGGCTTGAGCTGCTCACGCATATCACTGCGCCCCATCCAATCCCGCACGAGTGTTTCCACCGCCTCCTGCCTGCGCCTCAGCGGCTCCAGCGCGAGCAGCGGCTTGTCCATCCAGCGGCGCAGCAGGCGGGCTCCCATCGAGGTAACCGTCCGGTCAAGCAGCGCCAGCAGCGTTCCTTTCCTGGATTGCTCGCGGACCGTCTCGGTCAGCTCCAGATTGCGGCGCGTGAACGGGTCGAGCACCATAAACTGCTTCGTATCATAAGCCTGGATTTCAGTCAGATGGGTCAGACTGCGCTTCTGGGTCGACTGCAGATAACTGTAAAGCCGGTTTACCGCCTGCTGCGCCGCTTCATGCAGCTCCTGGTAGCCTGCAAGACCGGAAGCAGCGCCGGAGACCTCTCCCTGCCAATGGGAACGGATCGCATCCCGGACGGCGGTTTCTCCGGTTGCCGAAAGCTCGTCCAGCAGCTGCGGTTCGCCGAGCAGCTCCGCCGGACGGTAGGCGGACAGCTCGTCGGCGAGCAGACGGATTGCATCCGGCACACGGATCAGATGGGAGGCGTATACTTCCCCGGTCGACAAATCACAGGCGGCAAGACCATACGCAGAGTCGTCGACATATACGGATGCGATAAAGTTGTTGACGCCGCTTGCCAATGATTTTCCTTCCATCACTGTACCCGGAGTAACAATACGGACAATTTCCCTGCGCACGACCCCTTTCGCCTCCGCAGGACTTTCCACCTGCTCGCATATGGCTACCTTGTACCCTTTTTCTATCAATCTCGCAATATATTGTTCGGCAGAATGATAGGGAACGCCGCACATGGGAATACGGGTCTCCGCCCCTCCATCACGCCCGGTCAGCGTAATTTCAAGCTCCCGCGCAGCGTTCACCGCGTCATCGAAAAACATTTCGTAAAAATCGCCAAGCCGAAAAAACAGGAAGGCATCCGGAGCTTCCGCCTTGACGGATAAATACTGCTGGATCATCGGGGTATACGTGGAAGCGGCTTGCGCCGCCGTTTGATGGGTCAATTGTGCCATAATATCGGAATCCACCTTAAGCCGGATAAATTGATTCTATTATTATAGCACAAGTTATCCTACTCAAAGCTAGCGATCATAAGGAGCTATTTTCCAATGAGGTCGTATGTCGCGGCTTTCATCCCACGGCTCAAGCCGTTCGATGCGGCTGCGCAGCGGCTCCAGGTATCGAGCAAGCGCCGAATAGCCGGGCAATCTGCTCAGCTCTCGCCACAGCTGATCGACAAGCGGCGCCAGCTCCTGCTTGCGTCCCTCATAATAAAGCGTCTGCATGTGGGGATTGTCGAGCGCACGGCACGAAAGCTGAGTGTGATGATCCGCAATGAGCCGGGCGAGTGCAAGGACGCCCGCTGCTAGCTGCGGTGTGACGATCCAGGACGGAAGCGTCCGATATTCAAAGCCTCCGTGAAACTGGCGGCGAAAGTCGCCAAGCTGGCCGTACCGCTTGCGCCTTCTGCCGGTCGTTGCATCCTCAATCATGACGAGCGGGAGCGCCATGTAATGATCAAGTGCCCGTAGCAATCGGGCATGCAAATAAATGCCGCTCATATGAATATGACCGCCGAGCGGCAGCCCTTTGGCCGGCATACCGCCTGCCAGCCATTCCAGATCGCGGTCACTGATCCGAGAAGATGCGATGCGCATCGTTCGCCGCAGTGAACGGACAAGCTCCGGCACCTCCACAGCCGGTTCGGGCCGCAGCTCCGCAAGCGGGTAATACAGCCGGCCCCCGATGCGAATACCGTCGCAGCCCACCGGTCCCCGCTTGACCAAATACCGGGAAGCCGGTACAATTCGGCCGTCAGGTCCTGGCTGCTTCAGTACAAATTCCGGATCCATTCCGAGTAAGGCCGGCGTTCGTCGATCCGCCTCATGCTCAAGCGCTGCCCGATGACGCTCCTCCGCCTCCGCATACAGCTGTTCGATCCTTCGGTTATGAGGTGGCAGTGGACGTACCTGAAGCACGGCCATTCCGCCGTCCTCCGCCACGCCGAGCTCCACAACACCGAAATCAAGCCCAAGCGAATAGACGGCACGTACCGCAGTTCGCATCGCGCCGCGCATCGGCATACTGCGGCTGTCCTCGGGTATTTCACGGAATTGGGAATGGCGGCTTGCCGCGTTCAGTTGACCATTCGACCAGATTCCAAGCGCATCCAGGTCGTATACCGGCACCAGGAAGCGCCTCGCCAGCTTTTGACCTTCCTGTTGCTGTCGAGACTCGCCGACAACCGGGATCCCGTTGCGCCTAAGATCGGCTAACGCCGCTTCGGGGTTCAGCACCCGTCCCGCAAAGGCTGACCCCCGAAGCTTGCTGTTCCAGTCGGCCCATAGCTTCTCT
>JBEPYM010000058.1:0-17585 GCA_041641375.1 Paenibacillus sp.
AAAAGAATTCACTCCTCTATAGGGTACTTCTCGCCTATTCAATACGAACGTATGTACTACAACTCTACTAAAAATGCAGCCTAAACTCTCTATTTTCTGTGTCTATTCTATTGACGTAATACCAGATTAAAGGTTCTTATTTTGACACATTCTGTCGTGTTCAAGGGGTAAAAAGATTTAATATAAACCGACTGGATACTATATCAAAAATAGATCCTTCTGAAACAAGACAAGTCAATAAGTACGGTTATTACCAGAGGAGTACAGCATCCGATTGTCATTTAGGTGGTGGACGTATTGAAGCCCTAACTGTTCCTGTATGGTTGTATGAGTGTGGCGATAACAATATCGTCGAAAAAGTTACACCTGTCGGAGTGGATAGTGCAGGGGCATTAAACGCAAGTGTTGGATATTTGATCGGCGTTAAAGGTTCTGACCATAGCAAGGTTTTGAATTGTAATTTAACCAATCCATGTGCAAAACAAATCCATCTTTCTAGTATGCCAGGAAAATCTACATTAGGTACAACTATCATACGTGATAACATAGGAAGAAATAACAAACGTAGTTCAGCGCCTATTAGTGGGTATTATTATCCAAACGAAATTATCGAACACTCTGCTCCTTCGCAGGGTGGCGTTTTAGGATGGGCGTGTACTACAGAAGGAAGTCCTGGCACTTGGGAAGCTTACGGTCAAGTTGGGTATCGTTCTAACGCTGGGAGTCCTGTTGGTGCTGTAGTTCCAAGGTTCGTTGGGGAAGAATTACTTGATTCAACTAATAAACATTGGTACAAAGCGGCCGGAACAACTAATGCAGACTGGAAACAGACAACAAACTAAAACCCGAGCAAATAACACATCAGAACAATTTTGAAGCGTGCCAAACAGCAGGCTTTTTTATTTTGCTTTCATAAATAATTATTAGGAGGAAAATGAATATGGCAACTCAAAAGAAAATGATGACTGAGGGAGAAATGCAAGAGGTAACTAAGGGTACACAGGAGATCCTAGCTGAGCAACCAAAAGTAAAAATCAAGCTACATCTTCCAGCTGAGAAGAAGAAATCACTAGAAGCACAACAAGAAGCGGGCAAAAAGGTAGACTGGCCTTTTCAGGTCGTAGCTATTAACGGACATATCTACCAGATCCAACTCGGAGTTTCCGTTGAAGTCCCTGAGAGTGTAGCGCAAGTGTTGGAAGAAGCCGGGATGATTTAACTCGGCTCTTTCTTATTTTAAGGAGGTGAAGAGATGAATGTAGATACCCTCATCCGTCAAGTGACCCGGAATATCAAAGCGCAGAACGGGGAAATCATCGAACTTTTCAACCGGTGCTCCGACGATCTAACCTCGTTGGTGAAGAAAGAAGCGACAAAAAGTTATCCGATTGATCCAACGAATCAGTATACATTTCCGTCGGACTATTACCAAACGGCCTTTGTGACCGTAGATAGAATGGAGTATTTCTTGCTCCCGCAGCGCGATTTTACCCGCCGGGGATACAAAGTATGGGGCAATCAATTCAGTCTCCAAAACGGTCCGGAGGTCGGCGAGATCGATCTTTTCTATCATCGAACACTGAATCGTTTGAGATTACCGGATGATATTCCGGAAATAGAAGAGCCGTTCCATGATCTGTATGTCCATTTTGCTATCGGTCAACTTCAATTCAAAGACGAGGATTACGAGTATAGACCGGATGCCTTGACGCGGTATTATGCTCGTAAAGACGAGTATCAAGCGTATCTAAGCGAGAAATATCAAGGAGCATTCGAAATCCAGGCGGTGGACCGCTAATGAGTAAAAAGATGCCACCGTATTCCCTGCGTGATTTCTCGCTAGGACTTAACGACAAAGACGATCCGTACATGATTAGCGAAAATCAACTGGCCGACGTGGAAAATGCCATCATCGAAAAGGGCGTCATCTCTGAGCGGTATGGCTATACGAAGCATTCCGCAACGGCTTTATCCCCGATATACAAGTTATATGACTTTATCAAAACGGGCGGGAAAGAGTTTCTATCCGTGAGTGGTCAACAGTTATATAAGGACGGGACCGCTATTACCGGCGCATTGACCTCGAATGAGGTACAGATGATGACGTACAAGAACCGCTCGTTAAACGATGTGGTTTTACTCGCTGATGGCGGTAAGTTGAAAGTCTATAACGGTACGAATGTAGCAGAGGTGACCGCCCACACACCGTCAACAGCAGAGCAGACCGATCCGGGATTGAATGACTTAGCGAACTATACAACATTCCGATATATGGCAATGAAGAAAGACCGGATCTTTGCCGCAGCTCATCCTACGGTTAAGAATCGCGTTTCCTTCTGTCATCGTGACGCCACTCTAGGCTATGCCGTTTATGATTACTGGCCGGCAACGCACTTCTTTGACGTAGGTGGAAACGATGAGATTACGCAGCTTAAAACGTTCCGTGATGCCCTTATTACTTTCTGCAAACGAAGCGTATGGGTGCTATACGGTGACGGGAGACGTTGGAAGATTACGAGTTGCATAAGGTTAACGTGCCTGGCGGATGCATAGCACCGAACAGCGTGCAAGAGGTCGGAAACTTCCTTTTCTACTTGTCCGATGACCATGTGTACTCTTTGTTTAGTACGGACCAGAACTACGTTTCCGCTGAGCCAATCAGCGTTAATATAGAAAAAACCTTGAAGGCTATTCCAAGAGCAGATAAAGAAAAAGCTACTTCCGTCTTCTATGATCAAAAATACTTTCTGTCTTTCCCTGGCGGAATTACGCTTATCTTCGATATAAACACGAAGTCCTGGACGAAATGGACCGGGATACAAGCTAACTCCTTCCTAGAACGGGATGGAGTTTTATATTTTAGCCACGATGACGGCTTTATATATAAATTTGACGACTCCGTGTATACGGATGACGGTAAGTTGATCCCTTTTAAAATGGCGACTAAAAACCTTGACTTTGGTTTCGATATAAACCCTAAAGATCTTCAGCGCATGTGGGTGGTGGTTAAGCAATACCCTGGTACTCCTATCTCCTTCGATCTAAAGATGATCGTTGATTATAATACCTTCACCATCGCCAGTGCAGAAAACAACACCCCTTTGATATGGGGTCAAGGGAATTGGGGAGAGACCATGTGGGGATTCTCGGATGTTGTCCAAGTGGAAATTGATTTAAGAGACTTTCCGGAAGTGCAATCGAAGGGAAAGACTATGCAATTCGTCATCGAGAATAAAAAGCTCAATCAACCGCTTACGATTTATGGACTAATTCTAGAATACAAATGGAAAAAAGCGAGGTGATCCGATGTCCAAGCTTATGCGCTTATTTACGTTTCTCAATGGAACAACAGCAGACGGTGGTGAGGTTAACCAAGAGTTTAACAACCTATTAAACGGCCATAATCAACTCGACGAGGATGTATGGGTACGGATTAACAATACGATTACTGCATCGGCAGAGGGACGGTTGATCAATATTGGTTTGGATTTTCCGGAGACTCCTACAGCAGGATTGGAGTTTTATCACATAAACCAGGGGCAACATTATGTTCATGATGGAACCAAGTGGAGAAAAGCCAACGAAAACGCTGAAATATTAACTTGGATGGGGGTGTAAAGGTATGAACACACCAAAGAATTTATACAGGAATCAACCGGGAACATCGAATGGCGTTCTATACGGTCCCGTTGAGATTAATACAACTACCTTAGTAAAAAGTTTGGTTTTGCATAACACGACAGCAAGTGATGCTACTGTAACGTTGAATTTCGTTCCTAGTGGCAGTGTTGTGGGAGCAGCTAACCAATTGATTGACTATACCGTTAAAGCAAAGGATACCGTGATTATCAGCGATGCAGGGGTGTTTGATATCCTTCATGCAGGAGGAACAATCCAGGGTAAACAAGGAACAGCCTTTGCCATTACGGTTAGCATTAACGGCGTGGAGGTGTCCTAATGGGTATCCAAAAGCTTTTAAAAGATGGTAGTTACCCATTAATAGGTAAACAAAGAGTAGCTCAAACCGGATCTATTACAGGGACATCTGTAGTTACTGCATTAGAAGTCATAGGGAAGAGTGGAGTTATTAACAAAATTACGCACAACAGAGATAATACAGGCGGTGGAGAAAATCATTTTAAAATCTTCATAACCATTGATAACAAACCACGCGAAGAGTTTGTTTCTGTTCTTGTTAATACCAACAGTAACGCATCGAACGCTATAGCATTCCCTTTTGGCACAGGTAACATTGATATCCCGATAAGATTTGAATCATTTTGTAAAATTGAGGTTCAAAAGACAGGTACCCAAGGAAGCACAGATTGCGTGGTAACTTATCGTTTAGAACCCGGAATTGCATAGGAGGGAATAGAATGAGATACGAAGAGGAACAAAATCGAGTATATCGTATTATCGATTTCCCTAACGGATACGTGAAAGAAGGATTCGGAATGATTATGCGTGTCCAAATGGAGTATAACGAAAATAAAGTGAAGGCAACCGTTGTTAATTACCTTAATCAAGTAAAAGAAGACTTCTCGGGACCAGTTATCTTTGAATATGAAGGTATTCAAATAGAATCTATACCATCTAATGGGGTTGCGGTTATTGAATTTGATTCTACCATACCTGGAGAACACATTGTTAAAACTGTAAATCCGAATATGGAAAACAGTGAGGTGATCATCCATGTCTAAAAAAGAAATTGAAGTGACAGGAAAAGGATTTAAAGTAAGTCCCAATGCGTCTGAACAAGCCAAGAAGAATACGGCCAAGAGTGGAACCACCCAAAACGCACGAATTGAAGCGAAGCTAGACTTAATCTTAGAAAAACTAGGCATCACGCTATAGGAGGTGAAAACATGAGCTCTTTAAATGACTGGTTAAAAACACAAAGTCCTGAGATTCGAGAAGCTTATAACCGCGAACAAGTGAAGACTAAAAGTACAACAAGCTCTCAACCTAGTGGGACATATCATGCAGACGGCTCGTTTACTCCTAAAAAAGAATCTCCTTCATCCTCTGGCGGAAGTAGTGGAGGTGACTTTACTCCAAGCCCGTACACTTCTTACCAAGCTCCTTCCCGACCTCAATTATCCTACGGAGAAGCACAGGGCCGAGCGCAAGGTCAAATCGATCCGATCTACCAACGTGCACTAGAAAACGTCCGAGCTTCCATCCATCCAGGACAAAACAATGCGGCTCAAGTAGCGGCCAACCGGGGGTTAGGACAAAGTGGATTAGCGGCGGACGCGTTGAATAAAGTCACGATCAACGCCAATAACCGTACGGCCGACCTAGAAGCCGAGCGTTCTTCGAAGATTGCGGCGTTGGCACAAGCGTTAATGGATCAAGATTTTTCCCGTCAGCAGAGTGTTGAGCAGCAAGCGATGCAACGTTGGATGGCTGAGAATAACCTTATCGGTCAGCAGAATGCGTTTAACTACGGTATCTACAGCGACCGATTGAACAGACAAGACCAATCCGAACGTTTTGCCTTTGAGAAGAAGTTACAAGAAGCCCTCATGACTGGACGATTCTATTTAGATTAAGGAGGAGTGAGCGTGATTGATGATAAACTGAATCAACTTGCCAAAATGCAAGCAAAACAACAACAGCCGGTGCCTACTTCGCCGCCGAAAACGGATGTAGATCCAAGAACTCAACAGTTAGCCCAGCAACAGTTTACACCTCAAAATACGCTACAAGTGCAAACTGACGAAAACGGTCGGCGCTACATGCCTACCTTACAAGCATTGCAATATCTATCTGGGCAGAATCAACAAGCCTATCAGAACAGGCAGTCCGAAAAGCAATATAATAACAGCTTAGCTTTAAACTTCAGCGAAAGATATGGCGTTCCCATCACGCCGAAGAGCTCAATTGAGAATTTATTCGCTCAGGTTAAAGGGATAAAGCCGTTAAATATTGAAGAGCGTGATTACCAACGCAGTTGGAATACAGATCAGCGAACTTATCAGCGTGATCGGGATCAAGAAATGGATACCCGTTACTATGATGAGCGTGATTATGGACGAACCTGGAATGAAGATGAAAGAACGTATAAGCGAGGAAATGAAACCGATCAAAAAGAATCGATGGCTTATACCGGTAAGATCATTAGCCGTATCATGTCCGAGGCTAGGGACTTAGATGATGTCTACGCTATGATCGGAGAAATGGGCGAAGAGATGGCAAATCGTGGAATCGACCCGTCTTACATCCTAAAGGTAGCCGAAACGAGATTCCCGGCACAAGGTAACCCATCATCGGATAGCAGAAAAGAAGCGGTGAATGCGGCCATGAAAGACCCTCGATGGGAAGATTTGAAGACAGATAGAGAAAGAGAAGACCTGATTCGCTTTTATGATAATCAGATAAACCCCCGTTAGCCCCTCGTAATCAACCGACGAGTTACAAGGGGCAAGGACCGTCGGATACCTTCAAAAGCATCATTTCCGCTAATGAAGGGAAATACCATTCGATTAACGCAAACGATAACGGGGCGGCAAGCATCGGGATCTACCAATGGAGAGCTGACCGTGCAAAAGAGCTCTTGAATCAAATCAAATCGGCCGATCCTAGGACTTACGCTTCAATTATCGGAGGAACCCAACTCGACAAGGAAATCAGCGGTTCCGGAAGTTGGAGCAAGCGAGTATTTAACGCGCAGGAATCAAAGCTAGTATCACAACTCCTTTCTACTTCTGTCGGTAAGCAAGTACAGGATAACATTGCTGCTCGTGATTTAAACGGATATCTAAATATTGGGCGTAATCTAGGGGTTAAAGATCAAGGGGCTTTAGCTTACTTCGTTGACCTGTATAACCAGAGTCCAGCGCGAGCTAAGTCCATTGCTCAGAAATCAAACGGAACCTTGGCTTCTCTTCACCAACAAGCTATGAAAGATCCAGTGATGAGCAAATATAAATCCCGAAGAGAGTCCACCTATCAAAGAGCTATGGGGGTATAAAAACCGTGGCAAAGAAGAAATATGACTTTTCATGGATCGATAAATATAGATTCCCTTCTCAACGCAGTGTTGACGAGGGGTTTGAAACACGTCAGGCTATGGAATTAGCCGAATTGCCGAATAATCACCAGTGGGCAAATCAGCGAGAAATACAGCAACAAGCAATGGCTCAGAAGATGAACGAAATTGGCACGAAAGCCGTAGCTGACGAAAAAGCGACCGAGGTATATAATCGCCAGTTTACTAAAGAACAAGCTATAGAACCTACACAGAACCCTGTCACTTCGACAGGGTTTAATACTTATGATCCCGGCTATGAAGCGTTTAAGCAGCGTTTCCCATCTTCTGTATCCGATAACGAATGGTTAGACCGCTTAGCCCAAACCTTGTACTACGCAACGAAGCCTACGCGGGACCGCTTAGAGAACACGGCGACCGGCCAAGGTGTAACCCGTTTTGGTCAAACAGCCGGCGATATAGCTACGGCTGGAGCTTCGGCTATTGGACGAGAAGAAAAGGCATCTACGGGGAATAAAGTTGCAGATACTGCGATTGATGTTGCCGGATTGCTAGGCGGATTCTTAGCTCGTCCTGGGGGTGTACCTTCTCAATCTCAAGCGGGAAGTTTGATGGGATCGAAATTTCAGCAGATGGCAACCAAGGCCACACCTAGCGCCAGTGCTCAGACAATTGCGCGCGGTGCGGGGGAAGGGATTCCATTTGCCGTTGCGGATCAGTTTGCTAACCGACCTGAACGTACGGCCGGCGAAAGAGCTGCCGACTTTGCGCTTGATGTTGGGCTAGGAGCAGGAGCCGAGTTAGGGTTAAAGTATGCGGGAGAAGGTATCGAACAATTGATTCAGCAGTTATCTAAGGAGCGTCCGCTATCGCCGGAAGTTCAACAGATGATACGCGAACAATTAACCAACCGTCCTGCTCAAGTAGCAGAAGCGAAGCCTATCCAAGAAACGATTGACTTTAATGTGTTGAAACCCAATGAAGGGCTATCCGGTAAATACCGTATTGCTAATCAAGTGCAGAATAACGAGGACACGGCTGCTAGACAGCTCGAACTGTTATTTGATCGAGCAAAGCAAATGGATTTACCGCCGGGAAGGGAGTATGAAACGTTACAAGGGCTATGGGCTTCTATGGCAACCCCTAATTCGGGATCTTTAGATGAACTAATCGAGAATGCCGGACGTTATTACGATAATCCCACAACTCAGAAGACGAATCATACCGTCGACGACATGTTGCAAGTGGGTAAGCGTAATATGGATGAAACAAAGCAGGCCCAGGCGTATGGCGTTTACAAACCGTTTAAGGTGGGAAATCTTGAGCCGAGACAAATAACAAAAGAAACAGACCCGTATCCTACGTTCAATAAAGATGCATCTAAAATAGGGGATGTGGAATTTTCTCTTCCTAAGGAACCAACCAAGAAGGTCGAAGCGGCACCGCCAGTTAACAAAGTAATTCAAGAGTTGCCTAAGGTTGATCCTAAACCAGCTCCACAGCCGATTGAGGAAGTCGTCCAGACGTTCAAAAAGGCAGATCCGGTTGCTAAAGAACCGAACGAGAGAGGGTTTATCAATACTTTAAAGAACTCCGAAAAATCGTCAGAACCGTTCCTGCAGCGCTTGAAATCAATGTATACTCCGATTACCAACGAAGAAACAGTTTCACGCGCTAACCAACGTATCTCTGAAAGCATAGATAACGCTTCAAGCTTCGTAACGAGTGCGGATCGAGCCACGCCTGAAGTTGTTGCTACGGGACACCGTCTTATCGATGAGTTCCAGAAGAAAGGTCAGTTTGATCGTGCGGTCGATATCGCGGAGAAGATTGCCGAGCTAGGGACCAAGGCCGGTCAAGCCGTCCAGGCATTTTCGATCTATAACCGCTTAACTCCCGAGGGCATCTTAGTTCACGCGAAACGAATTGCGACAAAGACTAACGAGAAGCTTCCGGCCGGACAAAAGCAAGTTGAATTGAACGGAGAAATGGCCGCTCAGTTGACGGATTTGGCTTCTACGGTCCAGCAAATGACGGGCACGCAGAAGTCCGTGAATGACTTAATGAGCATCTTGGATAAAGCGAAGAAGGGGCATAAGCTTACCGATGAAGAGACGAAAACGGTCCAGGAGTTCGTAAAGGATGCGTATAAATTCGTCAAGAACGTTGAGCCGATGCAACGAAAGCCCAAAAAGACAGCGAAACCGACTGCAGATAGAACGAGAGATAAACTCGTTACTATTCTAGATGCGCAAGAGAAAGCGGCTAGGGACCGAATTAGAGCGAGAAGAGACCGTATTTCTTCTACTCCGTTTGATATTTACACGGACTACTCTATTATCGGGGCATCTAAGTTAGCGAAGGGTGTTATCAAGTTCTCAGATTGGGCAGAAGACATGGTAAGGGATATCGGGGAAGAGATCCGTCCTATGTTGGCGGAAATCTATGATAGAGCCGTGGAAATTTTCGACTCCGAGAAGATTAGCACGCAAGCACTAAGTGAAGCCGAGAAGATCACAAACCGGGTAATCAAGACACATAATCTTCAGGGCGATGATGCCGATGTATTATTTGGTCTAGCTCGTAAGGTGTCAGCGTTGTCGGGCGATGCCAAGATTACGGCCAGCCAGGACTTACAGAAAGTACTCATGGAATTGGAGCGCCCGAGCATTGGACAACGTCTTTCCACTACTCAAACGATAGGGCAGCTTTTGAATCCGAAAACACTTGTCCGTAATGCGTTAGGTAACGAACTATTCTACCGTGTTGAGCGACTGAATAAGCTGATCGCTACTCCGATTGACTGGACATGGTCTAAAGTTACCGGCAGTGAACGTTCTGTTACCTTCGTAACGAATAAACAAGGTGAGTATTGGAAGAACTGGATGATAGGGTTTAGAGCGGGACTAAAGGGCGTGAATCCGGAAGGTTTAGCCACGCAGTACGACCTTCATTCCAACGCATTCAACGGTAAATGGAACCCGATGACTTACTTAGAGCGGACACTCGGCGCTACTTTGAAATCGTTTGACTACGCCGGCTATAAACGAGCAGTTAACCACACTCTAGGCGAGATGGCTACGTTAGATGCGATCAATAAAGGGCTCAAAGGGGACGCGAAGAAGAAACATATCGAAGAGTATATTCGGAACTCTAGCGATAACCTTCTTAGCATTGCGGACCAGTACGGAAGATACGTTACGTTCCAGGATAATAACATGATTTCGGTCGGCCTACTCAAGCTTAAACGCGGCCTTAACTTAGGGCAGGACTTCGGATTTGGCGATCTGATCTTAAAGTATCCGAAGACACCAGGTGCGCTAATCATGCGAGCCCTAGAGTTCAGCCCGGCGGGTCTTTTGCGTTCAATCTATGTTTTATCTAACCCGTTCTTTAACCGAGAGCCTAATAAGAGAGAAGCCATGCTTTCTTTATCAAGAGCAATTACCGGAACTACCGGATTTACTATCCTTGGCTACTATTTAGCGGATAAAGGCATCATTACCGGAGCAGCCGATAAGGACAAGGACATTCGAGAACTGGAACGGATGACTGGTGAAGGTCAGTACCGCGTTAATTGGGACGCTCTCAAACGATGGGTGCAAAGTGGATTTAACGATAAAGAAGCAACTCTCCGTGAGGGGGACACGTTTATCTCTTACGATTGGGCTCAACCAGTAGCGATTGGCGTATCAATGGGTGCGAATATGAATCGCAACATTGAAGAAAAAGCGAGCACACGTGAAACTGCCGCTAATCTTGCAGGAACGTTCTATGATTCCATCGAGGGTGGCTTAAATACAATGGTTGAACAATCCGTACTACAAGGAGTGCAAAGAGCGTTTGAAACGTACCCAGGTCAAAGTGTCGGTGATAAAATCGTTGATATTGCGGGCGATCTACCGGCTTCTTTCGCTCCAACGCTAGGAAACCAAATTAACCAGTTTAACGACAATACTTACCGTAGTACTTACAATCCAGATAAACTGCAAGAGTTCGTGAACCGGGTGAAGAAGAAGGTTCCTGGTGCAGCACAGACATTGCCCCAAGAGTTTGATACGTTAGGTCGTCCGAAGGAAGTATTCCAAGATGGATCTAATAGCTTCTTTAACGTGTTCTTGAACCCGTCGTTTACGAGTAAATATAACTTAACTCCCGAAGCGAAATTAGTAGTGGACGTGATTAAGGAGACTGGGGATAAGACGGTAGCACCAAGAAAGCCCCAAAAGTCTGTAACGGTAGATGGCGAAAATGTAAAGCTTACTCCAGACCAATACGCAATGCTTCAAAAGATCGTCGGTGAGGAAACGGCAAAAGGATTATCCCGTATCAATCCCGAATTAAGTGATAAACGAAAGATCGAGCGCATCTTAGAAGTGTTGAATAAAGCCGGAGAGAAGGGACGCAAGGTGATTAAAAAGGATATCCGAGAAAGGGGGCAGTAATGAATTTTTACCTATGGGTATTATCTTTTGCGATAGGGTCTATCTTAGTAATCTTTTTATTGATGTATATCGTTCAAAAGATATTAGATAGAGAACAACGTGACCCTGAGTTTGCTAAGAAATTAGGCAAATTTAGAGACATTATGGTTAAGATAGAGCCTACCGAGGGACAAAAGCAATTTATTGCGGTATTACTGTTCTTTCTATTTATCTATTATGTAAATTCAACACGATAGAGAGCCCAACAAACGGGCTCTTTTTTATTTTCCCTAAAAGGGTGAACGGGGTGATTTAGTGGATTTTTACACTATGTTTATGAAAGCGGCGGAATTATACGGACTGCCATTTGCGCTATTTATCGCCCTTCTTATTTGGGTACTGTGGAAGAATGATCAGAGGGAAGCTCGATATCTTACCGTCATAGAAACGTTATCTGATGATGTCAAAGAGCGCTTAACCAAAATTGAAACAAAGTTGTTCGACTAGGAGGGCAGAATCGTTATGCGGATTATTACAATAGACGAACTACTATCGTTACTAGCGAAATATAATCACCGTGAACTACACGTTCATCATACGTGGAAGCCGGAGCACAAAGACTTCAATGGATCTAACGGACTCGCGCTCCAGCAGGCCATGCGGAACTATCACGTAAATACCAATGGTTGGGATGACATAGCGCAGCATGTGACGCTACTTCCCGATGGGACGTTCGTAACTGGACGAGACTTCGGAAAGAATCCCGCAAGTATCAAGGACCATAACTGGGGGCTTCCGTTCTGCGTGGAGATGATCGGTAACTTCGACGTCGGCCACGATAAACTCGAAGGTAAGCAGAAGGAATCGATACTACGGATCGCCAAGTATTTCGATGACCGCGGAAAGTATATCCGATTCCATAGAGAAAATTCCGCTAAAACTTGTCCCGGCACGGGCATCGATAAATCGAAGTTTATGGCGGAAGTTAAGGAGTACGGCAAGTCGAAAGATGATTTTACCGGGCATTGGGCGGAAAAGGAGATCCGCCAGGTTCTTGCTTCCGGTAAGATGAGCGGATTCCCTGACGGAACGTTCCGGCCGAATGAACCGATTACCCGTGCTCAATTGGCGGTATTGATGGCGAAAGGGGTCATCTAGATGGAAACGATTAGCACCGATATTCTAACGCTCGCAGCCATCGTCGCATCGATTGTCGGCGTGGCTAAGACGGCTGGACTGCCGGCCAAGTTTGCGCCATTGGCTGCGCTGTTAGCTGCGGCTATAGTCGTGCTACTGCCCGAGGGAATACGTCAAGTAGCGTTGCAGATTGCGGTGATTGGGCTGGCGGCAAGTGGCGCGTATGAATATGTCGGGAAGAAAAGCGCATAATAAGAAGTACAGCGAGACAACTCCTCCGACAAGCCCTTCGTTCTTAATTGAGCGGAGGGCATTATTTTTCTAGGAAGTTAGAAGAAGAAGCTTATTTTTGCTACGATGGGGGAACGTCAATAACTTATACATATCCGGAAAAATATAGTAAAGATTACCTTTAGCTTGTATAATAATGTAAATAACCCTATGACTTCATTCTTAAAATAGACAAACTATGGGTACTATAGTACTATCCGGAGAAGGAGAGGAATTGAACGATGTCGCCTATCCCAGACTTTATAGATAAATACCACTTGCCACCAGGTGAGCATGAATGTACTCTTAAGGAAATAGAGGAGAGGTTTTTAGTCTCTGAACAACGTCAAAAGGTTTGGAAAGAGTTCAACAGCCTTATAGATCGAATGGGATCTTTGGGGATATCTCCAAATAAGGTCGTTATTGATGGTAGCTTTGTAACCGGTAGAGAAAATCCTGGGGATGTCGACTTTGGTGCCCTCATTGTTCCTAGCAAAATCGAGGCAGCACTTAAAAATATTTCGGATCATCATGATATCGATGCGATAAAAATACTCGTCAATCCGCAAAATCAAAATCTTGTCCGATCATTATTTGGAGCTCATATGCTAATAGCACCAAATGAGTTTGGCCTAAGACAGATCGCCAAAATATTCAAGAATGGCGGGGAGCAATTTGGCCAATTACGGAAACCAGATCCAACAAGAGATCCGGAATGGGTAGAAGTTCCAAAAGAAAAGGGAATACTAAAGGTGAATTTATAAATATTTATTTAACAAGGGAGGTGATTTAAGTGATCGAACAGGTGATAAGGGACATACAAGAAGCAAAAGAATATTTAGAAAGTCTCCGCACGGAATTTTCCTCTCAACCCGAACTATTGGAGTTTTATGAACCCACCGCGCTAGAAATTGTACGCCACCACGAACTGAGGTTAAGTGAGCTATTACAACAAGCCACAGGTACAGATTTTATTTCTAGGCCTACTGAACAGGAAATAGATGTCTGGGTTCGCCTTGAAGGAGAACAGTTTCATGAAGGTAAAGGTCCTGTAGGTATTGTAGGTGCTTTTTTACAAAAATTGAATACGGCAAGTCAGCATGTAGTTTCGTTGATTGATGATGGAATAAAAAGAGCCAACTTACCTTTCTTTGATCTTTCACAAACAGCACCAGGAAGTCTGAAGTTAGGTCTCAAAAAACCTGATATAAATGATTTTACTGCTGACCAAAGTTTATTCGAGGTTGACCCTTGGGATAAATTAAAAGAAATGAAGAATGAACAAGAGAAGGCAGTGCAAGGATTTCAATTGTTAGTTAAAGCTATATCAGCGGTAAGTGACGATAATATTGATGAAATTAGAAATGAGTTACCTAACGAAAACTCAGTAATTAAATTATTACACTTTGCTAAAGAATTAGCTCCTAGTACAAGATCCCCTATAGAGAGAATTTCATTTGAAGGCAAAGATATAGGCATTCCTAAGAGGATTGTTTCCGCTGACAAGCAGACTAGAAAGTTATTAATGGAATCAGCTAAGAAATTAAAACAAGACTCTGAGTATGTAGAAGGTAAGGCTGTAATAAGGGAGCAGGATATTGATTACTTAACTTTGACAGCTAGACCTTTGGTTATTGGAGAAAAACAGTTTAATGAAATTAAATGTAAATTTGCTAATAATGTTACAGCTGACGACATTGACAATTATTTAAATCGCCTGGTTAACATCAGCGGGTTTCTCATATACGGCACAAACAACCAACCTTTAAGACTTGAGATAGACGAAATAGCAATAGATGAAGACGATCAAGATTAACGACGAAAAGCCCTCTTGACGATTAATTTCGTTGTGAGGGTCTATTTTTATTTTTATGGCTAATCACTTATTCATTTATGTGGTATTATTTACCTATAATCTTGAGAGTCTTGGAGGATAAATATGATCTCTATTATAGGTCTTATTGTAACGGTAGTTGTCATTTGGAATGCAACTCCGTTACTTCTTTCCAAATTGTCTTTTTTAGACACTCCGCCTGGGGCACTTCGAGCGGCAAGGGCGCATGTTCAATATCCGGGAATTGATCACTGGAAGAAGTCAAAGATCGTACTTTGGAAAGATAAAATCACAATCAATCAAATACAAACCATTCCAATTGACAGAGTATTGAATGCGAGTGTGTTTAGAGCCAAGCAGCGAACCTACTATTCGTGGAACCAGAGGGTGGAATACCGCTTAGAGATAGAGTTTAACGACAAGGATGGTAAAAAGTCACGCATACTTTGTTCTACCGGTGTTAATGAGCACACAGAAGGTGCACAATTAGACTCCATTGGTAAGGAAATAAATCGACTAGTTGGTGTTCAGACGTCTCCCCAACCGCATACGACTCCGTATGAATTGTAAAATATAATATTATTCTGGCCGAGGGCTTTTTTGGTTTTGCTATTCCCCTAATGCCGCAAGTAACTCGGCAACTATACGTTTCTTATCTTCGCTTAGTTCTCCGACAGTCTGCACTTCATTCTGGCGCTCTATCTGACGCTGAACATAATCCGGTAGCTCATCGGATCGCACCGACTGACGGCGTTTAGTCGTAACTGACGGATTGTAAGTAACCGTTCGTTCTTTCACGTATCCCTGCTGTAATACGCCGGTAATCCATGCGATCACATTCCGCACTCCATTCCGATTCAGCGCACATTCGATTACATGGACGATGACTTCTTCGGTCGCTAAAGAGAACCAGCGCTTAAGAGTTGCGGCGTTGACGGTTAGATCATGTCGGGATAATGTTTCGATGATGGCGGACGGGTACTCTACTACTACGTTATTATTCACAAGCTCTTTCGTTTCAAGAGTTTCGGCGGCCGGTAATGTGCCCTCGTCCTTTGG
Organism: Paenibacillus sp.; assembly: GCA_041641375.1. Classification (GTDB taxonomy): domain Bacteria; phylum Bacillota; class Bacilli; order Paenibacillales; family YIM-B00363; genus Paenibacillus_AK. The sequence goes on from JBEPYM010000058.1 coordinate 15,719, forward strand.
CGCTGTAGGACTCGTGCCACTTTCCACCGATGACAAACCGCTGTCAATATCCGGACAATATGGCGACAATTCGAAGCGATGCAATACGAAATACCGAAGCATGATGCCGTCATGATAAACGACCTCTCGCCGGCCAATGCCGAGCATGATAAGACGGTCAATGGCACGGGTAACCGTCCGAGGACATACACCTAGATTATCCGCTATTGTCTCGTCATTCAGCCAGGATACGCCGGTGATAATGCAAGAATGATGTGCGATCATGTTTAAGATGGACCGGGCGTTCTTATGTAATTTGCGGCCAGCTGCGAAAATATGGGCGCTGACGTGCTCATTCATTTCGTTTTTATCGGTGAATGACCGGAATTGTTGCGCGGCCCTTCGATATAGCTTCAAGATCATACGTTTCTCCTCCGATTATGACGGAAAGAAGAAAAAGCGGTCCACTGTACGCTATTTTAAGCGCACTTAAATAAGCCTAGCCTATTGAATTTTTTTGCGAAATCCGATAAACTAAGATTAACGAATATATGTGTGGGTCTACGGTTGCCGCCGTAGGCTTTTTCTATTTTCCGAGATTATTTTAGAATCTGATGTTCTTTAATGGTGAAAACACATTATGCTGGCGCTTGAGATCCATGTTCGTCATTTGAATGTATTTGCGAACCATCGACATATCGGAGTGGCCGAGTATCTTTTGTAAGCTAAACGGATCACCACCATTCATGATGTACAATAATGCGCCGGTATGGCGGAAAGTATGTGGTGATACTCGTTTATTGATTATGCCGGCTTGTTCACCATACTCGGATATTCTCGTTCGCCAGGGATTAGCGAGGATAGGTCGTCCATCATTCGTTAGGAAGAGTATTTCTTCTCCAAAATCGTTTGTTTCCTTTATATATTCCGCAAGTAGCTTGCTTGTCCTGGACGATATGGGGACGGTACGAGCTCGCTTTGTCTTTGTCTCATGCGCTTCTAGCTTGATTGTTCCTGCCTTTAAATCCACGTTACTTCTCCGCATTGATAATAGCTCCGATATCCGGACCATCGAATCTAAGAGAACGCATACCATGACATAATCACGAAAGCCTACATACGTATCTAAATTCGGTTGCTTTAGTAGTACTTTTATATCGCCAATGGTTAACGATTCAAGCGTATCTTCTTCGGTCTTTAGCAGCTTCAGCTTTTCGTGTACCGGCGTCTGGATGTATCCTTCGCTATGACAGAATCGCATGAACGCCCGCATTGTTCTCAATCGGATATTTGCCGTCACTGGTGATAATCCACGATCATGAATCATCCAATCGATATAATCCCGAAATAACTCCGGTTTGATATCTTCGTTTGCTAGGTCATTATCAACAAACTCCATAAGATAACGGAAGTGTACTTCATAATCATCGATTGTTTTCTTCGCCAATCCTTCCGTACGCTTGTACATCATGAAGCGGTCAAACATTTCAAATAGAGATAAGTTCTCGAGTGAGTTCACAGTCTTTGAATTGGGACGGTTAGACTTTCGCTTAGTTTTGGTATACACAAAAAGACCTCCCACGTTTAACCGTGAAAGGTCTGTAAAAGTCGCTGTATGTAATTCGAATATGCGTAATCGGATCATTCCGGATGACTAAGCATTTGCGTCTTGTCCGAGTGGGTGATCTCGCCAAATCAGCGCATAAATCACCGATCAAATCATCGTACAAATCACCGTCAAACGGCGGTCTATAGCGATTGATTTGGCGGGAGAAGGTGGGAATCGAACCCACCTGAGACATCACGTGCCTCACACTCGGTTTTGAAGACCGGGAAGGCCACCAGGACCCCATCAACTCCCACAAGCTTGTTCAAAAGTTACTTTAAT
>JBEPYM010000059.1:0-17464 GCA_041641375.1 Paenibacillus sp.
GAGCCGGAGCTAGGATTGGTGCTCGATTCAGACGGTGCGATAGTTGGCTATACCATCGGCAACGACATGAGCAGCCGTGATATTGAAGGCGAGAACCCGCTTTATTTGCCGCAGGCGAAGGTTTGGCGGCGCTCTTGCTCCATCGGACCGGCGATTCGGCTTGCCGAAACGGTCGACAACCCGTACGAGCTGAACATTGTGAGCCGGATTTACCGGAACGGCGCTCTTGCGGTAGAAGGCACAGCAAGCACGGGTCAATTGAAGCGAACCTTCCGAGAGCTCGTCTCTTACCTGATCCGGGATTATGATATCGAGCCGGGAACGGTTCTGCTCACCGGGACCTGTATCGTGCCGCCTAATGAATTTACTCTGCAGGACGGCGATGTGGTCGAGATCGAAATCGAAGGAATTGGCAAGCTCGTCAATCCGGTACGGCCTGCCTCAGCGTTCGCACCGGCAGGTAACAAGAAGGAGGCTGTGTAAACATGACGACTTATATGAATTATATCGGTGGTGTCTGGAAGGCTTCGGTTACCGGCAAGACAGAAGAGAGCCGCAATCCGGCCAACATCGAGGAGATCGTCGGCGTTATTCCCGCTTCGAGTATGGACGATCTGAATGCAGCGGTTGCTGCCGCCAAGGAAGCCTACCCATCCTGGAAGCGAATGTCCGGAGCGGCCCGCGGTGATTTCCTGCATCGAGCGGCGAACGCCCTGGAGCGCCGTGCTGACGAAGTTGCGGAAACGATGACCCGCGAGATGGGCAAGACGCTTCCCGAGGCGAAGGGCGAAACGATGCGCGGTGTGGCGATCCTGCGCTATTATGCCGGCGAAGGCATGCGCAAGATCGGCGATGTAATCCCGTCAACGGACAGCGAAGCGATGATGTTTACGACCCGGGTTCCGCTTGGAGTTGTCGGCGTTATTGCGCCCTGGAATTTCCCTGTGGCGATTCCGATCTGGAAGCTGGCTCCGGCGCTTGTGTACGGCAATACCGTTGTGCTGAAGCCTGCGCAAGAAACGGCTGTGACGGCGGCGAAGGTTGTGGAATGTTTGGCGGAGGCAGGATTGCCTGCCGGGGTGCTAAATATGGTGATGGGCAAAGGCTCCGTCATCGGGCAAGGACTTGCGGAGCACCCGGATGTCGCAGGGATTACGTTCACCGGCTCCAATGCGGTCGGCAAAAAGGTCGGTCAGGCTGCACTCGCGCGCGGTGCCAAGTATCAGCTCGAGATGGGCGGTAAAAATGCGATCGTGATTGCAGCCGATGCCGATCTCGACCAAGCGGTTGATGCAACTGTCAGCGGGGGAATCCGCTCCACCGGGCAGAAATGTACAGCCACGAGCCGGGTTATCATTGTCTCCGATATTTACGAGGCATTCAAAACCAAGCTGCTTTCCCGGCTCGCCACGATTCGAGTCGGCAACGGCTTATCGGCGGACACCTGGATGGGTCCTTGCGCGAACGAAAGTCAGCTGAACACAGTGCTTGAAGGGATTCGCGCTGGACTGGATGAAGGTGCAACTCTGCTCGTTGGTGGCACGAGGCTGACTGAAGGGGAATTTGCCAAGGGCTACTATGTACAGCCGACCGTGTTTGAGAACGTCACCTCTCGGATGAGACTGGCGCAAGAGGAATGGTTCGGACCTTTGCTGGCGCTGATCCGGGCGGACAGCCTCCAGGAGGCGATTGAGCTGGCGAACGATACCGAATATGGGCTGAGCGCTTCCATTTACTCGCGTGATTTGGGGAGCGTGCTCCACTTTATCCGCGATATGGACGCCGGGCTCGTCCGGATTAACGCAGAGACGGCGGGGGTTGAGCTGCAGGCTCCATTCGGCGGCATGAAGCAGTCCAGCTCCCATTCCCGTGAACAGGGGCAAGCGGCAATCGAATTTTTTACATCGATCAAAACGGTATTCGTCAAAGCCTGATACAGGAGCGTGTGAGCAGATGAGCGAACGATTGAAGGAGGTACTGGGGTCAGCGGACAAAGGGACAAGCGGAAGCGATGACCTGTACCGTATTCAGACGCATGCTGCAGGACCGTCTGGCACACTTCCGTTGACAGATGAGCTGCTACGCGAAGCACCGAGCGGCGACCTGTTCGGCATGACCCAGAATGCCGGTATGGGGTGGACACCCTCCGCTCTGAACGGGAAGCAATTTCTGATTCTAAGCACACAAGGGGGGATCCGCCGCGAAGACGGTTCGCCGGTTGCGCTTGGCTATCATACCGGCCATTGGGAGGTCGGCCTTCTTGCGCAAGCGGCTGCGGACGAAATTACCGCCTCTGGCGGAATCCCGTTCGCTGGATTTGTAAGCGACCCATGTGATGGACGCTCGCAGGGAACGACCGGGATGTTCGATTCCTTGCCATACCGCAACGATGCGGCAATCGTGTTTCGTAGACTGATCCGGTCGCTCCCTACAAGGCGAGGAGTGATCGGTATCGCCACCTGCGATAAAGGACTTCCGGCCATGACCATCGCGCTGGCCGGCATGCGCGAGCTGCCGTGCGTAATCGTTCCGGGCGGAGTGACACTTCCGCCGACAACCGGCGAGGACGCGGGCAAAATCCAGACGATCGGAGCCCGTTACTCCAGCGGTGAGATGACGCTGGATGAAGCGGCCGATCTCGGCTGCCGCGCTTGCGCGACACCGGGCGGGGGCTGCCAATTTCTCGGCACGGCGGCAACGGCGCAGGTCGTCGCCGAGGCGCTCGGCTTGACCGTGCCGCACGCAGCCCTTGCTCCATCCGGGCAGCCGATCTGGAAGGAGCTGGCGCGCCAGTCGGCTCGAGCGGCGGCGCTGATGGAACGCGAAGGGCTTGCCGTCAAACATATCGTTACGGATGCGTCGCTCCGCAACGCCATGATCCTGCATGCCGCATTCGGCGGATCGACCAACCTGCTGCTGCATATCCCGGCAATTGCTCATGCGGCAGGTCTTCGCGTGCCGACCGTGCAGGATTGGATGGAGGTCAACCGACTCGTCCCTCGACTTGTCAGTGTGCTGCCGAACGGTCCGGTGTACCATCCGACCGTCCGAGTGTTCCTGGCTGGAGGAGTGCCCGAGGTCATGCTGAAGCTGCGTCCGCTCGGAGTGCTGGACGAATCCGTCCTGACGGTTTCGGGCGCAACGCTGAAAGAAGTGCTCGATTGGTGGGAGGGCTCCGAACGCCGCGAACGAGTGCGCAAGCATTTGCTCGAAGCGGATGGTGTCGATCCGGACACCGTGATTATGACACGAGAAGCGGCGCGGAGTGCCGGACTTACCTCAACCGTCACGTTCCCTACCGGCAACCTCGCCCCTGAGGGCTCTGTCATCAAATCAACCTCGATCGATCCGTCGGTTATTGACGAGGACGGCGTCTTTCGCCATACCGGACCGGCCAAGGTGTTCACTTCAGAGCGGGCTGCGATCCGCGCCATTAAAACCGGGGGCATCCAGGCTGGGGACATCCTTGTGCTGATCGGCCGAGGACCTAGCGGCACCGGAATGGAGGAAACCTATCAGCTCACCTCCGCGCTCAAGCATCTGTCGTTCGGCAAATATGTTTCGCTTATTACAGATGCCCGCTTCTCAGGCGTATCAACGGGAGCTTGCATCGGACATGTCGGTCCCGAGGCTTTGGCCGGCGGTCCAATCGGGAAGCTGCGCGACGGCGATTGGATCGAAATTGTGATCGATCGACATCGTCTGGAGGGCAGCGTCAATCTGATTGGCAGCACCGGCAAGATGAGGTTGACTGCCAATGCTGCAGCTGAGCTGCTGGCATCCAGAACGCCTCATCCGGAACTGGCGCCAGATCCACAGCTGCCCGATGATACGAGGCTGTGGGCCGCGCTTCAGTCCGTCAGCGGCGGCACCTGGGCAGGCAGTGTCTATGATGTGGACCGCATCATTAAAGTGCTCGATGCAGGACGCAAAGCTCTTGCCGAGCAGGAGGAAGGTTTGCAATAATCTGTGCCCGCATACGCACTGCGTGTGCGGGCTTTGCGATTTTGCTCAGGGCTCTGACACCCACTTACTAAGTCATTTGCGTTGTAACCCCTTTGTTCTACGGCAAAATACCTGCTCGTAAGCAGCCAGCGCATGTTCGCGATATCCCCGAAACTCCGCCGAGCCATGAAATGCCGGACTCAAAGTCCGATCGCGTTTGCTTTATTTTCTATGTATCCCCGAAACTCCGCCCAGCCAAGCAATGCCGAGATTCGTCGTCCTATCGCGTTTGCATCATTTTCAACGTATCCCCGAAACTCCGCCCAGCCAAGCAATGCCGAGATTCGTCGTCCTATTGCGTTTGCATCATTTTCAACGTATCCCCGAAACTCCGCCCAGCCAAGCAATGCCGAGATTCGTCGTCCTATTGCGTTTACATCATTTTCAACGTATCCCTGAAGCTCCGCCTAATTATTATTTGTCAGGAAGTTCATTGGCAAAATTCTTTGACGAGCAACCTTACTAGCGTGGAGTTTAAATACGAGGGGCGGATAAACGGGGATACACGATACATGGAGCAGCAGACAGATGTCACCCGCAAAGCCCACGATTCCATTCGCGTACAAAAGGGGATACGAGGTAAATGGCACTCAGCCGATGGTATACTTCCCAACGGATAAACGGGGATACACGATATATGGAGCAGCAGACAGATGTCACCCGCAAAGCCAACGATTCCACGCGCGTACAAAAGGGGATACGAGGTAAATGGCACTCAGCCGATAGTAATTTCCCCACGTGAGGGTCAATTATATGAACATTCATTGAAAAATCATTTGCATTTTCAATGTTATGGTGGTAAGATTCTGACAAACCAAAGCAAATGGATTATCAATTTCATAGATCCTTCGGGGCAGGGTGAAATTCCCTACCGGCGGTGATGGGTTAGCTGCGATGCGGCTTCCCTTAGTCCGTGACCCGTGCTAGCGCCTTCGTTGTGCTTGCCGGTGGACCTGGTGTAAATCCGGGACCGACAGTATAGTCTGGATGGGAGAAGGAGATTTTGTCGTCATGTGCGGCTGACTTTGTGCTGAAATTCACAATGCATATGTTGCAAAATGTGGATTTTGCTCAAGTTCGACTTCATCAGGACGTGTATTCCGTTATGCGCAATGTGTAAATTGCATATGTCGGATGCATGTCCTGTGCATGCGTATCCAAGCTCCCTTTCTGCGTCCCCGAGGCGTATGGAATGGAGCTTATTTTTGCTGTTTACATAGAGACGGTGAGGAGGATAGAGAGATGCTTCCAATTACCTTGCAGGACGAAACGTATATGCGGCTGGCGCTTCAGTTGGCTCAGGGAGCATTGGGTCAAACCGGAGTAAATCCGGCTGTTGGCTGTGTGATCGTGAAGGATGGCAGAGTCATCGGACTCGGCTCCCATCTTCGGAGGGGAGAGGCGCACGCGGAGATCCACGCGCTTGCGATGGCCGGCTCAGAAGCGGAGGGCTCCACGGTGTATGTAACGCTGGAGCCATGCAGCCATTATGGCAAGACACCGCCGTGCGCGAACCGTCTGATTGAGGAGAAGGTGAAGCGGGTCGTCATCGCTGCACTTGACCCGAACCCGCAAGTCGCTGGCTCTGGCGCGGCTCGGCTGCGGGAGCATGGCATTGAGGTGACCCATGGACTTCTGGAGATGGAAGCAACCGAGCTGAACGAGGTGTTTAACGTCTTTATCACAACCGGGATGCCGTTCGTCACACTGAAAACCGCCTTGACGCTGGACGGGAAAATCGCTTCCCGAACCGGTGACAGCAAGTGGATCACGAATGCGGAGTCTCGCGCATTCGTCCATACGCTGCGCCATCGCCACGCGGCGATTATGGTCGGCTCGGGTACGGTTGTCGCCGACGATCCGCTGCTTACGGCGCGGCTCGAGGTGCCTGCGCTCCAGCCGACGCGGATTGTGGTCGACGCCAGGCTGCGTACGCCGCCGAATGCGGCTATGCTGAGGGACGGAGCTGCGCCGGTATACATTCTGACGACGGATAACGCGCCGCGTGAGAAGTGGCAGCAGCTGGAGCAGGCAGGTGCTGTCTTGATCCCATGTGGCAGTGGTCCAAATGTATCGCTGCAGACAGCAATGAAGGAGCTTGCTGCCCGTGACCTATCGTCAATCCTGCTAGAGGGCGGCGGCAAGCTGAATGGTGCGATGCTGGCGGAAAAGCTCATTCATAAAATTCATCTGTTCATTGCGCCCAAGATTATCGGCGGAGGCGCAGCCGCACCTGGTGCTTTCGACTTTGCCGGATTTCCGCTTATGGCTGATGCAATTGAACTCCGCAAGCTCAGCGTGGACCGCTTCGGAGACGACGTATGCTTGACCGGATATCCCGACTACACAGGCGGAAGGGAGTGATAAGACGATGTTTACCGGAATCATTGAGGAAATCGGCAATTTGAAACATATCACACGCAGCGGTCAAGCCCTCATTCTTACGATTGAGGCAAGGCGGATTCTGGAGGACGTCAAGCTGGGCGACAGCATTGCCGTGAACGGCGTTTGCCTGACGGTGGTTCGTTTTACTGCAGCCAGCTTCTCCGTAGATGTGATGCCGGAGACATACCGCAAGACGACGCTGAAGGATCTCGCTCCGGGCTCCCCGGTCAATCTCGAACGCGCCATGCCGGCGAATGGACGCTTCGGCGGACACCTCGTACAAGGTCATGTCGATTCACAGGGCATTATTCAGGAGCGCTATGACGAGGATAACGCCGTTGTATTTCGGATTGAACCGACCGATTCGAGCAAGATGAAATATATGGTGTCGACCGGTTCAATCGCATTAGACGGTATCTCTTTGACCATCGTCCATGCGGGTGAACGGGACTTTACCGTCTCGATCATCCCGCACACGTTGAAGGAAACGATTCTGCATGGCAAGCACCCCGGCGATAAGCTAAACATCGAGTGCGATTTCATGGGGAAGTATATCGAGCGTTTTATGAGCTTCCCACATGCTGATGCAGCGCTGTCGACAAACCGAGGCGGAGGGCGTCAGCCGTTGACCATGGCGTTTTTGTCCGAGCATGGGTTTACTTCATAAAGAGGAGAGCGAACCGATATGAGCGAACAGCCGATCAAGCTGGATACGATTGAAGAAGCGATCTATGACTTGATGATGGGCAAGGTCATCATTGTCGTCGATGACGAGGACCGCGAGAATGAAGGGGATTTTATCGCGCTTGCGGAGAAGGCGACACCGGAGGTCATTAACTTTATGATCACCGAGGGCAGAGGGCTCGTTTGTGTCCCGATCGAGGAGAAGCGGGCACAGGAGCTGGATTTGCCGCTGATGGTAGCGAAAAATACGGATTATCACGGCACAGCGTTCACCGTTTCTATCGATCATTTGGAAACAACGACGGGGATTTCTGCTCATGAGCGCTCTCGCACTGTGAAAGCGATTATTGACCCGCGCACGAAGCCGGAGCAATTTCGCAGACCGGGTCATATTTTTCCGCTAATCGCCAAGAATGGCGGCGTGCTTCGTCGTGCGGGGCACACAGAAGCGGCGGTCGATCTCGCCAAGATGTGCGGCTCGTATCCGGCTGCCGTTATTTGTGAGATCATTAAGGAAGACGGCTCGATGGCCCGGCTGCCAGACCTGCTTCAATATAAAGAAAAGCACGGTATGAAGCTGATTTCGATCAAGGATTTGATTCATTACCGGAATGAGAAGGATCGTCTCGTCCAGCGTGAGGTTACGGTCAAGATGCCGACGGATTTCGGCCAATTCACGGCAATTGCCTATTCGAATGTCGTCGACCAGAAGGAACACGTCGCGCTGGTCAAAGGCGACATTACGCCGGACCGCCCGACGCTGGTGCGTGTTCACAGCGAGTGCCTGACGGGTGACGTCTTCCATTCGCATCGCTGCGATTGCGGTCCTCAGCTGGCCGCCGCGCTGCAGCAAATCGACGAATATGGCTCCGGCGTGCTGCTGTATATGAGGCAGGAGGGCCGCGGCATCGGCCTTATCAATAAATTAAAGGCATATGCGCTTCAGGAGCAGGGATTGGATACCGTTGACGCGAATATTAAACTTGGCTTCGCTCCCGATTTGCGTGATTATGGAATCGGCGCTCAAATTTTGAAGGACCTTGGCGTTCGCCAAATTCGCCTTCTGACGAACAACCCGCGCAAAATCAAGGGGTTGGAAGGCTACGGCATGGAGGTTGTCGAACGAGTTCCGCTGCAGATGCTGGAGAGCGACGACAACAGCAATTACTTGCGAACCAAAAAAATGAAGCTCGGACACCTGTTGCAATTCACCGAGGAGTCCGCCACATAACCTGAAGGAGAGATGGATCATGCCACATATTTATGAAGGAAATCTTGTATCGAATGGACTGAAATTTGGCGTCGTAGTGGGACGCTTCAACGAATTTATTTCCTCCAAGCTGCTCGGCGGAGCGCTTGATGCATTCAAAAGACATGGCGCAGCAGACTCCGATGTCGAAATTGCATGGGTTCCGGGCGCGTTCGAAATTCCGCTGATCGCCCAGAAGATGGCTGCAAGCGGCAAATATGACGCGGTTGTTACACTGGGCGCCGTTATTCGCGGGTCTACCCCCCATTTTGACTATGTATGCAATGAAGCGGCCAAAGGCGTTGCGGCCATTAGCTTGAAAACCGGCATCCCAACGATTTTTGGGGTGCTTACAGTGGATTCGATTGAGCAGGCAATTGAGCGCGCGGGCACCAAGGCGGGCAACAAGGGCTGGGAAGCGGCAGTCACCGCGATCGAGATGGCCAACCTGTCCAAGCAGTTTGAGGCTTAAGTTGCCGGAGGGATACCCCCATGTCCATGCTTTATAAGCTCGAAACCTTCGAGGGACCGCTGGATCTGCTGCTGCATCTGATCGATAAGGCGGAGGTCGACATCTATAACATTCCGATTGCCGTCATCACCGATCAATATTTGCAGTATATGGACACGATGCAGGAGCTTCAGCTGGAGCTGGCGAGCGAATTCCTGCTCATGGCCTCTACGCTGCTCGCCATAAAGAGCAAGCTGCTCCTGCCGAAGCCGCCGGTGATCGAGATGGATTATGAGTATGAAGGGGATATGGATGACCCTCGCGCCGAGCTGGTGCAGAAGCTGATCGAATATCGGAAGTATAAAGGGGTCGCTGAGCATCTGAAGGAACGGGAGCTTGACCGGAGTCTGATTTTTTCGCGGGAGCCGGAGGATCTTACGCCGTTCGTGCCGAAGGAGCAGGAAAATCCGCTGCTTGGGCTGCAGCCGTTCGACTTGCTGCTTGCGCTTCAGAAGGTGCTCCGCAAGGCGGATCGAAGGGACCGGGTCGCCCATATTCGCCGCGACGAAATTTCGGTCAAGGACCGTATGGGACAGGTGCTGTCCGTTCTGAGAAGACAAGGCGGCCGTATGCTGTTCTCCCGCCTGTTTTCATCGGACATGACCCGTGAGGATCTGGTCGTCTCGTTCCTGGCGCTGCTGGAGCTGATGAAGATGAAGAAAATACGATGCTACCAGGACCGTCTATTTGAAGATATCGTCATTACGTCGTCCGAGGAAGGAGAAGGTAGCGATGGATTACCGGGAGATGAAATCCGTTATTGAGGGGCTTCTTTTTGTTGGCGGCAACGAAGGCATCGAAACGAAGCAGCTGGCGGAGGTGATAGAATGCGACGTCAAGACGGTGACGGAAGTGCTATACGATCTTCAAGAAGAGATGAAGCGCAGCAAACGAGGCGTGCAAATCGTTGAGATTGCAGGAGCATTCCAGCTGACCACACTGCCCGACCATGCTCCTTATTTTCAACGGCTGGCGTATTCTCCTTCCCGTTCAACCTTGTCCCAGGCAGCGCTCGAGACACTCGCGATTGTGGCGTACAAGCAACCGATCACTCGTATTGATATCGAGGAGATCCGCGGCGTCAAATCAGAGCGTGCACTGCATACGCTGATAGCCAAGGATTTAATACGTGAGGTGGGCCGGGCGGAAGCGGTAGGGAGACCGATTCTGTATGGGACGACGAAGCAGTTTCTCGATTATTTCGGGCTGAACCGGCTTGACGACATGCCTGATACGAACGCGTTCGAGGACAGGGACAAGCTGGAAGAGGAAACGCGTATGCTGTTTGAGCGGATGGGCGACAAGCAACTCACGATCGATGATATGAAATCATAGCGAATGGAAATCGTAAGCAGGGCTCATACTAACTTCAACTCGCGAAGCTGCGAATTGAAGTTTTTTTGTTGGGTAGGAGGGAGGCTGCGAATGATCGGATGGTTACTGCTGCTAGGGTTTGCTTTGCTTGGCACCGCTGTCCTGCTGAGCAGAGTTACGATTCGCACCGTGCTCGTAAGGGCGGGTGAAGACGACTACATTGGCGTGACGACTACAACGCTGTATGGGCTGTTGAAATTTAAGTTCATGATTCCGACAGTTAAATGGAAAGGCAGCAAGGTGGAAGTGACGACGAGAACATCCATGTTTCCCGGTGAAAATGAGTTGGGCATCAACAAGGACAAGGTGGAGCGTTTCATCGAGGATACGAAGGCGCTTGTCACGCATGTGGACCGGATTCAGGATTGGATGACACGGCTGCTCAAGCTTGTCCATATCGAGAAGTTCCGCTGGGAAACGCAGGTTGGCTTGGGCGATGCCATGAGTACGGCAATTACCGCGGGGCTGCTCTGGGGGCTCAAATCCTCGGTTGCGGGCGTCATCCATCATTTCCTGCCGCTTGGCAAGCAAACCGTAATCCAGGTTTATCCCGTCTTCAATCGGGAACGGTTCTCTACGGAGATGGAAATTGTGGTAGGAACCAGAATCATCATGATGGGGTATATCGGGATTTTGCTGATGATGCGGGTGCTGACCAAGGAGAACGGCCTGGAAACCTGGTTGAACGTACTGACGAAACGAAGAAGCGCGATTACCCCGTAAAATGAATACATACGATCGCGTGCAACGGGTTAAGCTAAAAAAGCTTATATATCAAGCAGAATTAAGTTACTACGAGGAGGAGCAGACAATGTCCGAGCATCCAATTCAAGGTCTCATGAAGACCGCGATGGAAAACATTAAGGAAATGGTCGACGTCAATACGATCGTCGGCGATCCGGTTGAAACGCCGGACGGCAGCGTCATTATGCCGATCTCCAAGGTTGGTTTCGGCTTCGCGGCAGGCGGCAGCGAGTTCGTCATGGACCGCGACGCGGATCAGACCGTATCGTTCCGCAACGAAGCGATGAACGCCACGGTTGCCCTGCCATTCGGCGGCGGCAGCGGCGGCGGCGTCTCGATCACGCCGATCGCATTCCTGGTCGTGAACAAAGAGGGCGTCAATGTCGTTCCGCTTGACAATCAGACGCATATTGCCGAGAAGCTGATCGATTCCGTTCCACAGGTTGTCGAAAAGATCCAGAACATGATGAAGAAAAGCACCGCGCAAGGCGCAGGCTCGATGATGGCTGCAGGCTCGCCGCTTGCAGGAGCGGCGGCTCAAACGCCGAACATCCAAATTTCCGCCAACCAGAACGGAATTTCGATGAGCACCTCTTCCCAAGCAGGCTCCGCTTCGCTGAATGCCTCGACGACGCCTCCGACGGGGGCTTCGGTACCGACTGGCACGACCGGTACGCAGCAAGCACAGCAAGCACAGCAAGCTCAGCAAGCACAGCAAGCTCAGCAAGCCCAGCAAGCACAGGCGAACAAGAACCAATCCGAAAGCGAAAAAAATAAGGACAACACCACAACGTATATGGTGTAAAGACAAACATTCATATGCTTGTTCCTTGCGAGCCGCCTGCGCCTATGCGCAGGCGGCTTGTTTCTGCACGCAATCATATCCGCTTCGGACGGGCATATACTTGTACTAAAAGCATGGCAGGATCGAGGAGGAGCACATGAGAAAGCTGGGGATCGTGATGATGGCGGCGCTGCTGGCAAGCGCCGGTTGGTTGGGAACGTCAGCCTGGGCCGCGCCGGTTGGACCGGGACCGGCTGTTCATACGCATGCGGAAACTCATTCGCTGATCGACGTGAATTCAGGCCGCATCCTTACCCATAACGGGGGCGACAAGCGTATGCGGATCGCTTCGCTGACGAAGGTAATGACGGCAATCGTCGCAATTGAGAACGGGAAGCTGTCCGATATCGTCAAGGTGAGCAGTCGCGCCGCAGGCAAGGAAGGATCGTCGATTTATCTTCGAGCAGGGGAAGAAATGAGTCTGCACAATATGCTGTACGGCTTGATGCTGCGCTCCGGCAACGATGCCGCAACAGCCATTGCCGAGCATATCGGCGGGACGGAAGAGGGGTTTGTGTATTTGATGAACCGCAAGGCCGAGGAGCTGGGGCTTGTCAACTCACAATTCCGGAATCCCTCCGGACTTGATGCGGACGGCCATTATTCATCAGCGAACGATATGGCCCGGCTCACCGCGTACTCCCTGCAAAACCCCATTTTTCAAGAAATCGTACGAACGAAGCTGAAGCGTGCGCCGAATCCGAACGAAAGCTGGGACTATATTTGGCACAATAAAAACAAGATGCTGTCGTTGTTTCCCGGAGCGGACGGCGTCAAAACTGGCTTTACGAAGCTGGCTCACCGCACGCTGATTTCATCGGCATCTCGCGACGGTCAGCAGCTGGCAGCCGTCACGCTGAACGACGGTAACGACTGGGCGGATCATGCGGTACTGTTTACATACGGTTTTCAGCATTTTCGGCAAATCGAGCTCATTCGGAAGGGTGATATGGAGGGGTCAAGCGGCTGGGTAGCCGGCAATCATGCCGTTTATCCGCTCCTGGAGAGCGAAACAGGTCATATTTCGAAGCGGATCGTACCGGAGCCGGAGAACACGCTCGAATACCGGTTTGGCTTGCGGGGACGTGCCGTGTTTCAGTTGAAGGATCAAGTCATCGCATCCGTGCCGCTGTATGAGCCGGGAAGTCCGCGTCTGGCGGCGGCAGAGCGATCTGCATTCAAATTCGCCGATTCTCCAGTACGGACTCGCTTTGCGGATTGTGTGCGGATCGTGTGGAAGGCGCTGGTGATGGTGGCATGGTAAATGTCATCTGGCTGTTTTTCATCGTCTCCGGCTTTGTTGTAGCCGCTATTACCGGAAGAATGGAAGCTGTCACGGCAGCTGCGTTCGACGGCGCCAAAACCGGGGTTACGATTTGCTTCGGGCTCATCTCGATTCTCGTCTTTTGGCTCGGGATGATGAAGATCGCGGAGGATGCCGGGCTGCTGCGCCGAATGGCCATCTTGCTCCGTCCGCTTGTGAGGCTGCTGTTCCCCGGACTGCCGAAGGATCACCCGGCAATCGGTTATATTATGTCCAATATGAGCGCCAACATCCTCGGACTTGGCAATGCAGCGACCCCGATGGGCATCAAGGCGATGCAGGAGCTGCAAAAGCTGAATCCTGACAAAAGCCGGGCGACTCCCGAAATGTGCACCCTGCTTGCTATCAATACGGCAAGCATTACCCTCATACCTACGACGCTGATCGCAATACGTATGAGCTTCAACTCTCAGAATCCAACCGAAATCGTAGGGCCGACCTTGCTGGCGACAGCGATCGCGACCGCAGCCGCTATCCTGCTGGATCGCTGGTACCGCCGCCGGGAAGCGCCTCTTCAGCCGAAAGGGTGACCCGAATTGCTGCTGGATATCGTCAATGTCATTTCTGTCTGGTCGATCCCGGTTATGATTGTATTCATACCCTTATATGCATTCTACAAGCAGGTGCCGGTATACGAGTCCTTCACGGACGGAGCGAAGGATGGCTTCCAGACGGCGATATCCATTATTCCGCATTTGGTGGGCATGATGGTATCCATCTCGATTTTTCGCGCATCCGGAGCCATGGACCTTTTTATCGGCTTTCTGAAGCCTGTTACCGATTGGATCGGCATGCCGAGCGAGGTGCTGCCGCTTGGCATCCTGCGCCCGATTACCGGCTCCGGATCGCTCGCATTCGCCTCCGAGCTGATCAAGACGCACGGTCCAGACTCCATGATCGGCCGGATCGCTTCGGTTGTGCAAGGCAGCACCGATACGACGCTGTATGTGCTTACCGTCTATTTTGGCGCGGTCGGCATCCGCAAAGCGGGCTACGCGCTGAAGGTCGGACTATTGTCCGACCTGGTCGGCTTCGCCGCCGCGGTAGCCGTATGTTATATGGTATGGGGGTAACAACCTGCCGCACCTTCGGCTAATGCCGCGCATACATTGTCGAGACCGACAATCCGCGCAGCACGAGGCAGAAGGAGGCAGCGCCGTGACCTATCGAGGCGTCATCATCCATCATTCCGCGTGCCCTTGCATTAATGGCAAGGGCTTTGACTATTATGTAACCCGTCAAGGTGTCGTCATTCCGGGCAAAGAAGCGACGGATCCCGATTACATCCATCTCTGTATCGAGGGCGATTTTGACCGGGAGCAGCTGACGCCGGAGATCCGCGAGCAGCTGTTTACGGCGACCCGACTGATCGCCAGATTGGCTGAAGCACACGGTGCAGCCGCATTCGAGCTGTATCCGCATGCGGAGAGCTGTCCGGGCAGCCATTTCCCGTGGAGCGAGCTTGTGATCTCCAGCAAGAATGGGTATCATTAAGCTTGAGGTGAAGGGACATAATGGAACGATTACAGAAAGTGTTGGCCCATGCAGGCGTCGCATCGCGGCGCAAATGCGAGGAAATGATCGCAGCCGGCCGAGTGCAGGTCAATGAAGTAACGGTAACGGAGCTGGGCTTCAAGGTAAACCCGGCTTCGGATGAAATAAAGGTGGACGGAAAGCCGATCCGTCAGGAGAAGAAGCTGTATGTCATGCTGCACAAGCCGAAGGGCGTCATTACAAGCGCGAACGACCCGGAAGGCCGCAAGACGGTCGGGGAGTATTTGCCTGGCATCAAGGAGCGGGTATACCCGGTCGGGCGGCTGGATTACGACACGGAGGGCTTGCTGCTTCTGACGAACGACGGCGAATGGGCGTATAAGCTGACGCATCCGAAGCACCACGTTCCCAAGACGTATCACGCTACCGTGAAGGGGACGCCGCACGGCTCCGTGCTGGACAAGCTGGCAGCGGGCGTCAAGCTGAAGGACGGCATGACGGCTCCCGCCGAGGTCGAATACGTCGACGTCAAGGACGAGCGGAATGAATCGGTCATCTCCATCACGATTCACGAAGGACGCAATCGCCAGGTTCGGCGTATGTTTGAGGCGGTCGGTTACCCCGTCATCCGGCTAAGGCGGGTCCGCTTCGGCACGCTGACGCTGGAGGGGCTGCCGCGCGGCAAACATCGCATGCTTTCGGCTTACGAGGTGGAGGAGCTGCGCAAAATTGCCGAGAAGGCGATCGGAGTTGTAGAAGCAACAGAAGTGACAGAACAGCAAACTTCGCAGCCGTTATCACATAATGTTCAAAATCCGTCCTGATGCCTCGCAGGACGGTTCGTTATAATGGAGAGTAAAGCGAAACAGGCAGGTGATTTGAGGCTATGGCAATGAGTCGAAGCAACAAGGTTTTGCTGCAAATCGTCATTTTGCTGGCTGTCGCTACGATCGGTGTATATACGATCGGAGGCAGTCTGTTCGGTGATCAGGAGAAGCGCATACCGAAGGCCGGCGACAAGCTGCCCGATTTCAAGCTGATGACATCCGCGGGACAAGCCGTATCGTTATCCGATTATCGGGGCAAGCCGGTTATTGTCAACTTTTGGGGTACTTTTTGCCCGCCATGCGTGGAGGAAACACCGGCGCTTCAACGTCAGTACGAGAAGTGGAAGCAGGATGGGCTCGTCATTCTCGGCGTCAATCTTGACGAGGAGCCGATTCGGGTCGCAAATTTTACGCGTCAGTTCGGCGTCAGCTATCCGATCGTGATCGATCAGCGACTCGAGCTTGCACGCAAATTCGGCGTGTATGAGTATCCGACGACGTATTTCATTGACCGTTCGGGCGTTATCCGAAATATCTACGTCGGCGGCATGCAGGAATCATTCATTGAAAGCATGGTGGCGAGGATTCGATGATCGAAAATACGAAATGCGAATGCGGTCACCAGAACCATGTCGGCTCCGTGTTGTGCGAGGCGTGCGGGAAGCCGCTGGCAGAGGCGTTGGCCGAGGGTCCGCTGGAAATGCGCTATGACGGCGTTGCCCGAAGATCTCAGCGGGGAGAGAAAAGCATCGTCGACCGCATCTGGAGCTTTTTCTCCTCGGTCCGGACGGCGATTTATCTCATACTCGCCACACTTGTCGGCGCTTCGTTCGGAACGATCTTTCCACAGGAGGATACGTTCATTGGCAATATGGACCCTTCCGTCTACTATGAGCAAACCTACGGTACACCCGGCAAAATCTATTATTTGCTCGGACTCTCTCACACCTATACATCCTGGTGGTTTCTCGGCCTTCTACTCCTGATCGGGACTTCCCTCGTCATTTGCAGTCTGGATCGCGTGCTGCCGCTGTATCGGGCGCTGAGCAAGCAGCAAATTCGCAAGCATCGACAGTTTATCGAACGCCAGCGCGTCGTTTATGATGGGCAGCTGCCTCAAGGGATGACAGCGGAGGAATGGCTGAGCAAGCTGGAGCAAGGCCTGCGCGGCAAGCGTTACCGGGTGTATCGGGAGCATGACGCGCTGCTCGCGGAGAAAAACCGGTTCAGCCGCTGGGGCCCATATGTGAATCATATCGGACTTATCATTTTCCTCCTGACGCTGGTGATTCGTTCCTTCCCTGGAATGACGATGGATCATTACATCTCCATCCTGGAGGGGGAGACGAAGCCGATTCCAGGCACGGCCTATTATTTGAAGAATGAGCAGTTTACGCTCGAGGTGTACAGTGAGGAGGAGCTTCGGGGCGCGCTGAAGGAGCAGAAGGCGACCATCCCGAAGAAATATCAGACGGATGCGGTCCTCTATGTATGTGAGCAAAACTGCGATCAGCCGGGCCAGGAGCCGATCCTTCGCGAGGTGCACCGACATGCGATCGTATTGAACGCTCCGCTTGAATACGGAGGCATCTCCGCTTATCAGTTCGATTACGATGTTACGCCGCGAATCGTCAGTGTGAAGGTGTATGTAACGAGCAAGCAAACGGGTGAAGCCTTCGGTCCGATTGAGCTGCGGACAAGCAATCCGAAATCCGAATATGAAGCAGGTCCGTACAAGCTGCTGCTGCGCGATTATTTTCCGGAGTTCGGTTTGAGCGAGCAAGGATATCCCATTACGAAATCGCGGGAGCCGAATGCGCCTGCCTATATTTTTCTGGTCCAGGGTCCCGGACTTTCGAGCGCCGGCGAAACCTTCATCTATTTCCCTCGCGAGGTGGACAAGCAGCAATATCGCCAGGATCAGCTGAACGCGGTGATCGCCGGCAAGCTTGACATCAAGGCGAAGGGAATGGAGGATGTGGAAATTGCCGCTTATACGACGATGCTTAACATTCGCAAGGAT
>JBEPYM010000060.1:0-17244 GCA_041641375.1 Paenibacillus sp.
TTGCTCTAGAGTGTGATGCTGGAGCTGGCGGAAGCACAATGCTTGATCGGGAAATATGTGGAAGCGGACCATACCTTCCAATTGTTGATCGAGCATGCCCGGACAGCCTGGGATCAAGCAGCGGTTTTCGAGCTGATGTCCATCCTGTATGTGTACGCCGGAAATTATGTGCGAGCTGTAGACTCCGGATTGCAAGGGCTGCGTCTGTTCGGTATTGATGTTCCGATCAACCCGTCGAAAGCGACCGTGTCGAAGGAGCTGCTGCTTGTCAATGCCAAGCTGCTGCGTATCGGCAGGGAACGACTGCCGTCGCTGCCCGTCATGACCGACGAGCATAAGCGCATGGCGCTGAAGCTGCTCATTAACATCGGCATTTCCGCTTATCGGGTAGATCCCAATCTGATCGGACTCGTGATGCTGAAGCAGGTCAATATGACGCTGGACCACGGACTTACCGAGCATTCCGCGTCGATTGTATGCAATTACGGGATGCTGCTAAGCTCCGCGCTTGAATGGACCGCCGCCGGCAGCCGCTTCGGTGAATTGGGACTTCGGCTCGCTGAGCAGCATCGAAACATTCATGACCGGGGCCGAGCCAAATTTATCTATGCCAGCTTCATACATCCATGGAGCCAATCGTTCGGCACAGCCATTCCTTATTATGAAGAATCGATACGCGATTGCCTCCAAACCGGCGATCTTCATCTTGCCGGCGCAGCCTCGATGTTTCTCGTCACAACTCGTTACTTGCACGGAGAGCCGTTAGATCTTGTTCTTGATACGATAGAGACCTGCATGGATATGAATGGCTTTTTCAGCGTCTCGCTGCATACGACGTATTTGCGTTATTTTGAGCGCTGCGTTCGGGGGCTTCATGACCCTGCCTGTTCGCCTAATGAGCTGATCCATCATTTGACGGAGGACGGCAATGAGCTGCTAAAGCATATCGATAAGTCGGAGCTGGCATTTTATTATGTATTGAAGCTGAATATCCTGTATGTGCTTGGCGCGCATGAAGAGGCACGTCAAGCGGTGGAACAAGCGTCGCGGCTGATGCGCCCGGGCTTTCTATTAATCGTAAGCCCTGACTATGATTTTTATTGCAGCCTGACTGCGGCAAGCTTTATCAGGCAGCCCGGTGTCACGAAGCAGCAGCGTGCCGAGTCGGTCCGAGAGCTTCGTCCCCGGCTTCGCCGTCTGCGCAAGGCTGCCGGCCGTTCGCCTGCAAATTTCAAATCAAAGCATTTGCTGGCATTGGCGGAAGTCGCTCGCAGCCGACCGCGTTTCAATGTCCGCACCTGTATGGAGCTGTACGAGCAATCGATCGCCTCCGCAAGAACCTATGGCAATCGCTATATGGAAGCGCTGGCGTGCGAGCTCGCCTCCTATTTCTATCTATCGCTTTCGCTGGAGAAAGCGGCTCGCGCTTATATGACGGATGCCATTGTGCTCTACGAATCGTGGGGAGCGGCAAACAAAGCCCGCCAGCTCGAGGTAAGCTACGCGGGTCTGCTCTCGCTCGGCATCGATCTGCGGGAACGACCGAAGCTGGCTGCGCCCAACACCGTCGGCACCTCCGCTTCCATCGACCTCTATGGACTGATGCATGCCTCCGAGGCAATTGCCGAGGAGCTTGACTTGGAGAGTCTCAGCGCCAAGCTGCTGCAAATCCTGCTAGCCAGCGCAGGCGCCCAGCTCGGTTGGCTGTTTCTTGAGAAACGAGGCAAGCTCCACATCAAAGCATATGGTGATATTATGCGTACCCCCAACGTTACCGTTCAGGAGTCGCCGCTTGTGCCGAGTGATGAGATCCCGTTCGGAATCGTCTCCTACGTCAGCGTGACGAAGGACAAAGTTGTGCTCAACCATGTCGATTCAGACACTCATCACCGCAGCGATCCCTATATGATGAAGCATGCACCCAAATCCGTATTATGTGTGCCTTTTATTCATCGGGGCTGTCTCGTTGGCGTGCTCTATACCGAGAACCGGCTGACGTCGGACGCCTTCACCGAAGAACGGGTGCAGGCATTGACCTGGCTGTCGTCCCAGGCCGCCATAGCCCTTGAGCATGCCGTACTGTACAACCAGATGGAGGAGCTGATTGAGGAGCGAACGGATGCGCTTGAGCGCACCAATCGAAGTCTGGAGGCGAAGAACGAAGAGCTGAGTCGCATGGAACAATTTCGGCGAATGCTGCTATCGAACATTTCGCATGATTTGCGTACGCCGATCACCTCCATCCGCGGTTATGTCGAAGCGCTGCAGGAGGGCGTCGTTGCGGACGGCGAGCAGCAAAAGAAAGTGCTGTCGATCATACACAGCAAGACAGTAGGCTTGAACCGGCTCATCAACGACTTGTTTGAGCTGAGCAAGCTGGAAACCGGGCAGATCGAATTTCGGATGTCTCGCACTGCACTGGATGAAGTGATCGACCATATCCTGTACAAGCACGGCGAATTCATTCGGGAAAAAAGGCGGTTCGAGCTGGACATAAAGCCCGCCCTGCAGCCGTATGTGTTGCTGGGGAACGAGACAGAGGAACCACATGAGTCGGAGCCGTTCACAGAGCTCGCTGTGTCGGTTGACCTCGACAAGCTCGATCAGGTGTTGTCGAACGTCATCTACAATGCCATTCGGTATACGTCGGATGACGGCGAAGGTCTCATCCGCATTTCATTCGATTTGCTGGATAACCTCCCTTCGCGCGACAAATCTTCCGAGATCAGCAGATGGCTGCTCGTCAGCGTGGACGATAACGGAACCGGTATTTCCGAGGAGGATTTGCCATTTATCTTCGACCGCTATTATAGCGGCAGCAAGTCGATCCGCCAGCCGCAGGGCGGGGGCAGCGGACTCGGGCTTGCGATATGCCGGGAAATTATTCAACTGCTCGGCGGATACATCTGGGCACAGAGCCAGCTGCATCAGGGCAGCACATTCAGCTTTGCGCTGCCGGTGCTGGAGCAGGAGCAAGCTGCATCAGAATGAAGTGAGACAGCTACGGATAGCATATTTCTTCCATCATGAGTATCAGCTACGCGAGCATGGGTAGTAAACGCATGAATAAGTACCAAAAACACATATTCCGTTGTAGTCAGAAATGCCCTGTGCTATCGTGTGGGTACATGCATAAGCCGGGAGTGATGGGATGAAACCACGCAAGAAACCTAACATTGTGCTCGTTATTACAGATGATCAAGGATACGGTGATCTGGGTTGTACGGGTAATCCGGTCGTGAGAACGCCATACATCGACAGCTTCAGCGAGCAGTCCGCCAGGCTCGCCGACTTTCACGTCGGACCTACCTGCGCTCCTACGAGAGCGGGACTGCTGACCGGGCATTATGCGAACAGCACGGGGGTCTGGCATACGATCGGAGGGCGCTCGCTATTACGTCGGGACGAATGGAGTCTGGCCGCTGCATTACAGGAGAATGGCTGGAGGACAGGGCTCTTCGGCAAATGGCACCTGGGCGACGATTACCCCTATCGTCCGCAGGATCGCGGCTTCGAGACCGTGGTTGTCCACGGCGGCGGCGGCATCGGCCAGACGCCGGATTATTGGGGCAACGATTATTTTGACGATACATATTTTGTGAATGGGCTGCCCCGTAAATTTCAAGGCTATTGCACAGACGTATTTTTCGGGGAGGCTATGCGATTCATTGATGAACATCGCGGAGATCCATTCTTCTGTTATATTGCGACGAATGCACCACATACCCCTTACAACGTTGAGGAACGATACCGCGCGTTATACGATGGCCTCGTTCCGGATGCACGTGCTCGCTTCTACGGTATGATAACCAACATCGACGAGAATTTCGGGCGTCTGCGTCATAAGCTGCAGGAGCTTAATCTCGAGCGGGATACGATTCTCATCTTCATGACGGATAACGGCACGAGCGGCGGCGCAACCGTCGATCTACACGGATATGTGAAGGAAGGCTTCAACGCAGGATTACGCGGGCTCAAAAATTCCCCGTATGACGGCGGACACCGGGTTCCTTTCTTTATCCGCTGGCCTGCTGGAGGCCTTGCTCAGGATGCGGATATTCGGCCGATTGCTGCCAACATTGACGTCATGCCGACACTGCTTGAGCTATCCGGCATTCCGGTTCCAGAAGGCCGTTCCTTTCACGGGCGCAGCCTGAAGCCGCTGCTTGAGGATCCTGACGCGTCTTGGGAAGCTCGAGTCATCGTGACCGATTCCCAACGGGTCGCGAAGCCGATCAAGTGGCGGCAAAGCGCGGTGATGACGGATCGCTGGCGGCTCATCAATGGAGCCGAGCTGTATGATGCAGCGGCGGATCGCGAGCAGCGTGATGATGTGGCAGAAAAGCATCCTGATGTCGTCCTTCAATTGCGAGACTGCTACGAAGACTGGTGGTCGCTTGTATCCGAACGGATCGAGGAGGAAATCCCGATTCCGATCGGTACGTTCCCGCTGCAAACGACCGTGCTTACCTGCCATGACTGGCGCAACGAGGACGGCAGCTCTCCATGGCATCAAGGCTTCATTCGTCAAGCAATGCTATCTGATGGGTATTGGGAGATCGAGGTTGCTGCAGACGGTGAATACATTGTGGAAGCTAGACGCTGGCCGGTTGAGACGGGCCTGTCCGTTCGTCATGGTATCGATGGCGATGATGTGGAATGGAATCGAGCTGATATCGAGCCTGGCGATTGGAACATGTATACAGGCGGGCTTCACCTTCCCATCGTGTCGGCGGCATTAACGGTCGGAGAACTCACGCACTCGGCGTCAGTCTCAGAGCAGGAACAGTCTGCATCGTTCCGCTTGTCATTACAAGAAGGTACAACGACACTTCAATGTACCTTCACTTGCGCGGATGGCCGAACACTGGGGGCCTACTATGTATATGTGATGCGGCTGACGCCGCACCCTTGACTTGGAGCTTTCGGACAGCGGCATGCTCCCTCAGCTTCTAATCGTGAAGGAGAGCCACATCGATCTTGATCACAAGCTTGCGAACATTTCGCGATCCGCGCAGCTTCGTATCGCAAGTAGGACGATGGAGATCGTACGGGAAGAATACCGCATACCGCTGTCCGCCCAGCTCTATTTCCATTTCCTTCACCCCTTGAGGTGGTTCAAAATATTGCAGATCGCGCTCCACAGCGTAATCCTCAATCAGCGAGTCCGCGTCTGTCCGCGGGCACCAGTACAAGCATTCTTCGCCTTCAATCATGTAATGCAGGTCGATGTATCGCTTGTGTGCCTCCAGCTTCACTTCTCCATGCGGCCTTGTTCGCTTGCGCCGAATTTGAGCAAACATTAGCTCACCCTCAATAGGATGTTCACCATCCTCAATTTGGTTGAAATTTGTGTTCTGAATGAATGCAAGCGCACGCTTGACCGCATCAGGCAGGCCTATATCTTGGGAAACCAATCCAACGATCATGTTTATCGCTCCTCTGTCGTATATGGGAAGAGCCGCATCGAACGGATGGTTCCGTCTGATGCGGCTGTTTTTTTTCCCTACTTGCGCTTTGCTTTCTCTTCTGCAACCTTCTTTGCAGCATTCTCGTCAGCTTCGCGAAGGATGGTGTTAATATCCTTCTTGTTGCCGATCAGGTCATTCATGTTCATCCCGACATGGATTTCATAGATGCTGCTGACCGGTGCTACTGCAGGTGCACTTACAAAGCCAGCTTGGCGGTTTTTCGTTTCCATGCCTGGTAACTCTGAAGCAAATGCTTTTACAATCTCAGGCGTATTAAGTGAGCTCCCGTTGGCAATTTTCGAGCCTGCCAACTGGTGCTCTTCCGATACTAGATGCATAATCGCGCGGAATACATCTTCCTTGTGTTTGCTGGTCGGGCTAATCGACAAGATTTGTCCGAGAATATTAGGATTCTTTGGATCCTTGCGATCCCATACTGGATACGGAGCGATATTCCACTTCAAGCCTTGCTCGTTCTCGGCAGTTATGAGCGGACGGAACGTATGCCACATCGTGAACATCGCGACGTTACGGTCTCTTGTGAAATTAGTGGCGCCTGTGTTCGCAAACTGCTTCGTAGGATCATCCAACAGAATGCCCGGGATATTGACCATCCGCTGCCAATGCTCCAAGTATTTTTTGAAGGCTGGTGTCTTGGCCATAATCGGCTCGTCTGTCTTCGGGTCAAGTCGGGTAGTCTCAAATTGTTGCTGCGACAAACCAACATTGACGAAATCAAATCCGCGATATTTGATACCACCCTCAGTCCGAGTCAGCTTTTTTGCCACTTCATATACTTCGTCCCATGTCATCGGGTTCTTTGGATCTGGGTAAGGCACACCGAACTTGTCGAAGATATCCTTATTGTAATACAAATAGTTGACGTTTCGACTCACGGGAAGTCCGTAAAGCTTACCATCCGAATTGTTACGAATTTCCTGAATTTGTTCTTTCCAAAATTTACTCAAATCCAGTTTGTTTTTGGCTATATAATCGCTCATATCATATTGCAGGTTCTGAGCAACGAGTACTCTCTGGATATCTTGTGGAATGTTATTCCAGAGCAGATCAGGAACGTTGCCTGTTGCAACCATTTCCGGCTCAAGCTTCTGCACCCACTTGAGTGTAATATGTGGCCACCTCTTCTTCAAGCTTTCTTCGACAACCTTAAACCCTGCCTCTCCAAAAGGATACAGTATGCTTAGTTCTACTGGCTTCAGGTCTTCAGGCTTCTCCGGCGGCTTAGCGACATCCTCCTTAGCTCCCTGCTGTGTCACGGTTCCGCCCCCGCTGCATCCCGCGGCCAACATACTGCACAGCGCCGCAACAGTGAACAACTTCTTCCCTGTAAACATCCTTTGCTCCCCCTTAGAATCAACTCGTATAATGATTGCAGCTCGTAAGTAAATGTACCAAATATAAAGCGATTACAACATGACAAAATCAATCGAAAACATACCAGTATCAACAAACTCCACGAAATGAACCTGATCGCGTATAATAAAAGGTATTACGAATGGCAGGTGAGCGCTATGGTCGAAAAATACGAGAACGTGTACGGCTATCCTTGGTCAATTGCCTCCAGAATCGTTCTGAAATGGAGCGGCGAATATGTGTTTGTTCGCAGGCCGATGCGTGAAAGACGTGCCTCGAAGCCGCACACGATATTCTGGTATATTAAGGATGGCTGCAGAAAAATCAGCATTAATCATGAGACATTCGAGATTAAGAGCGGTGACCTGGTCATATTCCCGCCTTATGCCGAGCGTATCGATCTGGATATTATGGAAGAGACACATTTCTTTGCTTTATCCTGCGACGCGAAAATTGGCGGTGTTGACATCGCCACTTTATACCACTTTCCCAATGTCATTCGAAGTGGGCAGCTTGGCGACATCTCAGAGCTGCTTGAGGTGTGGTTGAAGATTATCGCTATGCTGGATCAATTGTACAAGCATAACCCGCACCAAATGCTGCACCTGCAATCGCTGTCGCTAGCCCAGAGCATTCAGATGAACACGTTGATGTCACTATGGTACGAGAAACTGATCCTGCTGCTCCAACCTTTGCTGCCGAGCACCCATTCTGTTGCGGATCGGAGGGTATTTATCGCATGCCGCTATATGGAAAAACATATTGCGGCCAAGCTTTCTATCACTGACATTGCCGAGCACCTGAACATGAGTCCAGGCTATCTCCAGGCGTTGTTTCGCCAAGCCTTGCGAATTTCTCCGAAGCAATATATGAATCAAATTCGCTTCCAGCTCGTTAGCGAACTGCTGCTGCAGGGAACTGCATCTCTGGAGCAAATCGGGGAGTCGATTGGGTACGACGACCCGATTGAGTTCCGCAGATGGTTCAGACGCCATGCCGGTATGAGCATTCGTCAATTCTGCGCAAGAAGTGCCGAAACGATCATGTGATGAGCATAACGCAAAGAAGCAAGCGAATGCTTGCTTCTTTGCGTTTATACTCGCCAGCCAGAAGATCTTAGTTTTTCATCGTGTGAGTTAATATGATATCTCCAAGCTGTGTAACATGATTACCTCTTGTTGAAGAGAATTGGACTCTAATATAATTCGTGCCGAATGGCAGATCGCCGGTAGGCGTATAGCTTGCGCTATACCAACCGTTCTGAATCGCGACCGGAGTGGTAGAAGTGGTTGGAATTGTCGTCCAATTCGTTCCATTGGGCGACGCAGAGAACGTGATTCCATCAGCCTGGGAGTTGTAGAAGATTTTGGCTCGGAACAGCACCGTGTCGTCTACCTTGTAGACCACGCTGCCTGGCGATGTGTTCGTGCGTGCTGCTCTCCCCACATCCCCTTCGAAGTTTGCTGAATTCGCTGTAGCGATCGTCATGTTGGAAGTCCGCGAATGCGTCTTGGCGAAGCTGTCCAGCGCATCCGCTTCGCGGTTTGGCCAGCCGTCGTAACGGTTCCATACGCTAATCTCTGACAACTGCGTCACATAATTCGCCCTCGTGGAAGAGAACTCCACCTTTACATACTTTTGACCCGCGGGAATAGCATTCGTCGGTTTGTAAATCGCCCAGCTCCAGCCGTCCGCTGTTGCTGTCAGCGCGGTATTGCCAACCGTCAATTGTGTCCAGTTCACATTGTCCGCGGAGGAATAGAATTTGATGCCGTCATTGCCGCCGTTCGTATATATCTTCGCTTCGAAGCTGTATACGTCGTCAGCCTGGTACGTAACAAAGCCGGTGGCTGTATTGGTTCTGGTCGCACGCGAGGCGTCACCGTTAAAGTACTGTGAAGCATTACCCGTTGCCAGCGTCATATTGGCCGACTTGGCATGCACGTTCGTCCAGCCGTTCAAGGGATCGTTAATTCGCTTGCGATAGTCGGACTGCCAGTATAGGCCCATGGATTTAGCGGTATCAATCAGATCATCATAACGGAACTGGGAGGTAGAGCCGAAATACAGCCAGCTAATCCCCATCATCTCGAAGAACAATGCTTGCTCCTCATAATATGTTCCGTTATGCAGGATCGGGAATGTAACCGGTTGTCCTACGAAGCCGGCCTCTGTCATCATAACCGGATAATTGTTTTTTAACTCTACCATATACTGACTGGACAAATAGGCTGGCGTTGCGCTCCCTGATGTCTTGCCGTACGGGTGAAATGCGACAAAATTTTTGCCGTCGGTCCAGCTGATTCCTGTTTTCGTCGTATAGCTGGCTACCTTACTAATCATGCTTTCCGTCGGATGGGAGAAGGTAAGGTGCAGCATCGGTGTGTTAGGCGCCTTGGTGCGCATGTTCGCATACACAGCTGCAAGGTCGTCAAGAACAGCGTTCGTATAGGCAGACGCGCTCCAGGCTGCAGGCTCGTTGCAAACTTCGTAAATCACATGCGTGCGATCTTTATATCTGCCGGCAAATTGATTCCAGAACGCATCCAAATATGCCTTGTTATAAGTACCAGGATTGCTATTTGTAATAATCAGATACATATCGTTCTGTGAAGCAAGATTCACAATTTCGTCCAAGTGAGGAACGAGGTTTTGCGCGAGCTGTGCATAATTATTCGAAGTAATATGGCCTTCCGCAATTCGTCTCATATCCCAGTTGGTAATGCGGATCGCATTATTGCCGTAATCCTTCAGCTGCTGGTAATAGGCTTGGTTCTTTAGACGCGCCATCTGATTGTCATCGCCCGACCAACTGGAGAACCAGCCTACCCCTGCGCGAATCAGCTTGCCGCTTGGCGTCTTGATGGTTCCAGCGGAAAGCACGGGCCTCGGCTGGTCAGCTGCAACCGCTTTCAAAGGCGCGAATAACAAACACAGCATGGAAACAATAACAAGTACGCCCAACCTTGATCTGATCTTCATCGTCAACTTCTCCCCTTCGTTCTGTAAAATTGAAATACGACCGACAACCGCTTCGAACAAGCTCCCCTTTCCCTGTCTAAATTTCGTATAATGTCAATATAACGGATTAGGCATATACCTTAAAGGTCAAAATCGATGAATTACGTCGGAAAACGCTGAACACTGCAAGGAGTGAAGACGATGAATCATGCGGCATTCGGTTTCCCCTGGTCCGTGGCGCCGCTGCTGCGGCTCGTCTGGGCGGCTGAATTCTCTAGCGGCATCCGTGCCATGCAGGAGCTTCGAACCCCGAACCCGTACACCATATGCTGGTATATTAAGAAAGGACGGCGCAAAGTAATTATTGATCAAACCGAGTATGAGCTCGATGAAGGGGATATGGCGATATTCGCTCCGCAAACCGAGCGCATCGATCTTGATATTGTGAAGGATACCACATACCTCGTGCTTTCCTGCGACGCCAAGATCGGCGGCATTGACATTGCACTGCTTTATCAGTTCCCGGCCGTCATTCGCAAGCAGCAGCTTGAACAGGCTGCGCCATTGATTGAAGTATGGGAACAGCTTCTGGCTCAGCTCGTGAGGCTGCATCGAGGCGAGCCGCGGTCAGGCTTGCGTATTCAGTCCATGCCTCTCACCGATGCTCTGTTCATCGGCAAGCTCACGGAGCAATGGTTCGATGAGCTGGTGAAGCTGCTGACTCCTCAGCTGCAAAGCCTTCACACCAATGTAGACCGCCGTGTGTTCCAGGCCTGCAAATTTATGGAGAAGAATATTGACCAAAAGCTGACGGTTCAGCATATTGCCGAGCATTGCAAGATCAGTCCCAGCCATCTTCAGATGCTGTTCCGACAGATGCTTCGCATGTCGCCTAAGCAATACGCCAACCACATCCGCTTCCTGATGGCCAGCGAGCTGCTGCTTCAAGGAAGCGTGTCGGTCGAAGAGGTGGCTGGACGAATTGGCTATGAGGACCCTCAGGAATTCCGCAGATGGTTTAAGCGCCGTTCAGGCTTAAGCGTTCGAACCTACTGCCTTCGCGGAGCGCAAGCGTTAACCGAATAAAGAAAAAACCGCTTGACCTCTGGCTGCTTCGGTCAAGCGGTTAACGCTATGGATTCAATGTGTATATCTCCGCCGCAGCTTGCCAGAACTGCTCAAAGCAAGCGCCTGTTACCCTCTGCCACTCCGCTTCCGCCGCATCATCGATAAGCCTATCGGGAACGGCAAGCGCTTCGTCATGCTCCAGCACCATGAACAGCACAACCCCTTCACGAAAGATGCGCAGCTGCGCATATCCCGCTTCCCGCAGCATCCTTTCAATAATACCGGGGATTTCGTCGTGCAGCTTCTCATACTCGGCAATCCTCTCCGGCTTCAGCCGGGCTATGCGATACATCGTCTTAACCGCCATGGTTACACCCCTTCACATCGACCAACTCACTTGTACAGCAAATCCGGCATACTACTCGGCAATGAAGCGATTCGACAGAGAGCCAAGCTTCTCAATTTCAATCGCAACCTCATCGCCCGGCTGCAGGTATACCTGCTTCTCTGGCGGACGGCCCAGCACTACGCCTTCCGGCGTGCCTGTCAAAATAATATCCCCTGGATACAGGGTCAGATGCTTGCTGATATAGCTGACAATCTCCTCGCACCGAAATATCATGTCAGCGGTGTTCGAATTCTGACGAACTTCGCCATTCACAATCGAGCGAATTTCCAAGCTGTTGGGGTCGCCTACCTCGTCTGCCGTAACCACGTACGGGCCAAGCGGGCTGAAATCATCGCAGATTTTGCCCAGCATCCACTGCGGCGTGCGAAGCTGCAGGTCGCGCGCGGACAGGTCGTTGACGCAGCAATAACCGAACACGCTGTCAAGCGCCTGATCCTGCGGCACATTCTTCGTCCTGCGACCCATCACAATGACAAGCTCCGCCTCGTAATCTAGCTTCTGCGTGACGGTTGGAACGGCAATTGGCTGCTGGTGTCCGGTTAACGTATTATGGAATTTGTTAAAAAGGATCGGGTATTCAGGAATTGGCGCATTGGTCTCTTCGGCATGCTTACGATAGTTGAGACCGACGCATATCATCTTGTTTGGCCTCGTTACGCAAGGCCCCCAGACGGCTTTCTCCTCCGCGATCATATACGGCGCATTCGGCTCCAATGCCAATGATTGAATCAGCTTCTTGAGCGCCTCTACAGCTGGCTGGCCTTGCTCAATTACATCCATTACATCCAAGGGCAGATTGCCGCCGAACCCGGTCTGCTCCTTAGCGGCAGCTACGTGTACGATACCGTGATCCGTTGCGATTCCAAGCGCTGCCTTCCCATTCACGATCAGTGTTGCTAGCTTCATGATTGGATTCTCCTCTCTTCCTATGCGTTCTTCCCAAATACAACGCCGCCGTCGATATACAGCGGACTTCCCATCATAAAGCTTGACTCGTCCGACGCCAGGAACAATGCAGCCTTCGCCACATCCTCAGGCGTTCCCAGCTCGCCGCCCAGCTGCCGTTTCTTGATCGCGTCAATCGCAGCCGACGGGTCCTCATAAGAGGTTTTCAAGTACTGCTCGACGAATGGCGTCATGATCGTGCCTGGCAGCAGTGCGTTCACTCGTATGTTATAAGGAGCACAATCCACCTGCATCGACTTGGTTAGTGCTAGAACGGCGCCTTTCGACGCTGCGTAAGGGATGCGGCGAGCTAGCCCGATCTCGGCTATACACGACGACATGTTAATAATAACGCCTGAGCGACGCTCCATCATATGTGGAATTACCGTTTTGCATGGAATGAAGACGCCTTTGACGTTCACTGTCATAACACGATCCCACAGCTCCTCATCGACCTCATGCGCTGCGCCGACACCGCTGATACCCGCATTGTTGAAAAGCACGTCGATTCGGCCATATTTGCCTAGCGCTTCCGTCACCATCGTTTGCACAGATGCTGCCGATGTGACATCCGCCTGCAGGAAGCATGCTTCACCGCCCTCCTGGCGAATGGCCTCTACCGTCTCCTGACCGGCTGTCTCCGACACATCATTCACGATTACCGCAGCCCCTTCTCTGCCGAACAGGAGCGCTGTACTGCGTCCAATGCCGGAGCCCGCACCCGTAATTATCGCTGTTTTCCCGCTTACTCTCATTGAACCCTATCCCTTCTTTGACTCATCGTGGTGAAAGCTCATGCCTCATCTTTTTTTCTTCCTGTAATCACAGGCTGAAGCTTGCCCGGCTTCCACGGCATCTCGTATGTCGGAGAATTGGAATAACGCTTCGTGTGAAGCTTTAGCTGCAGGCCGCATCCCGGCTCCAGAACAACCTCCACCCACTTGGAATCCGCTTGATGCATGGATATCTGTTCTCCGACCTGATTGAACGCCAGAACGGTTGTAAACTGATGCTCTCCGAACATCCCGCCTTGCACAATGACAGAATGGGACTCGTGCAAGTCGGTGTTGATCAGCGTAAGCCGGGTTTCGACCTCCGTCAGCCCGTCCACGAGCGCGGCAACGCCGTTCGACAAGCCAGGGCGGCGCTTGTCGGCGTCGAAATACCGGACCGGCGCATAGGGCAAGCCGCCGAGCGATATATGCATCGGAGCCCCGTGGGTAAGCTGAAACAGCCCTTCGAAGTAGGCCGGACATACTTCCTGCCATTTGTGAATGCTGGACAAGGCGCCCTCATTGAACTCGTCTGTAATCCACGCATAAGGATCATTGCTCTCCATCTTCGCAAGCTGAAGCTGAAGCAGTTCAATGTTTGCGGCAAGGATTTGCTCCGGATAATCCGGATTTCGCCCTCTGATATAGTCAAACCAAGGAATTTGGTTCGCAATATAGTGCTTGGTTTCCTTCTTCGTGATTGGATTGCGTCCCGAATATACAGGAACCTCGATATCCGAATAAAAGCTCGGAATATCGATGCGCTCATACCGGGCGATGTCCTCGTCCTGCAAGGAGACCGTCCACAGATAGATCGCATAGGCGGGATTCGGCACACGATAATCAGTCCAGCCAGCGTCAAAGTGCTTGTGCGGCGTAACCCAGCGTCCATCGACCCGCTTGCCGAGCTCCCAATTGCGGTCAAGCTGCTCACGTGCAAGGTTCAAATAAGAACGATCGCCGCTAAGCAGCGAGGCGTTCATCGTCGCATTGACGATCGGTTCAATAATCGACATGAAGCCATGCGGCCATCTCCAGCCATAATAGCCGCCCCACCATTTGCCGTCGTTATACTCGCCAATCTGACCGGACAGGCCGATATTGTCCGGCGTAATGCCTCCGTTCTGACGAGTCCGCTCCATCCATGCCTTGACGTATTCCAGCACCCAGCGCTTGTACGACTCATCGCCTGTACTCATGTAGGCATGCGCAAGCAAGCTCGTTGCGTTCATGTTGAGCGGCACGTCGCCCTTCGCCATCCGAGCATTGAAATACGCGATAATATCCGCATATACCGCATCATTCGACCAAGGGCATTTGCCGCTGGCAAAGTCCACGTTCGGCAAGTCTTCGAACGGCGCCAAATAATCGTCGAGTATGCCCCGATGCGTACACCAATCTTCGGCGCTCGCCGCAAATCTGGGCCCTCTGCTGCCGTTAATCGGCGAACGGATCAGCTTGCGTTCCGGGTCGAAGTTCGGCGCCTCCGGGTCCTCGCCCGTGTACATGCGGGCGAATTTAATTGCGCGCTGACGCTGCTTGAGCGAATACGGATCGGCAAGACCTAGAAAGTAGAAAAACAAATACCCTTCGCCATGATGCATCCAATCGTAATACGCATCAAATTCGTTATGAATTTGCCCATATTCAGTGAACTGCCAGGTGATTCCGTCCCACAGCTTGTTCGCAAGCTCCAGCAGACGGTCGCTGCCCCCAATCGCGTACAAGAGTGCCAAATTCATAAAGCCCTCGTAAGGATCGTCGGAGCCATCCATGCCAGGCCAATCCTTCCGCCAGATCAGCGTGCCGTCCGCATTCGCGTATTTGGCAACAAATTGTTCGGAAGCCCGGTTCAATTCCTCAAACAGCTTTCTTTGCATAAGCGCCCAATGAGGCGGCGTCCACCTGCTCGAGGCGCGTATTGTACAAGCATTCATTGCGGTTTCACCTTCCCGTAAGTTTACTCTCCGAACCGCTGCACCAGATGATATCCGCCGTTCACCGGCAATTGAGCTCCATTGACCCAGGAGGCGCGGTCGCTGGCCAGGAACACGATGGTTTCAGCTACCTGTTCAGCCGTTCCAATGGAGCCTCTCTCCAATTCCTTCCTGATTGCATGCTCCATCGCTTCCTGGCTGCCGAGCGAGTCCACAAACCATTTGCGCAGCAAATGCGTATCCGTGCCTCCCGGCATAATCGCATTCACGCGTATTCCGTGCGGACGCAGCTCAATTGACATGCCTTGCGTCAGATGGTTAAGTGCGGCCTTGATCGAGTCATAAATAAAATTTTGCCTGTCATTGAAGACGCCGTTAATCGAGCTGACATGAATGACAGAGCCTCGAGACGCCTTCAGCCAAGGGAGCGCTTCCTGCACAAGAAAGAACGGTGTCTTCAGGTTCACATTCAGCAAATCATCCCAATCCTTTCGAACGACCTGTTCAATGGGCTTATTGCATACCATTGCCGCACTGTTGACCACCGTATCGATGCGGCCCCAACGTTCGACCGCTCTGGCAACCAGCTTTCTAGGCGCATCTTCGTCCATCAGATCGGCTGCCGCAAAATCCGCTTCGCCGCCTGCCTCGTTAAGCTTCTCCACCGTGCTTCTACAGCGCGCTTCGTCTCTGCCGTGAACGAGCACCTTCGCCCCATGCTTCGACATGAGCATTGCCGCAGCTTCACCAATTCCCGTCACCGCGCCTGTAATGATGGCGACTTTGTTTTCCAGCTCGCGCATGTCTGTTTCTCCTTCCTCCCTGTCTATACCTTTTCATCGGATACATAGAGCCGCTGCTTCGCCGTCCACGTTGCCCCGGACTGCACGTAGAGAAATCCCGTCGTTTCCTGGGGAAGCTCCACATTCGGCGCGTTGACCATCATCGTCTGCGGTTCGGGACAAATGTATCCCTTGTCGCCCTTGTCGTTCCAGAGCATCCAGTGTCCGAATGCTGGGTCGACCTCGTATACCGTATGAAGGCTTCGCTTAACATCCGAGATAATCGCGCCATGGAATGGCCGTCCGAACGCCTCCATCGGGCTTGCCTGATAATGCCGTGACAATGGAGCTGCAGACGGTGAGACTCCTTCGGCAGTCAGCGCGGCGTCGATCTCATCCGGAGCCAGCACTCCGCCTGTGGGCATGTTCTTCGACATCTCCCAGCGGGAGCCGACCGAAAGCCGCAGCAGGTAATCATCAGCACCGCTGTCCGGGTGGTAGGGAAACCGCAGCGCCGTGTGAAACCC
Source organism: Paenibacillus sp. (assembly GCA_041641375.1). GTDB lineage: Bacteria > Bacillota > Bacilli > Paenibacillales > YIM-B00363 > Paenibacillus_AK. The sequence continues at coordinate 16,248 of JBEPYM010000060.1, forward strand.
GAAGCCGAAAGGCATTACCTCTTCCCCAAGATTGGTTACTTCTACCGTCTGTTCAAGACCTGCAGCAGACAGGAGGAATGTGATGCGGCAATGAAAAGGATGCGGAAAATAGGCAAACATCTCTTCATGACGATCCATGTCCAGCTTCAACGACAAGCTGACCGAGCCGTCTTCATGCTGGAGCGCATGATCCAGGTTCCAACGCTTTCTGTGCAGGATGCCATGCAAGTGATGGCCGTCCGGCGTGTTGACCGGGAAGCGGTACAATCGTCCAGCAGCCGAGAATGTCGCCTTCTCTAACCGATTCGGTGGAAGCAGGACAGGCACTCCGTAACATACGCTCTTCGACTCGTATTCCTGCCAATCGGATGGAGTCCGCAGAATCGAGACGTTATGCTCGCCATGCTTCAGCTCAACCGGATTGGCCCCGTATTCGAGAACGGTCAGGCGGTAGCCGCCGGCTTCCAGAACCCATGCATGCTGACCCAGGAAAGAAGCGTTTCGAATGCTGCTGCTCATGCGCGTTCTGCTCCAGTCAGTTCGGACATGTACAGTAGCCGCTCACCCGGCATCATGACCTTATATTTCTGACCCGGCATTTCCTTGTGCAAATAATCGACCAGATAGGCCGGGTTTTCCGAATTAAACGGGAACAAGTCGTGATGCATCGGCAGGAACAGGTCGGCGCCGATCGCTTGCACAACATGCGCACCGTCTACGCCCTGGCCTACGAAAAACAAATCGCAGTGGCGCAGGAAACACGGCGTGTGTGGTGCAGCTTGGCAGAGCGTCTCGGCATGTTTGCCCTGAAAAGCGAGTTGGAGGACCTCTGCTTTGCCGTGCTGCAACCCTCGCAGTACGTGACCCTGCGCACGGAGCTGGACAAGCTGTGGGGGATCACCACCATCACTGCGGCGGCGGCGGTGCCCAGCGATTGCTGTCTAGCAGGGGAATGTGATTGTGGGTGGGCAGAGGATGAGGCGTATGATGCAGCGCT
>JBEPYM010000061.1:0-16651 GCA_041641375.1 Paenibacillus sp.
CAACGTGCACTCGCTCACTCCAACCTGTACGCCGAAAGCCAGCGTGCACTCGCTCACTCCAACCTGTACGCCGAAAGCCAACGTGCACTCGCTCACTCCAACCTGTACGCCGAAAGCCAGCGTGCACTCTTGCGCCCCAACCTGCCACCGCAAGCTAACGCACCTTTGGCACGGCCAGCTCGACCTGCTGCCGTAAGCAGGCGTGCGTCACCCCGGCTTAAGTCGCAGGCACGCTGAACGTAGCCGCTTCTTCACCTGAATCTCCGCACGCCCGCCGCCGGCTCTAGTTCGGCGTGTTCTCGTGCTGCTTGTTCGGCAGCTTCTGGGCAGGATCGCCTTCGCCCTGTGTTCGGCGGTTCTTCTCGTCCTTCGCTTGTGTATCGTGGATCTTATCAACAAATTCCTTGGTCGTGCGTTCCATATCGACAGCCTCCATTCCCATCTTGGTCCAACCGCCTATAGGTTCGCACGATTTCCCCATTCTTATTCCACATCTTTCAATTCAGCAATCAATCTTGCCATAAGCAGAATTCCTCAGCTCTCTTACCGATTCAACTTCCCCCAGCCGGTATTTGCCCAGAAGCTCCCTAACGACACTCGGCTGCGGTCTCCCAGCGTCCCTAACAACCTTTCGCAGCTCCACACATTCACCATTCCATTCAAGGACAAGCCGATCCCCTGGCGCGAAGCCTGCCTGATCACGGAGCCGCCGCGGTATGACCAATTGTCCTTCCATGGAGAGCGTTGCATATTCCCGTATCATCGCAAAGAACCCCCTCAAGTCATCTTGCTTGTAAGATAACGTAAGGGGGAAAAACAAGTCAAGACAAATGCTCCAGCTTCTCGGCTACGCCTTTTTTGCATACTCCTCATACCACTGGAGAGTCGCTGCTGCGGCCGCTTCGGCGCGGGCAATCGCACCTTCCACCTGCGGTCGGGCCGTGCCACCGTACACGTTGCGCGCGTTGACGACCGTCTCCGGCTGAAGCACATGGTAAATATCGTCGGCAAACAGCTTCGAGAACTGCTGGAACTGCTCCAGCTTCAAGTCGAGCAGGAACACGCCGTTCTGAATGCAGTACAGCACGATCTTCCCGATCACCTCATGCGCTTGACGGAACGGCAAGCCCTTACCCACCAAATAATCCGCAATATCGGTCGCGTTCGAGAAGTCCTGATTCACAGCCTCCCGCATGCGCTCGCGGTTTACCTTCATCGTCTCGATCATCGGCGCGAACAGCGACAGTGCGCCGTGCAGCGTCTTCACTGTATCAAACATACCCTCTTTATCTTCCTGCATATCTTTGTTGTATGCCAGCGGCAGCGCCTTCAGCACGGTCAGCAGGCCAACCAAATTACCGTAGACCCGGCCTGTTTTGCCGCGAACCAGCTCTGCCACGTCCGGATTTTTCTTCTGCGGCATAATGCTGCTGCCCGTACAGAACGAATCATCCAGCTCGACAAAACGGAATTCCGTGCTCGACCAAAGCACGAGCTCCTCGCACATACGGGACAGGTGCATCATAATCATCGACGAGTCGGCCAGAAACTCAATAATAAAATCACGGTCGCTCACTGCATCTAGACTGTTTTCGTATACCCGATCGAACCCAAGCTGCGCCGCCACGAAGTGACGGTCGATCGGGAATGTCGTCCCCGCCAGCGCGCCGGCGCCAAGCGGCAGCGTGTTAATCCGCTTATAGCTGTCCTGAAGCCGCTCGATGTCGCGCTGAAACATGGAGACATAGGCCATCAGATGATGCGCCAGCAGCACCGGTTGAGCACGCTGAAGATGCGTATAGCCGGGTATAATCGTATCGAGATTTTGCTTGGCCTGTCCGATCAAGGCCGACTGCAGCTTGTACAGCAAGCCGACAAGCTCCACCACACGTCTGCGCAGGTACAGATGCATATCGGTTGCAACCTGATCGTTCCGGCTGCGACCGGTATGGAGCTTGCCGCCGACCGGGCCAACCTCGTCCATCAGCATTTTTTCGACGTTCATATGAATGTCTTCATCGCTGACCGAATACTCCACCTCGCCCCGGCGAATACGCTGCAGCACCTTGTGCAGACCGTCGCGGATCGTCTCCGCATCCTCCTGCGGAATAATGCCGCATTTGCCCAGCATCTCGACATGAGCCAGACTGCCCTGCACGTCCTCCTCCGCCAGCTCCTTGTCAAACATGATTGATGCCGTATACTCTTCCACCAATTGATCCGTATTTTTCGTAAAACGACCGCCCCACAGCTTTGACACGTTCCCACCACTCCATTTCTCACACAAAAGGGGAGCGTACGCCCTACGCGAATACGTCCCCTTTTTGTTCCATTATACTTCTGTATCCACTAAATTTCTATTGCTCATGAACACGAGACGATACTTTCAGGCGAAGTGCGTTCAGACGAATAAAGCCGGTCGCGTCGCCTTGATCGTATGCCTTTGTCGGATCGGCCTCCATCGTGGCGATGTGCGGGTTGTACAGCGACACCGGGCTCTTTACGCCCGCCCCGATCACGTTGCCCTTGTACAGCTTGAGGCGGACGGTGCCGCTGACGTTCTTCTGGCTCTCGGTCACGAGCGCCTGAATCGCCAGACGCTCCGGCGCAAACCAGAAGCCGTTGTACACCAGGGAGCTGTATTTCGAAATGAGGGAGTCGCGCAGGTGCATCACTTCGCGGTCCATCGTGAGTGATTCCATCTTGCGGTGTGCGGCGAACAGAATGGTACCGCCCGGCGTCTCATAGACTCCGCGGCTCTTCATGCCGACGAAGCGGTTCTCGACCATATCGACACGACCGATGCCGTGACGTCCGCCCAGCTCATTTAGCGTCTCCATCACCTGCAGCGGCGTCATCGGCACGCCGTTCACACCGACGCAGTTGCCTTGCTCAAAATCGAGCTCGACGTACTCCGCCTGATCCGGCGCATCCTCCGGCGCCACGCTCAGCACAAACATGCCTTTGTTCTCGTCGGCGCTCGGATCGAACCATGGATCCTCCAGAATGCCGCTCTCGAACGAGATATGCAGCAAATTGCGGTCCATCGAATACGGCTTCGCCGCCGATGCCTGAACCGGGATGCCGTGCTTCTCCGCATATGCAATCATCTCGGCACGACCGGGGAACTGCTCGCGGAACGCTTCGTTGCGCCAAGGCGCGATCGTTTCGATCTCCGGCGCCAGCGCTGCAGCGGTCAGCTCGAAGCGGACCTGGTCATTGCCCTTGCCCGTTGCGCCGTGGGCGATCGCCACCGCACCTTCCGCGCGGGCGATGTCCACCATACGCTTCGCAATCAGGGGACGTGCAATCGACGTTCCCAGCAAATATTGCCCTTCGTACATCGCTCCGGCCTGGAACATCGGGTAAATGAAGTCCCGTGCAAATTCGTCACGCAGGTCGTCAATATATACTTTGGAGGCGCCGGTTTTCTTCGCCTTCGCATCCAGTCCGTCCAGCTCGTCTTTCTGGCCGATATCCGCAGTAAATGTGATGATCTCGGCGTCGTATGTTTCCTTGAGCCACGTCAGAATGACGGAAGTATCCAATCCTCCTGAGTAGGCAAGCACAATTTTCGGTTTCGTCGTCATAACGTAGTCTCGTTCCTTCCTCGGCTTCCTTCGCCGTTACATGATTGCGGCCATAATCGCCTTCTGGGCGTGCAGCCGGTTTTCCGCCTGATCGAAGATGACGGAGTTCGGTCCGTCAAGCACGTCCGCGCTGACCTCTTCTCCGCGATGCGCAGGCAGGCAATGCATAAACAGATAATCCTTCTTCGCATATTTCGCAAGCTCGGCGTTCACTTGGAAATGCTTGAAGGCCTGCTCGCGCTGCTGCTGCTCCGCCTCGAAGCCCATGCTCGCCCATACGTCCGTATACACCACGTCCGCACCGTCCACCGCTTCCTTCGGATCCCGGCACAGCTTATAGCTGCCGCCCGAGAGCTTGGCGTTCTCCAGCGTAAGCTCCGTTACCGTAGGGTCCGGGTCGTAGCCTTCCGGCGCGGCAACCGCCATGTGCATCCCGAGCTTGGCGGCGCCCATCATCAGCGAGTGCGCCATATTGTTGCCGTCCCCGACATACGCGACCTTCAGCCCGCGCAGACGGCCCTTCTTCTCGAACACCGTCTGATAGTCGGCCAGCGACTGGCACGGATGGGACAGGTCGGTCAAGCCGTTAATGACCGGTACCGTAGCGCCGCGCGCCAGCTCGATCACGTTCCGGTGACCGAATGTCCGAATCATGATGCCGTCCAAATAACGTGACATGACCTGCGCCGTATCCCAGATGGTTTCCCCGCGGCCCAGTTGGATATCGTTCTTGCTCAGGAAGAGCGCCTGCCCGCCAAGCTGGTACATACCGACCTCGAACGAAACGCGCGTGCGCGTCGACGATTTCTCAAAGATCATGCCCAGCGACTTGCCCTTGAGCGGCTGATAGGTCTCGCCGAGCTTTTGCTTGCGCTTCAGCTCAATGGCGTAGCTGATCAAGTATTCGATTTCCTCCTGCGTAAAATCCACCAATGCGAGGAAATCGCGCCCCTTCAGCGACGCGGCAAGCTCCTCCTGCCGCTGCAGCTTCATGGCAGCCTCCGTCATAGCGATCCTCTCCCTTCTATGTGTTGTGTCTCATCTATATTTTGCAGCCGGGTCTGCTACCTGGCTTGCTGCCTGACTTGCAGCCAGACTTGCTGCCAGACTTGCATCAGACCCTCATTCCAGCTTTCCCTGCGACGGCAGCGTAACTTCCGTCGGCCGCCCACGCTAACGATACGAGCAAGCCTTATTTCCGCATTTCCCGGATATTTCCCAGTCTAACGATTCCCCGACAGGTTATGTCTCCTCAACTCACCAATTCGATTGGTCAAACATCGAAATAACGCTCCTGGGAATCGTTACGTTGGGAAAATGTGCGATATTCATCAAATAGCATCACTAGGAATCGTTAGCCTTGAACCGAGTAACACGCCCACCGACTGATTTTTACCCCAACACCCGCGCATCATTCGACACATCGCCACTCACACCCTGACATCCTGCAAGCTGTACCTAAGCTTCCGCTACTGCAGCCGCCTCCGTCAGTATGCCGCACACAATATCAATCCCGCGCTCCAGATCCGCCTCCGGTATCGTCAACGCCGGCAGCAGCCGAAGCACGTTCGGCCCGGCCGATACCGCCAGCACGCCGCGCTTCTGCCCCTCCGCAATAAAACCGGCGACCGGCTGTCCGCAATCGATGCCGATCAGCAGACCCTTGCCGCGAATATCCTTCACAAGCGGATTGCCCGCCAGCTTCTCCTTCAGCCTTGCCGCGGCAAGCTCGCCCATACGGCGCGCACGCCCCGCGATATCGTCCTGCACCAGCTTCTGCACAGTCGCAATCGCTGCCGCACAAGCGATCGGCGTACCGCCGAACGTCGTGGCGTGACTGCCCGCCGTAAAGGCCGGCGCGAGAAACTCCTTGCCAAGCATCGCGCCCATCGGAAACCCGCTCGCAATTCCTTTGGCCAACGTCACGATATCCGGCTCCACGCCGTATTGCTGATACGCGAGCAGCGTGCCGGTCCGGCCCATCCCCGTCTGAATCTCATCGACGATCAGCAGCAGCCCGTGCTCGCGGCACAGCTCCGCAGCCGCCTTCACAAACGCCGGATCAGCCGGGATAACTCCGCCCTCCGCCTGCACGAACTCCAGCATAACCGCCGCCGTCCGTTCGTTGACCGCCGCCTTCAGCGCCCCGATATCGTTAAACGGCACATGCACAAAGCCTTCCGGCAGCGGGTGAAAGCCTTCCTTCACTTTGTCTTGCCCGGTAGCGGTCAATGTCGCCAGCGTCCGTCCATGGAACGACTGCTGGAACGTAATGATCTCGTATCGCCCGGTTCCCGCCACGAGCCTGTGGTAACGACGCGCCAGCTTAATCGCCGCTTCGTTCGCCTCTGCGCCGCTGTTGCACAGAAATACGCGATCCAGACAAGTATGCGCGGTCAACAATCCGGCAAGCTCCTCCTGACCCGGAATCTGGAACAGGTTCGACACATGCCACAGCTCATCCAGCTGCTTCACGAGCGCCTGCTTGATTTCCTCGGGCGCATGACCCAAATTCGTAACGGCAAGGCCGGACATAAAATCGAGATACTCCTTGCCTTGATCATCCCACAGCCGGCTGCCTTCCCCGCGCACCAGCTTCAATGCAAATCTTCCGTATGTCGGAAACAGATGGCTTTCCTTCTGCGACATATCGAACCCGCCTCCTCTCAGCCTTTGGAAATCCGCGTGCCAATCTGCTCCCCAGCCAGCACTCGGCTTAACACCCGCTCATCCGCCCCGCTGACGATGACAACCTCCTGCACATCGCCCTGGATGCATTCGATCGCAGCCCTCACCTTCGGAATCATCCCGCCATAGATGACGCCGCTTGCGATCATTTCCTCAATCTCGGCAACCGTCACCTGCGGCAAAACCCGCTTGATCCCATCCGCATCCGGCTTCATAATGCCCGGCACATCCGTCACGACCACCAGCTGCGGCACGCCCAGATCAGACGCAACCGCTCCCGCTGCCGTATCCGCATTTATATTATATCGTTGCTTGCCGTCCGACCCGATGCCAACCGGAGCAATAACCGGAATATAGCCGAGCCCCGTGATGCCGGCCAGCAGCTCTCGATTCACTCTCGTCACACGCCCGACAAAACCGACCTCGTGCGCATTATCGACCGGCTCGCTCACGAGCAGCAGCCCGTCCGCGCCGCTCAAGCCGACCGCCCGCGCACCGAACTGCTGCACCTTGCGCACAATTTCTTTATTGATCTGACCGGCCAGCACCATCTCGACCACATCGAGCACTGCTTCGCTCGTGACACGCAATCCGTTCACAAACTCGGACGGAATGCCGAGCCGCTCCAGCGTACCCGAGATCGCCGGGCCGCCGCCATGCACAATGACCGGAAGAACCCCGTCCGAAGCAAGCTTCGCCATATCCTCAAAAAAGGAATCGGGCAGCGCAGCCAGCGTGCTGCCCCCGCATTTCATTACATATTGACGCATCCGAACCATTTCCCCTTTTTCTATAGCCCCGTTGTCTTCCCTTGCTTACGTCCGATACGCCGCGTTAATTCGCACGTACTCATAGGTCAAATCGCAGCCCCAGCCCGTCGCCCGGCCGTCCCCGAAGTGAAGATCGATCGTAAACTGGATCGTATCCCGTTTCAAATACTCCAGCGCGTCCTCTTCGCTGAACTTGACCGGTCGCGAGCCTTCCAGCGTTACGATGTCCCCCATACGAATATCGACCGTGTCGGGATTCAGCGGCTGACCCGCGCGCCCTACGGCGGCGATGATTCGTCCCCAGTTGGCGTCCGCGCCGAATACCGCCGACTTCACAAGGCTGGAGCCGATGACCGTCTTCACAATCGCGCGCGCCGATTCGTCGGATTGCGCGCCTCGGACGGTCACCTCGATCAGCTTCGTCGCCCCTTCGCCGTCACGGGCAATGGCCTTCGCCAAATACTCCGCCACATACCGGAAGCCCTCCTCGAACGCAGTCCAGTCGGGATGCGCCGGCGTGAGCGTATCGTTGCCGGCCAGTCCGCTTGCCATCACAACGACCATATCGTTCGTGCTCGTATCGCCGTCCACCGTAATCATATTAAAGGATCGGTCCGTCACATCGGACAGCAGCTTCTGCAGCATCGCCGGCTCGATCGCCGCATCCGTCGTCATAAAACCGAGCATGGTCGCCATATTCGGATGAATCATGCCGGAGCCCTTGGCGGCACCGGCGATCAGCACCTCGCGGCCATTCACTTCAACACGGACGCAAGCAACCTTCTTCACCAGATCCGTCGTCAGGATCGCTTGGCAGAACTCCTCGCCGCCCTCAGGCGTTGCAGCTGTCGCAGCGGCCAAGCGTCCGATGCCGCTTCGCACCTTCTCCATCGGCAGCAGCTCGCCAATTACACCTGTCGATGTTACGCCAACCTGCTCCTCCGATACGCCGAGCGCTTCAGCCATCAGCCGACGCATCTCACGGGCGTCCTGCTCCCCCTGCGCCCCCGTACATGCATTCGCGTTGCCGCTGTTGACGAGCATCGCGGACATCCGCCCGCTTCCGGCCGTGAGCCCCTCGCGCGTTACCTTCAGCGGCGCCGCCTGAAACAAATTCGTCGTAAACACGCCTGCCGCCGCGGCAGGTACGTCGCATACGATCACACCGAGATCGTTGCGCCCCGATTTCTTCAAGCCGCAGTGCAGGCCGCCTGCACGAAAGCCGCGCGGCGATGTAACCGTGCCCTCCGGCACTATGTGAACCGTCATACGCTCCAACGCCTCCATCTATGGATACACGGGCGCCATGCGGAGACCAAGCTCCTCATCCCAGCCCATCATCAAATTCAAGTTTTGCACCGCTTGACCGGCGGCGCCCTTCATCAAATTGTCGATTGCCGACAGGATGGTTATCCGACCCGTACGCGCATCATAGGAAAGCCCGATATCGCAATAATTGGATCCCCATACTTCCTTCGTCGCCGGGTATTTGCCGGGCCTGCGCACACGCACGAACGGACGCCCTTCATAGAAGCTTCGGTACAGCTCGTTCCACGCCTCGTCCGTCCGTCCGGCCTCGCCGGTCACGGTGGCATACATCGTGGACAGGATTCCGCGCGTCATCGGCACCAGATGAGTCGTAAACGTAATCGTCACCGGCTTGCCGGCGATCCAGCCGAGCGCCTGTTCAATCTCCGGAGTATGCTGATGCTTATTCACTTTATAGGCAAGGAAGTTCTCGTTGATCTCGGCGTAATGAACTGCCTGCGATAAGCCCCGTCCGGCGCCGGACACACCGGACTTCGCGTCGACGATAATCGTCGACGGATCGATCCAGCCCGCTTTCACCGCAGGAATGAGGCCAAGCAGCGTCGCCGTCGGATAACAGCCCGGATTCGACAGCAGCTCCGCATCCTTCACCCGATCCCCGAACACTTCCGCAAGTCCGTATACCGCGCGCTCCAGCAGTGCGGCGTCGGCCGGCTTATGTTTATACCACCGCTCATACGTATCTCCGGACGCAAGCCGGAAATCTCCGGATAAATCCACCACCTTCAGCCCCTGCTCCAGCAGCTTGGGCGCCAGCTCCGCAGAGACGCCGTGCGGCGTCGCAAGAAAGACGACATCCGATTTTGCTTTCAGTGCCGCCGGATCAATCCCTTCCAGCGTATCCTCCACAATCCCCTGCAAATGCGGATATCCGTCCGCAATCGACGCCCCTGCCTGGGACGACGATACAACCGATGTAATCGTCACCTTCGGATGACCCAGCAGAATGCGAATCAGCTCCACACCGCCGTATCCCGTCGATCCGATAATGGACGCCCGTATAAACTCAGCCACCGCCGCTCCTCCTTTTTCCCCGAAACAATGTCCGTATCTTCATGCAAACATATGAATTATTATACGCGCGCATTCGGAAAAATTCAATACAAATTCATCCTATGCTGCTCCAGGTCCGAAAGCCCCTGGCAACTTGGGTACGCGACATGACCCCTTCATGAATAAACCGCCGGTATGCCCGCAATACCGGCGGCGCTTCCTTACCTTGTTCCATACAAGAGATCGTGCAAGCCGTCCTCCTGAAGGAAGTCCTGAATTCGCACCGGTGACACCAGCTGGTGGTGCGACACGAGTGCTACGACGCGCTTCTCCCCATCCCAGCTTAGCTTATAATGCAGCTCTTCCGCCACCTGCTTTACATTGACGAGAATCCGGTTATTATACATGTACGCCTGCATCGGCATAGAATGAGTCGCCCCGCCAACTGCTCCGGCCGCTGCACTGTATGAAGCTGCCACCACCGACCCTGCTCCCGAAACAGCAGCAGCCGGCAGCTCGTAAACAATTTTCTTCTGATCCAGGTCATACTTCACCTTCGTGGCGCCAAGCGCGCGGAACAGCTCCTCCATCGGCACCCAGGTGGATCCGTTAATGTTAACCGGACGCTGCCCCCGGAACCGAATTTCCCGGTCATCCACGAGGATCCGTGTCAATGGAAACGGTCTGACGCGGCTCGAGCCGCCTAGCAAGCTGATGTGACCCTTGTTAAGCTCTTCGATCTCAGCTTCCGTAAAGCCCGCAATCATGTTGCGGCCTTCCTTCTGGTTCAGCTCTACATGGTACTTATCGTGCATGTAGACGTGAAATTGCTTCATCTCTTCCTTCGTGACCTGCTTGAGCGGCTTTCCCTTCAGCCATGCGATCAGCACCCCGATCGATTCGGCCGCCAGGGCGCCGTTCGGCTGAATTCTCGCACTCCCGTACGCAAACGGTGTTGCCCCGACCAGCTTGCCTGTCGTGATGACATTGTCGTAATCGCGCAGCAAATAGCTTCGCAGCGGCATGCCGTATTTATCCGGCATCCCGATTGCCATCCCCTCACGATTCGAACGGGAGCCCTGAATATCCATAAAATAGCTGCCCACGCTCACATTATCCCAGTACATCCGGCCCTGCAGCAGGTCCGACGCCTGAAGCACATATTCCGTCGGGTAATGATTGTACTCCCGAACGTACAAATATTTCGGGGCATGGCCAAGCTCCACCTTCTCGAATCCCGGCAGATGCTCGCGCAGCAGATCCCGAATTCGCGGCAGCTCCAGCTTGGCAAGCTCCCTCGCTCGCCGGATCGATTCCGGGCGGCTCGGATCTACATCATACACCTGCAGCGCATTAATGATGACGTCCCCATCCTGCTGGTTCAGGATGTTCAAGCCGCGCAAATTCACCATATCCGGATTGCTCGGGGTAAACTTCGCTACAACATTCGAAAAGCCGTATCCGAAGTTGTCTTCAATATACGTTTCCGCACCGAACTGGGCTGCACGCTCATTCTTCTGCTGCTTCCAGAAGACGTCCATCAGCTTCTGCCAATTCACATTGCGGAAATTCATCATATACGTCCCGCTCATATACTCTTTGCCCGGCGTCTGGTAAAGCGCTTCCAGTCCTGGCATTCTTTGAACGCCCAGACGGTCGATCACGTCCGCCCGGTCACTGTTGTCTACGATATAATCAAGCGTGACGAACCGCTTCTGGCCCTTCGAGGTTTCGTACGACAGCCCGGTTACGCTGCGTCCATTCGTATGCACCTTCTCAATTGTCGCGCCCACTTCGATCGGAATACCCTTGATCAGCTGCTGGACATACGCCTCAAAATGCGCCAGCTTCTTGATCTCGCCCTTATAATAGCGGGTAAACAAGTCCTTCATGAGTCCCTGTACGAGCGACCGATTCTGCAAATCGAACGTCTCATCCAAATATAGCATTTCCCCTTGGAGCAGCTGTCCCCCGATTCCTTCCATCGGCTCCACAATTGCAACCTTCAGGCCCTCTTGGTGAGCCCGTTTCGCCATATAAAGGCCCTCGAGCTCCGTCCCGACGATCACCAGATCGTAATGGCGAACCTTCGGCTCCTTCCACGCCTGATAAGCAAGGATGGTCATCACTCCGAAAATAATACCAAATGCCCAGGCTGTCCGTTTGCGTCTGTTCACTTTACCCGGCCCCTTCCAACCTAAGCATAAACAATCATCCGCCGCCTTGCAACGGATTTTTGCACGTGAACAGACTCCTTTTCCCGTTACTTTTTCAACTCCAGCTTGAAGCCCTCACCCAGGACTTCCGACGCATCCGTCAACACGACAAATGCTCCGGGATCAGCCGCCTGAACGAGTGTTTTCAGCCGAGATACCTCATTTTGCGAAACGACGACCATCAACACATGGCGCGCTTTATTGGTGTACCCTCCGTACCCCGACAATCGAGTCAGCCCGCGATCCAGCTCATGCAAAATCGTATGCGCAACCGGCTCCTCATAGTCCGTAATAATATAGGCCACCTTCGAAAATCCGATGCCCTGCTGCACGATATCGATCGTTTTGCTCGCGATAAAGAGTCCGATCAGGGCGATCAATGCCCGCTCCGGGGAGAAGACAAAGCCCGCTGCGGCAATAATGACTCCATCCAACAGCGCAATCGCAAGTCCCAGGCCAATCCCCGTAAAACGGTGCAGAAGCTGCGCAGCGACATCCATTCCCCCCGTAGAGCCCCGTCCCCGAAATACGATGCCCAGCCCGAGCCCGATACCGATACCGCCGTACAATGCCGCAAGCAGTGTATCGGTGGTTAATGGCTCCAGCCCCCTCGTCAGCCACACGAACAAAGGAAGCACGATAGAGCCCAGCAACGTTTTCAAACCGAATTTACCCCCGAGCAGGTACAGTCCCGCTAGAAAAAGGGGGATATTGAGCAGCCACTGCGTGAAGGCGGGCTCCACACCGGTGATCGATTGAATAATGATGGAGATGCCTGTTACACCGCCGGCTGCGATCTGATTCGGAAGCAGCAGCGTATTAAACGTTAACGCAATTAACAGCGTACCGAGCATGACCTGGACAAACTCAATGGCTGCAAACAATCGGCTGCCATAAGCAATCCGCGGCTCCCTGCGTCTTCGCATATCCCCTCACCTCTCTTGAGCACGACAAAAAAACCCTACTCCATAACATCATAGTTACAGAGTAGGATTTCGTTCCCAAGCTTGTGTTATTCGGGCTTACAGATTCTGGTCGTCCTGATCCGGCGCCTTTAATTGCTTGCGCAGGAAGGCGTCGATAAACATGTCGAGCTCGCCGTCCATGACCGCCTGGACATTGCCGGTTTCAGCCTGCGTACGATGATCCTTCACCATGCTGTACGGGTGGAACACGTACGAGCGAATTTGGTTGCCCCAGGAAATATCGGTCTGCTCGCCGCGGATTTCCGCCAGCTCCCGCTCCTGCTCGGCCAGCCTGCGCTCGAACAGCTTGGATCGCAGCATCTTCATCGCTTTGTCGCGATTCGAAATTTGCGAGCGCTCTGTCTGGCACGCAACCACAATCCCGGTTGGCAAGTGCGTCATTCGCACCGCCGATTCCGTCTTGTTGACGTGCTGTCCGCCGGCGCCGCTGGAACGATATACGTCAATTCGCAAATCCTCGGTACGAATCTCGATTTCGCCGACATCCTCTTCAATCTCCGGCATGATGTCGCAGGAGACGAAGGACGTATGTCTGCGTCCCGACGCATCAAACGGCGAGATGCGGACGAGCCGGTGAACGCCCTTCTCAGCCTTCAAATACCCGTACGCGTTAAAGCCGCGGATGAGCAGCGTCACCGATTTCACGCCCGCCTCATCGCCGGGCAGGAAGTCGACGACCTCCACCTTGTAGCCCTTGTCTTCGGCCCATCTCGTATACATCCGCAGCAGCATCTGCGCCCAGTCCTGCGACTCGGTGCCGCCAGCACCCGGATGCAGCTCCAGGTATGCGTTCATCTTGTCATACGGGCTGCTGAGCAGCAGCTGCAGCTCGAAGCCGTCCAGCCGCTCCCGCAGCTTCTTCACCAGGCTGCCCATCTCCGGAAGCAGGCTCTCATCCTTCTCTTCCTCGTATATCTCGAGCATCAGGAGCAGCTCCTCATGCTCGCCGTGAATCGACTGATATTGGTCTACGACACCTTTGACCGCATTCGACTCTCCGATAATTTGCTGTGCCCGCTCGTTGTCGTTCCAGAAATCCGGATCGGACATCTTTTGCTCATAGTTGGCAATCTGCTCGAGCTTCAGGTCTAAGTCAAAGAGACCCCCTGAGGTTGTCGAGCGTCTTGCCCATATCCCGTATCGCTTGTCTGATTTCCGCGATATCGATCATGTGGCTGTTCACCTCAACAAATTTGTGCGGGGGAAGCGCCTTGCTTGCTTGACGCTGTTACGCCCCGTGACAATGCTTATATTTCTTGCCGCTTCCGCATGGGCACACATCATTGCGTCCGACCTTCGGCGCCGCCTGCACCGGCCGCTTCACTCCCGGCTCGCCGCTCGGGTCAACCGCTTGGCCTTCGGCTACCGCCTGGCGCTCGAGATTCGCCTCGACATGCGCCTTCATGATATAGGTCGCGACCTCTTCCTGAATGCTCCCAATCATTTCCTCAAACATCTGGAAGCCTTCCATCTGATACTCGCGAAGCGGGTCAGTGCCGCCGTATGCACGCAAGTGAATGCCTTGGCGCAGCTGGTCCATCGCGTCGATATGGTCCATCCACTTGCTGTCGACAGCGCGAAGCACGATGACCTTCTCGAACTCGCGCATCAGCTCCGGCGTAATCGACGCTTCCTTCTGTTCGTAGGAGCTTAGAACGATGGATTTCAGCAGCTCCACGATCTCTTCCTTCTCCTTGCCGCGAAGCTGCTGCTCGTTGACCTGCCCCTCATGCAGGAAGGTCGCGTTGGCATAGTCGATAACGGCCTGGATATCCCACTCTTCCGGCACCTGTTCATCCGGGCAATGCGCCTCTACAATCCGGTCGATGACCGGATAAATCATACCGAGCGTTATGTCGCGAATGTTCTCGCTGTTCAGCACCTCGCGGCGCTGCTTGTAAATAATTTCACGCTGCTGGTTCATCACGTCGTCATACTGGAGAACGACCTTCCGCACATCAAAGTTGTTGCCTTCGACGCGCTTCTGAGCGGATTCGATCGCCTTCGTAATGAGGCGGCTCTCAATTGGCTGATCCTCCTCGAAGCCGAGGCGGTCCATCATTCCCATAATATTCTCGGAGCCGAAGCGGCGCATCAGCTCATCTTCCAGCGACAAATAAAATTGCGTGGAGCCCGGATCACCCTGGCGTCCGGCACGGCCGCGCAGCTGATTGTCGATTCTGCGGCTCTCATGGCGCTCCGTCCCGATAATATGCAAGCCGCCCAGCGCTGCAACACCGTCGCCGAGCATAATATCCGTACCGCGTCCGGCCATGTTCGTCGCAATCGTTACCGCGGCATGCTGTCCGGCGCGCGCGACAATCTCCGCTTCCTCTGCATGATACTTCGCATTCAGAACCTTGTGCGACACGCCCTTCTTCTTCAGCATGTCGGACAGCCGCTCGGAGTTCTCAATCGACACGGTGCCCACGAGCACCGGCTGACCCTTGCGGTGACGCTCTACAATCTCGTCCACCACCATGCGGAACTTGCTCGCCACCGTCTTGTATACAACATCGGGGCTGTCTACCCGAATCATCGTGCGGTTCGTCGGTACGGTCACACAGTCGAGGCCGTAAATTTTCTTGAACTCTTCCTCTTCCGTCTTCGCCGTACCCGTCATGCCTGCAAGCTTCCGATACATCCGGAAATAGTTCTGGAACGTAATCGTTGCCAGCGTCATGCTCTCGTTCTGTACCTCAAGGCCTTCTTTCGCCTCGATCGCCTGGTGCAGACCCTCGCTGTAGCGGCGTCCGGTCATCAACCGGCCTGTAAACTCGTCAACGATAACGACCTCTTCATCCTGCACGACATAATCGACATCGCGCTTCATAATGAAGTTCGCCTTGAGTGCCTGTGTAAGATGGTGGTTGATCGTGACATTCGCGTGATCGTACAGGTTCTCAATGCCGAACGCACGCTCCGCCTTCGCGACGCCCCCTTCCGTCAGGGCGACATTGCGCAGCTTGATGTCGATCGTATAATCTTCCTCTTCCTGCAGCTTCTTGACGAATCGGTCCGCTGTGAAATAATGCTCCGTAGACTTGGCGGCTTGCCCACTAATAATAAGCGGAGTCCTCGCCTCGTCGATCAGAATCGAATCCACTTCGTCAATGATGGCGTAATGAAGCGGGCGCTGCACCATTTGCTCCTTATAGAGCACCATGTTGTCGCGCAAATAATCGAAGCCGAACTCATTGTTCGTGCCGTACGTAATATCGCATGCATACGCGTGCTGCTTCTGGTCGTGAGACATATCATGCAGGTTTACACCTACCGTCATTCCGAGGAACGAGTAAATTTGCCCCATCTCGGTGCTGTCGCGGCGCGCCAGATAGTCGTTCACCGTGACCACGTGAACACCCTTGCCGGCAAGCGCGTTCAGGTACACGGACAGCGTACCGACCAGCGTCTTGCCCTCGCCCGTCTTCATCTCCGCGATGCGCCCTTCGTGCAGCACCATACCGCCGATCAGCTGCACGTCGTAGTGACGCTTGCCGAGCACGCGCTTCGACGCCTCGCGAACCGTCGCGAACGCCTCCGGCAGCAGCTGCTCCAGCGTCTCGCCCTTCTCCAGCCTTGCTTTATACTCATCGGTCTTTGCCCTGAGCTGCTCGTCCGACAGCGCCTGAAGCTGCGGCTCCAGTCCATTAATGCGCTCGACCGTCTTCAGCATCCGCTTGATTTCCCGCTCGTTGGCATCCCCGAATATCTTCTTCACCAATCCAAGCATGGCCAGACCCCTTCCTGTGTGCGAATAAATCTCCAATCATTGTATCAGTTTTGTACAGGGGTAAGCAAACGGGAGACCGTATTCCGCACACGCACATTCAAACCTCGCATGAAAATACGTATGTTGATGCATGCTTTCGCGTGTTCATCCATACAATAGTATGATAAAATGGAGGTGAATCAAGTTGAACGGGAAAGGAATGGTTGAGATGTCTAGTCATACACTCCGAACGGTAGAGAAAGTTCGAAACGGTTTCGATATGGATAGTCACATCAACATCACGCAATTAAGCAGATCAACCGCGTGGAGGGATCAACTGAAAAAATTTGAATCCATGCAAATATTG
>JBEPYM010000062.1:0-16587 GCA_041641375.1 Paenibacillus sp.
CGTCGTTTTCATATATTCGTCGTTCCGCTCCGGGAACTCCGGCTTGTAGTGCGCGCCGCGGCTCTCGTCACGCATCAATGCGCCCACCGTCATCGCGTCCGCAAGCTCCAGCATGTTCCACAGCTGACGGGTGAACGGTACGCTCTGATTGCTCCAGCGCGCCGTATCCGTAATGTTGATTTGCTTATAGCGCTGCTTCAGCTCGCGAATTTTGGCAATCGTCTCTTCCAGCTTCTTGTTGTAGCGAACGACCGTCATGTTGTCGATCATCCACTCGCCAAGCTCCTTGTGCAGCACGTATGCATTCTCGTTGCCATCCAGCTTCAGCACGCTCTCATAAGCGGAAAGCTGCTTCTGCTTCTCACGATCGAATACCGTGCTGGATACATCCTCGGCCGACTTCTTCAAGCCCTTGATATACTCCAGTGCTTTCGGACCGGCCACCATCCCGCCAAAAATCGAGGACAGCAGGGAGTTCGCACCGAGTCGGTTCGCGCCATGGTATTGATAGTCGCATTCGCCGGCGGCGAACAGCCCAGGAATGTTCGTCATCTGGTTATAATCAACCCACAGTCCGCCCATCGAATAGTGAACGGCCGGGAAAATCTTCATTGGAATTTTGCGCGGGTCGTCGCCCATAAACTTCTCGTAAATCTCGATAATACCGCCGAGCTTGACATCCAGCTCCTTCGGATCCTTGTGCGACAGGTCGAGGTACACCATATTCTCGCCGTTCACGCCCAGCTTCAAATCAACGCATACGTGGAAAATCTCGCGAGTCGCAATATCGCGGGGGACAAGGTTGCCGTATGCCGGATATTTCTCCTCAAGGAAATACCACGGCTTGCCGTCCTTGTACGTCCATACGCGCCCGCCTTCGCCGCGCGCCGATTCGGACATGAGGCGAAGCTTGTCGTCTCCCGGAATCGCAGTCGGATGAATCTGGATAAACTCGCCGTTCGCATATTTGACGCCTTGCTGATACACCGCACTTGCCGCCGTTCCGGTGTTGATCACCGAGTTCGTCGACTTGCCGAAAATAATACCTGGTCCACCTGTCGCCAGAATCGTCGCATCCGCGCGGAACTCGCGAATTTCCATGCTGCGCAAATCCTGCGCCACGATCCCGCGGCATACGCCCTCGTCGTCGACAACGGCGGAGAGAAATTCCCAGTGCTCGAATTTCTGCACGATACCCGCCGTTTCCCAGCGGCGCACCTGCTCGTCTAGCGCATAAAGCAGCTGCTGGCCGGTTGTCGCACCGGCGAACGCCGTACGGTGATGCTTCGTGCCGCCAAATCGGCGAAAGTCAAGCAAGCCTTCCGGCGTACGGTTAAACATAACGCCCATACGGTCCATCAAGTGGATGATACCCGGTGCGGCATCACACATCGCCTTTACCGGAGGCTGGTTCGCCAGGAAGTCGCCGCCGTAAACCGTATCGTCGAAGTGCTCCCAAGGCGAATCGCCTTCGCCCTTCGTATTAACCGCACCGTTGATGCCGCCCTGCGCGCACACGGAGTGCGAGCGCTTGACGGGAACGAGCGAGAACAGGTCGACGTGCACGCCGGATTCGGCAACCTTCACGGCTGCCATCAGGCCGGCTAGTCCGCCCCCGACAATGATTACTCTCGATTTCGCCATCTCGTTCAAGCCTCCTTATAGCAGCGCGGACGCAGCGGCAGCGGCATGATCGAACTCATGGCTGGCGAATGCGTTCAGCGACATAATAAATAGAATGGTCATGACTACGAACAGGAACAGCCAGAAATAAGACGAAAAGCGCTGCGCCCGCGGACCGACCGTGATGCCCCATGATACAAGGAACGACCACATGCCGTTGCAGAAGTGAAACACGGACGAGACGATACCAATAATATACACCGTATACAGAATTGGATTGTTGACCGCTTCATGAATTTGACGGCCTACCTCCATCTGATCAATATTCCCTAATGCAATCTGTACCCGCGTATCCCAGAAATGCCAGGCAACGAACACAAGTGTTACGACACCCGTCACACGCTGCAGGGTAAACATCAGGTTGCGGAAATACCCATAATTGTTGACATTGCTGTTGGACTGGAACGCGACGTACAAGCCATATACGCCATGATACAGCAGCGGCAGCCATATGAAGAAAATTTCAAGGAACAATACGAGCGGAAGCTTGTGCAGCTTCTCCACCGCTTCATAAAAGCCGGTCGCTCCTCCCTGATGTGCCGCATAGTTCGTAATCAGATGCTCGACCAGAAAAAAACCGAGCGGAATTACGCCGAGCAGCGAATGCAGCTTGCGATGAAAATACGTGTTTCGATTCATAATCCACAAATCCCCCTCATTCAAGTCTAAAGCCGAATACGCTCCATCACCCGTTGCAGCGTCCAAACACCATTTTTCATTGTACCCCTGCCAAAGTCGGCACGTCAACACGATTCGGGAGGCAATGCGGAAAATAGTCGATCCTTGTCGACAAGCACGGTTTGTATGAACATTTTTCGAACATTCCTATCGTAACTCCGAATCGCTTATAATGGAAGTGCAAAGTTCGGATAAACTATTATGCAAAAAAGGTATATGTACAAAAGGAGGCGCACCGCACGTGTACGACCAACTGGAAAGCTTTGCCGCAGTCGTGGAGCTGCACAGCATGAACAAGGCCTCAGAGGCGCTCAATTTGTCGCAACCGGCCTTGTCCCGCAAAATTGCGTCCCTGGAGGAGCAGCTGGGCGTCAAGCTGTTTTACCGCAAAGGCAAACGGCTGGAGCTCACCCGGATCGGACAGCTGACCTATGAGCATGCCGTTCGAATGAGGGATCAGCATCGCGAGTTTCTCGGCATGCTGGCGGACTACAAGTCGCCGCGCAAGCCGCTGCTGACCATCGGCGCAAGCCTCACAACGCTGCAGTCTACCTTGCCTGACCTGCTTGCTTTCCTGAATAAACGAAGCGGGAGCATCGATATTAAGGTGGCTACCGGCAAGACACATGAAATCGTCGAGCTTGTCCGCGCCAGGAAGGTGGACGTCGGCGTCGTGGCGCAAGCTGTCACCGAACCTGGCGTTGCATCGGTACCGCTGTTCGAGGATCGACTCACGCTGATTGCACCATCGCAGCATCCATTTGCAGCTGCCCGCTGCGCCGAACTCCAGGACTTGAACGGGCTGCCGATGATTCTGTTCTCGGAGGGCACGCTGTACCGCCGGCTTACGGACGAGCTGTTTACACGCAGCGGCATCGTTCCCGACGTGCGGATGGAAATCGATTCGTTCGAGGCGATCATTCGTCTCGCATCGACCTGCGGCTTCGCGACGCTGCTACCGAAGTCGTACTTGAGCGGAAGCATTCTCGCCAACAACGGGCTTGCCGATATTAAAATCGCTGAACTGGAGCAAACTCGGCGCGTTACCTCTTTAATTTATGGAGATTTGGAGGCGCTCAGCCCTCCAATCGGAGAATTAATTCGGCTCGTGCTCCGCGAATATGTACGCAGTGAGCAAACCCCGCGCTAATCTGACTTACACCTTCGCTTCCACCATATGCTCGAACTGAATAATTTGCTCGTTGGTGCCGATCACGACCATAACATCCTTCTCCTGCAGCGTATCCGTAGCGGCCGGCGCGATGATACAGCCTTCCTCCCGGTTAATCGCCACAATGCTGCAGCCGTACTTCTTCCGCGGGTCCAGATCCCTGAGCGATACGCCGGCCAATCGCCGCGGTACCGAAAGCTCGACGATCGTATATTTGTCGGACAGCTCGATATAATCGAGCAGACTCGGCGATACGAGCTGGTTGGCGACACGTATCCCCATGTCCCGCTCCGGATAGATGACGCGGTCGACGCCGATCTTCGCCAGCACGCGTCCATGCAGCTCCGTTACCGCCTTCGCCACTACCGATTTCACGCCAAGGTCTTTGCACAGAATCGCGACGAGAATGCTCGCTTGAATGTCGCTGCCGATCGCAACGACCGCAACGTCGAAGTTGCGCACGCCGAGCGCACGCAGCACCTCTTCATCCGTCGCATCGGCTGCGACCGTATGCGTCAGCTCATCGCTCAGATCGTTCACGATATCCTCGTCCGAATCGATGCCAAGCACCTGATGCCCCTGCTTGACAAGCTGCTTCGCCACACTCGAGCCGAATCGCCCAAGTCCTACTACTACAAATTGCATCGTATCCGCCATATCCCAGTTCCCCAATCCCATTTTTCTATATACTTGCAGCTACCCTATCGTTATTTTACCTTCGGGATAGCGATACAATTCCTTATCCTGACGAGGTCCGAGCGCATAAGCCAGCGTCAGCGGGCCAAGACGACCGATAAACATCAGCAGCATGATGAGCACTTTGCCGACATGCGTCAAATCCGGAGTGAGTCCCATGGATAAGCCGACGGTGCCGAAGGCGGACACTACCTCAAACAAAATCATGAGAAAATGGTGATCCTCCGTCGTTGAAAGCACCATGGCAGCCGCCACAACAACGGTACCCGCCAGCAGCGCCAGCGTCGTCGCCTTCAAAATCCGGTCGCGTCCGAGCCGGTATCGGAACAGCACAATTTCTTCCTTGCCCCGCACCATCGCAGCCACCGCGCCAACGAGAATCATAAACGTCGTGGTCTTGATTCCGCCCGCCGTCGAACCCGGCGAACCCCCGATAAACATGAGCAGGATGATAAAAAACAGCGTCGCCTGGCGCAGATCGGCAATCGCAAGTGTGTTTGCCCCCGCCGTTCGCGGTGTCACCGACTGAAAGAAAGAGGCCAGCAGCTTGGCGTTGCCGTCCAGAGCGCCCAGCGTCTTCGGATTCGACCATTCAAACAGGAAAATGACGATGGTACCGAGGGCGATCAGTCCTGCCGTCACGCTCAGCACGACCTTGCTGTGCAGCGAGAGCTTGCGTCCGCTCCGAAATTCGGCCAGCTCTGAAAGTACGATAAAGCCGAGTCCGCCCGTCACAATCAGGACCATTGCCACCAGATTGACGACAGGATCTCCGACATAGAGGGTGAGGCTGCGAAATTCACCCATCAGATCAAACCCGGCATTGTTAAACAGCGATACCGAATGAAACAGACCGTAATAGAACGCTCGCGGCAACGGCATGTCGTAGGCGAAACGAAGCGCGAACAGGATGGTCCCGATCGATTCGATCACAAGCGAATACAGCACCACCTTGCGGATAAGCCGTACGATCCCCTCCACACTCGTCTGATTGAGCGCTTCCTGGAGAATGAGCCGCTCCCGGAGCGATATCCGCTTTTTCAGCACGACTGCAAACAGCGTCGCCACCGTCATAAAGCCGAGCCCGCCGATTTGAATCATACCGAGAATGACAAGCTGACCGAACAGCGAGAAAAAAGTACCCGTATCCACCACAACGAGCCCTGTCACACACGTCGCGGAGGCGGCGGTGAACAAGGCGTCCAGAAGCGGCAGCGCATCCCCGCTTTGCGAAGCGGCGGGTAGCGAGAGCAGGAGGCCGCCAACCAAGATAATGAGAGCAAATCCGCCGGCCAAAATTTGCGGCGGAGACAATCGGAATAAACGGCTCACCCTTGAGCTTGCTCCTGACAGTTGCTCCAGCTTGCGGGCAATAGTACGATTATAGCGGAGAACCTCGCGATCGACAAAGCCGAAATCGAGCCAAACGGGAATAATTTTTGCGAAATAACGTAGATTTCCTTATCATAGGACAAACGATGTTCTCTTATCCGCATTTTTCATCACGGGAGGTGAGCTGGCTATGCAAGCATGGGGAAACCCAAGAACGATGCGGTTCTGGGGCATCATCGGTCTCATTGTGTATATCGCCGCCGGACTGCTGCCATCGATGCTGTCGCCGGAAGCGCAGGAAGCGGGCGAGCAGGCTGCCATTTCGAAGAAGCTTGCCGCGGACAAGGCAAGACAGTTCGTGCAGGAGCATTATGGACGCAACACGGCTCAATGGGAAACGGCCGTCTCGTATCGGGCGCAGGTCGATATGATCGGCTATGTGCAAAAGCTGAAAGTAACGAGCGAGTACATCAAGCAGCTGGAACCGAGATACCCACTGGATACGTGGTTCGTGGAAGTACGAGAGCCTGCGTCTGAGCGCGTCTATTATGTGGATATTGACCTGCGGACCGGAAATCCCGTTGGGTGGACGGTCAAACCGGCGGTCGAGCAGCATGGCCGGGAAGGACGCAGCGCAGGGAGGCTCGTTGCGGAGCATCTGGCCGCAAGAGGCATCCCGGCAAGCGAGCTGCGCCAGGTCGACGCTGCGAACGGACGAATCGAATACGAATCCGCCGCTCCCCTGATCGGTGATGCAAAGGCCCGTTTCTCGGCGGTGGTCAGCGACGGACGCATCGTGGAGCTGACGAGCGGCTTCAGCGTTCCGGAAGTCTTCCTCGCAGAGAAGAATAAGCACGACCAGCTAGGCGCCAAGCTGAGCATGTACCATCTCTTTGCGACAGGGGCGCTGTCGCTGCTCGCGTTGATTTGGCTGTTCATCCGCAGGCGGGACAACGACTGGAAGCGAGGCTCCGTGCTGACGCTCGTGTTCCTTGCGATTTATTGGACAATGAATGCCAACATGCTGCCGGCATTCCGGCTGTCCGCCTTCGAATACGGGCAAACCGAGGGCTCGGCCGCCGCCGTCTATGCCGTCTTTATGTCCGTCATTGCGGGGGTGCTGGGGCTGGGCCTGTATTTCTCCTGTGTCTCCGGGGAAAAGATGTGGCGGGAGCAGGCTTTATGGCCAAGCTCGCGGGATGCCGGCTTCGGCGAACGGATCGCAGATGCGATGAAGAAGGGCTACTGGATTTGCTTTATGCTGCTCGGTGTCCAGGCGCTGCTCTTCCTGGCGGCGGAACGGGGTTTTGCATTTTGGACGACGGTCGATCCGATGAACTCGCCCTACAATATGGCGATTCCCGCACTGTTTCCGCTGATGGCCTGGGTTGCGGCCATTGAAGAGGAAGCCGTTTATCGGCTGTTTGCCATCGCGGCGCTGACCAAGCTGCTGCGCTTCCGCCCGCTGGCCGTGCTTCTCTCCAGCGTCATCTGGGCGCTGGGCCATGTGCAATATCCGATCTACCCGGTTTATACCAGACTGATCGAGGTGACGGTGCTTGGCATCCTGTTTGCCGTCCTGTTTCTCCGGTACGGCTTCCTGGTGGTCGTCTTCGCACATGCGGCGATGGACAGCATTCTGATGGGGTTGTCCGTCCTTACAATAGAAGGCGCCGGCAACATCGCCGCAGGTTTACTCTACGTCGTGTTCCCGGCGCTCGTGGGGCTGGCGCTCAGTGCGTATTACCGCCGAAGAAACGCCCCTCCCGTTCCTGGATAAGCTTCCGGATATAATCCCCGGCGACGACATAATCGTCAAAGGGGATTTTTTCATTGTTCTTGACGATCTGAACCGTCTCATGACCCTTCCCGCATATGACGATGCAATCATCCGGCGACTCGGCCTGCCGAATCGCATATTCAATCGCCTCGCGGCGGTTGGCGATCGCAACGTATTTGCTGCGCAGCCGCTCGTCATCCGCTACGCCTTCAATCATCATGTCGATGATGGCATCCGGGTCCTCCGAACGGGTGTTGTCCGATGTATACACAGCCAGATCGGATTCGGCAGCGGCGATACGTCCCATAACCGGCCGCTTCGGCCGATCCCGGTCTCCTTCGCAGCCGACAACGCCAATCAGCCGCCCTTTCGTGAAGGCGCGAGCCGAGCGCAGCACGTTCAGCAATCCGTCCGGATTGTGCGCGTAATCAATTAACAGGGTGAAAGGCTGTCCTGCGTATACCGGCTGGAAGCGACCCTTGACCCCCTGAAACTGCTCCAGCGTGGAGATAATGACAGGGAGCGGCACACCTTCCACGAGCGCCGCGGTCGCCGCTGCCAACGCATTATAAATATTGAACAATCCGGGCACCTTCAGGTTCAGCCGAAACTCTCCGGCGAGACCCCGGACTGTGAACGAGCTGCCGTCGGGCCGCTGCTCGATATCCACAGCCCGCAGCTCCGCCTCCTGCTCGATTCCGTAGCGCACCACCTGTGCAGCCGTTTGCGAAGCGAAATACACCGATGCCGGATCGTCGGCATTGAGCACGGCGAATTTCGGGTCCGCCCCGTCATAAGCGTTGCCCAGCTGCGAGAACAGCAGCGCCTTCGATTCGCGGTATTTCTCCATCGTCTCATGATAATCCAGATGATCATGAGTCAAATTTGTGAATACCGCGGTTTTAAAATCAAGCCCTCGTACCCGTCCCATCGACAGCGCATGCGAGGATACCTCAAGCACCGCATATTTCGCGTCATGCTTCGTCATGATGCTCATCATACGCTGCAGCTCCACCGATTCCGGCGTCGTATTGGCCGTATCCTCGATATAGTCGCCCACGGTGAAATTCATCGTGCCGACGAGCCCCGCCCTCAGACGGTTCGCCTCCAAAATATCGCGTATCATATGCGTCACGGTCGTCTTGCCGTTCGTTCCGGTAACCCCGACAAGCCGCATGCGGCTCGAAGGTCTGCCATAATATTTGTCGGCCATAATCGCCATTGCGCGGCGCGAGTCATTCACAAGCACGATCGGCGTCCCTTCCGGCAGTCCTTCCGGAATCCGTTCGGCAAGGATGGCGACGGCGCCTTGCCGGACCGCCGATGCCGCGTAGACGTGACCGTCCTGCGCCGTGCCGGGAAGGCAAATAAACAAATCGCCCGGCTGAACGCGACGCGAATTGTTCTGCAGCTCCCGGATCTCGATTTGCTCCGGCATCGTACCTTGGGACAACGTATAATAAATCAGCGGCTGCAGCAGCTCAGACAGCAACATGTCAGTTCCTCCATCGCGTTCGTCAAGTTTGTTCCTCTTCCTGCAGGTGCTCCATGATGACGGCGGCCAGCTTCTCGCCGATGCCCGCCTCGCAGAATTGCTCCAGCGTCGCTTCCTTCATTCGCTTGAGCGAGCCGAAATGCTTCAGCAGCTGCTTGCGGCGCTTCTCGCCCACCCCCGGAATCGAATCGAGCCGGGATACAACCATCGACTTTGCTCTCGTTTCCCTGTGGAAGGTGATCGCAAAGCGATGCACCTCCTCCTGGATCCGCTGAAGCAAATAAAATTCCTGGCTGTCGCGCGGCAGCAGCACGACCTCGGGCGGGTCACCTGCCATCAGCTGGGCGGTTTTGTGCTTGTCATCCTTGATCAAGCCGCATACCGGTATGAACAGCCCCAGCTCGTTCTCCAGCACATCGATTGCGGCCGACAGCTGGCCTTTGCCTCCATCGATCACCACCAGATCGGGAAGCTGCAGCCCTTCCTTCAGCACGCGCTCATAGCGGCGGCGCACGACCTCGCGCATCGTCTCATAATCGTCGGGTCCTTGCACCGTGCGAATCTTGTATTTGCGGTATTCCTTGCGATCCGGCTTGCCGTCGGTAAACACAACCATTGCCGATACCGGATCGGCGCCCTGGATGTTCGAGTTGTCGAAGGCTTCGATACGCCTCGCGGCGCCGATCCCCAATCGCTCCCCAAGCGACCCTGCTGCAAGCAGCGTTCGCTCCTCGTCTCGCGCCGCCAGCCGGAACTTCTCATCCAGCGTCAGCTTCGCGTTGCCGCACGCCATCTCGACCATCCTGCGCTTGTCGCCTCGCTTCGGTACGCCAAGCTTCACCTTCAGCCAGCTTTGCAGCGCCTCCAGCTCGTCACCGCCGCCCTCGCCGTCCGCTTCATCATCCGTCAGGACGCCGTTCTCCGGAAGCAGCACTTCCTTCGGGAGCGCCGGATTATCGCTGTAGTACTGCGTCACATACGACATAAAGTCCTCGTATTCTTCGCCGTAATAAGGAAACGCGCTTGCATGTCGGCCGATCATTTTCCCTTGACGCATGTAGAGAATATGGACGCACATCCAGCCCTTCTCGACCGCATATCCGAACACGTCGCGGTCGATGGCGTCGGTTGTCGTAATCGTCTGCTTCTCCATATCCATGACGGCGTCAATATGGGCGATCGAATCGCGCAGCTCCTTGGCACGCTCAAATTCCAGCTGCTCCGCAGCCGCCATCATTTTCTCCTGCAGCTCCTGCCTGATGTCGACATAGCCGCCATTCAGAAACCTGGAAATTTCCGCTGTCATCCGTTCGTACTCCGTCGATTCGACCTTGTACTCGCAAGGAGCGACGCATTGTCCGATATGATAATAGAGACATACCTTGTCCGGCAGCGTACGGCATTTGCGCAGCGGATAAAGCCGGTCGAGCAGCTTCTTGGTTTGCTGTGCGGCGGTCGCGTTCGGATAAGGCCCGAAATACTTGCCCTTGTCCTTCTGTACCTTGCGTACAACCTCCAGCCGCGGATGCTCCTCATGCGTAATTTTAATATAGGGAAACGACTTGTCGTCCTTTAGCAGAACATTATACCGCGGATTGTACTTTTTTATTAAGTTGCATTCGAGGATGAGCGCCTCTACGTTGCTTGCGGTCACAATATACTCGAAGTCGACGATGTCCATCACAAGCCGCTGCGTCTTCGCCCCGTGGCTGCCCGTAAAATAAGAGCGCACGCGGTGCTTCAACACCTTCGCTTTGCCGACGTAGATGACCGTTCCCTCGGCGTTCTTCATCAGGTAACAGCCCGGCTTGTCCGGCAGAAGCGACAGTTTATGCCGTATTGCTTCCATACGTGGCGTTCCCGCTCTCCCTCTGGTCTGTTTTCGTACTGCTTGTATTGTATCAAACCTGAGGTTCGAAAAGAAGAGCGATCCGCCTACCGTTTGCCAATCCCTCATTTGAGCCGCAGCATCCCACTGACATCAAAGATCCATTTTCCAGACGACTCGACGATATGAAAAAAAGCCCTCGCCGATGTTCGACGAAGACTTTCTGCACGCATGTCTTACATATGACGGGATACGACGTTCTTCAGCGCATCCTTCGATTGGAAGCCGACAATTTTATCCACCGGCTGACCGTCCTTGAACACGATCAAGGTCGGAATACTCATCACATTGAAGCGTCCTGCGGACTCCGGATTGTCGTCCACGTTCACCTTCGCGATCTTCAGCTTGTCGCCCACTTCTTTATCCAAATCCTCAAGCACCGGAGCGATCATCTTGCACGGACCGCACCAAGGAGCCCAGAAATCGACGAGCACTGTGCCGCTTGCTTCTACTTCCGTCTTAAAAGACGTGTCTGATACGTTAACAATTGCCATCTTCGGTTCCTCCTTTATCCACCATTTTCCAATATAAAAATGACTCATCATGAAGTATACCATAATGCGAGCGACATTCCCAATATCAGTGTAACCGAAATGTGCGCGCGCAAATCCGACGCAATTTTGTCACTTTTCGCCTGCTTTACAATGACTCGGCAAGTTGGGTATACTATCGTTATGATAACAGGGAGGGACTGCCCGTCATGAAAGACCCTAGAGAGCACGTAAACGAAGAACCGCGCAACGACTTTATCGATACGGGTGTCGGCTTTGCCGTTATGTTCGGATTTATGCTCGTCGTCGCCGTTGGCGCAACGGTCATTCAATTGTTCGTCCAGCACTAAGGGCCGCGGATCGCGGTCATTTTCTTTGTCTGCTGACTGCCCCAGGTGATGCATGAAGCCCCCGGCTCTTACGAGTCGGGGGTTCGCTATTTACTAGATGCCCCGCTTGTTGCTTCCCCCGACATGGATGACGTCAACGAACGGGCGAATGCGCTCCATAATCCGCTGACCCTTCAGCTCCTCGTCCCCATCCTTGCTGGTGAAGCGCATGTGCTTCTCCAGTCCGTCCAGTCCATAATTCGAGGTAAAAAAGGTTGGCTTCCGGTTCATGCGGTAATTGAGTATCGTCCCCATCACATGATCGCGCACCCACGGATTCAAATTTTCCGCTCCGAGATCGTCAAATACGAGAAGATCGGTTTCCTTCAGCAAATCCATCGTTTCCTTCAGCTTGCCGTTCTCGCCAAACATCGCCTTCAGGTCCTCGACAAAGTCCGGCATATAGACAATGACACCGCTATGGCCCAGCTTGGCCAGCTCGTGAAGCATGTAGCTGATCAGGAACGTCTTGCCTGTGCCGAGGTCTCCCGTCAAATACAGCCCGCGCCGCTGCAGGCCCTGCGTGCGGGTCAGCATGATATAATCCATGAGCCGGTCTACCGCATCGGCGCGCTCCAGATCGATCGATACGAGCTCCTTGAAGTTGCAGCCTTCCAGCAGTACCCGCTCGTCCACGTAGAAGCTGCGAATCCGCCGGCCGACCGCATCCTGCTTATCCTTGGCGATTTGCCTGCTGCAAGTCATTTTGCGATCATGAAGCTGCAGCGTCCCTCCGGTTTCATAGGCGCTGATTTCCGTATAATGCCCGGGATAATCGTTCGGGCAACGCTCCAGCCCGGGGCAGCTCTCGCAGCTGCTGCGTTCCTTCACGCATTGATACAGCTTGCTCAGGTTCAGCCGCAGCGTCTGTCGGTCGAGCTCCGGATGCCGGGCCCACAGCTCGCGTACGAACGGATCGGCAAGCACCTTGGCTTCGATTTTCTCAATATCGCCAAGCTGAATCTGATTCGACCTGCGCATCCCCTGCAGCAGGGTTGACAGGGGCAACGGTTCCATAGGGTTCCCATCCTTTCATGTATCCGTCAAGCTCCGCCCCCGGAGCCTCCGTCCAAACGCTTCGCTTTCTCCATGATCCGTTGGATATCCGCATCCGATAACGGCTTCTTCGCTTCCGGCGGGGTTACCTTCGGAATGTGCTGCTTGCCCGAAGCCGGCGGTCGTCCGCGCGGTGCGGCTGCGGCAGGCTTCTTCGCTCGGGTTTTGTCGCGGACATAACCGACCGCCGCTTCGTAGCTGTCCACCTGCTTGCCGAGCATATCTCCCGCTACCGTATCAATGAACGAGCCCGCCCAAGACAAGTTGTTGCTGTGAATATGGTGGATCAGCACATTGATCACAGACTCATTCAGCTTGTAAGCCAGATCGATCCGGTCGAACGCGTCCAAAATTTTGCGTGGGACGACGCCCTTCGGGAAAAACCGTTTCAGCACCGTCGTGTACGGCTCGTTCCGCAGCATGCGGTTGTAGGCGGCGGCATCCATCGAGCTTTGCAGCAGCGGCGGCACTTCGACCCAATGCTGCGGCTCCACGGTGTGCTCGCCGGTTACGGCAGCAGCCTCCTCTCCCTTGACAGCCTGCTCGCGCCGGCCGAGCGAAATTTCCCGCTCTTCATCGCGCTTATGCGTCTGCATGAACAAGAGGGATGCGCGGTGCTGCAGCATCGCAAGACGAACCTCTCCGTCCCCGTCAAACACACCTTCCTCGTGCAGCAAGCGGCATAGCTCGGTCAAGGTCAATTCGTATTTGCTGGCTACATAATTGATTTCCGCCAACCGTTCGGGATGCTTGCCCAGCTGCTCAATATAGGGACGGTTCGGCGATGATTTGGCGGTTCTCGTCCAGATATCGCTGTAGCTGTATTTCTTGAGCGTGAGCGAGCCGTCCCCGGATGCCATTGGATGCGCTTTGGCGGGTGCCAGCTCGGCCAGCGCCTGCTCCAGCTCTTGATCGACGGCGTGCGTGTTGAGCCGGAACCATTCGTAGAACGGCACGGTCAAATGCTCAATTCCGGCGCCCTCCGGACCGTCTCCCGCGGCTGCTGAGGCCAGTGCTTCCGGCTCCGGCGCCTGCAGCAGCTCCCTCACCTGCAGGACGCCGTATTTGCCCAGCTTGTCGCGAAGCAGCAGCACCAGATGCTGCGTCGTAAAAAACAGATCCGGCAGCAGCGGCGGCTGCAGGTGGTACTCGTACACCGGCTCGTCCTGTTCCTTAAGAATGCGGCGCGCCGTATGCAGCAGCCCGATCGCCTCCAGCCTCGTGCATTGCTCCACATAATGGCGCCGCCCCGACTCGCTCGGCTCCAGATCAAGCGCCAGAAACAGCCTTCGCTGCAGCTCCAGCGGCGAGTGCCCGACCTGATCGGCCGGCAGCTGCTGAAACAGCAGCTGATAGACGCCGATCGCCGCGGCGCCGACCATCGGCTGATACACATGGCTCAGCATCTTGTAATCGAGCGGACTGAGCCCAAAATTCCGGTATACATAATATCGATGTTGCTCGGTAAATTGCAGCATATTCGTAATGCGCATCGTTCACGATCGACCGCCTGTTCACACAATCTATCAACCATTCTACCACATTTCTCTCCCCCTTGCGTGCGGGATTGAGAGGCAGCGGTACAACCAGGATATTTCGCTACACGCTGCACCAGCCGCTAAATATCTATGTGCGACAAAGGGCGGCGCCATCATCAGATAGCACCGCCCCTGTTACCTAACCCTTATGGAACTGCCGTAAACGTCGACGTTGCGGAAGCAATCTCCTCGAACGCCCAGTGGCTACGATCGACATCCGGCCACGGAACGTTCCGTACGGCTGTCGGGGTCGGCCGTTCAAAGAGTCGATTCAGCACCTTCGCCGCCTCCGCTCGAGTCAATGCGCGGTCCGGTCGGAACGTACCGTCCTCGTAGCCCTTCATCCAGCCTTCCGCTGCAGCGACAGCAGCGTATTCGGATGCCCAATGTCCTTCCATGTCAACGAATGGCGCGGCGGCTGTCGCGGAATCCGAAACCTTCCCTTTCAGCACGGCCATGATTTTCGCCATCTCGGATCTGGTTACGAACGCTTCCGGTCGGAAAAGCCCCAGTCCATCTCCCGTCATCAATCCCTTGGACTTCAATCGTGCGATCGAACCGGCGGCCCAGTGCTCGCCTGGTACATCCGGGAACGGGGAATATCCTGCCGGAACCGGTTCGACAAGCGACAGCAATCTGGTGAGCAGCGCAGCCGCTTCCGCACGGGTCATCGGCTGGTCCGGACGGAAGGAGCCGTCCGCGTATCCGTTCATATAGCGCTCATACACTCGCCCCGTCCCTTTGGATACAATCGTAAACGTAGAGAACTTCTGAACCTCAATTTCAATTCCAACCGCATTGCCGGCAGCATCGAACTTGATCGTCCCCGGCTTCAGCACCTTCTCGCCATCGCTGTGCTCCACGAATACAGCGAGTCCCGCGAGAAACGCCTGCAGCTGACCCGAGTCGGACGGAAGCTCCAAACCTCCGAGCGGCAGCTGCACCAACGTCCTGCGGCTTGTGAAATTCGTCTCGATGGTCATCGGCTTGCCGAGTGCCTGAGCACCCGTCGGAACGACGCTCCTCACTTCTTCTGCTTCGGCAACCCGCTGCTTCACCTTCTCTCGTTCTTCCTCCTTGTTGATCGGTACAATTCGGAAGAACAGATCCTTGCCATCGTTACGTAATAAAGCCAGTGAATCGGCATCCAAGGTGACCGTTACATCATCGGTTTGAATGGATAGCGCCATTTTGTTTGCTGCGAATTGCTCAAGCGAATCCGCATTCAGATTCACATTCACCTCATCCGCACGATCTGAAGGCAGATCGTCGATTCGAATCGTTACGACGGATCGGCCGGTTTCTACCGCCTTACGTACAGACTCTGCGGCTTTCGCAGCATCCAGCTTGACCTCGTCTACCTTTTGGCCATCTCTTTGCTGAACCCTTGTAATGATAACCCGCTCTACAGCCACATCGCCCGCTGTCATCACAATCTCACGAACGGCAGGCGCAGGCACAGGTGCAGGTGCAGGAACAGGCGCAGACTCATCCGAAGAGGATTCGAATTCCCGGTACACGGACAGCAAGTACGTGCGGGCAGCCATCCCATTCGGTGCCTCGACTGTCACAAAGATATCGTTCCAGCCCGGCCGAAGCGCTACATCGCTCACTTTGGCCTGATCATGTACACGTCCATTCACCGTAACCGCGTGTGCCGCGTCAACGGCAACCGCCTTCACAGCCAGTCTGCTCTCGGAGCTGCCTACCAACAGCTGATACGCCGCAACCGATCCGCTGAATGCCGGCGTAAGCGAATAAGAACCGGCCTGCAACTGCTGAAGACGGAGCCCTTCCACCGTCACCGGTTCACGAAGAATGCGAACCTCGTACAGCTCCGATGCACCTTCGCCATGTCGGACTTCAAGCTTATAGGTTTGATTTCCGGGCAGCAGCGCAACCGTCCCGCTGCCGCCTGTCAGCTTCGTGCCGTTCCAGAAGGCTTCCATTCCGGCCTGGTACACTTGTGTGCTGACGATTGCAGTCGATGCATTCGAGCCGACTTGAAGCTGGTAACGAGAGGGGTCCTGACCGAGAGGACTGAGCGCATTCCCGTTGATCGAAAGGCTGCGAAGAAGTCCCGATCGACGGGTTACCTCCAGCTCGTAAGCAAGTGTTTTGCCGCCTTGCGGCGCCGTTACTTCAACATGAATGACATTGCGTCCATAATCAAGCGTTACGGTTCTTTCCGCACCGGAAGCCGTCGCGATCCCGTTCACCTTGACGAACGAACCTGACTTTAACGCGTCGGGTGTCACGTAGAGCTTCTCTACGTTCGCTTCCACGGAAACCTGATAGCTTTGGCGCTGAGGGTCGAAGGACGGCTGCCCGATGCTGTCCGGCATAGCAGGCATCAGCATCAGCTCCCTCCGCAAAGCAGGCTGACCATT
>JBEPYM010000063.1:0-16358 GCA_041641375.1 Paenibacillus sp.
TTGCTCACAAGAAATTGTAGTCCTTTAGGGCAACCAATAGTGTAACATCGGGACGTGGCGCAGACTGGTAGCGCGCACCCTTGGGGTGGGTGAGGTCGCAGGTTCAAATCCTGTCGTTCCGACCATTACGCGAAAAACCGCTACATATCAACGTTTCTAGGCGATGACTAGTGCGTTGGACTATACGTTGGACTATAAACAGGGGTTCGGTGCTACTATCGCTGGACTATCCGTACACAAAACGCTTTCTCATTCGATTAATCAATCGGAAGGGAGGGCGTTTTTTATTTTATGGGCGATAAACGAACGGGTAAGCGTGTGAAGTTTGAGCGGACAGCAGATAAGATGGACGGTAATTTGGACGAACTATTCCAGTATTTCTATGAAGCGAAGATATCGGAGGGCGTATCGGAGCGCACCCTTGAAACGTATCAAGAGAACTATCGATTCTTTGGTGATTACTTAGATATGCGGGTGATTCCGCGTGAGGTATCGAAGATTACGCCCGACGTGCTGCGTGATTACACGTCCTGGATGCTGACGAAGAAGATACGCTTCGACGGTCATGAGCATAAATCGGACGAGGAAAAGACGGTCGGGCTCTCTCCGGTTACAGTAAACACCAGGACAAAGAATCTACGGACGATGTTCCGCTTCTTAATGAAGGAAGGAATCATACATAAAAATCCGTGGGACACGGTTGCAAAGGTAGAGGTTTCGCATACCGAAATTAAGGTCATGTCAGCTACTCAGTTAAAGCTGCTACTTGGTGCGCCCAATCAACGGACATATGCTGGCTTTCGGGATTATGTAATAATGAACGTTCTGATTGACGGTTTCTTTAGAATAAACGAAGCTCTGTCGCTACGAGTGCAGGATATCGATTTCGATTTAGAGATGGCGGAAGTTCGGGCGGAAATTGCTAAGACAAGGCATTCCAGATCCGTTCCACTTTCGCGACGAACGATCAAGCTCATTAAAGAGTTAATACAGGAGTGTAAGGAATTTAACTCGGAGTATATCTTTAATACGAATTACGGCGAAAAATTAGACGCCAATCATTTTAGGCACCGGTTAAAGGATTACGCCGAACAAGTTGGATTAAATATTCGAGTGCATCCCCATCTTTTCCGACATACAGCAGCAACTATATTTTTAGAACAGGGCGGTGAGGTTCGCCACCTGGCAAAAATACTCGGACATGCTGACTTGCGGATGGTTGTTAAATATACGCATTTATCTAAGACTTCTTTGAAATCCCAACATGAGCAGTATTCACCGTTAAATCAGATTGTAAACAACCTAAATAAACAAAGAAAGATATTAAGGTAGATCACCGGATAAAAAGAAAAAGCCTACCGCGCCAACGGTAGACCCACACATATATTCGTTAATCTTAGTTTATCGGATTTCGCAAAAAAATTCAATAGGCTAGGTTTATTTAAGTGCGCTCAAAATCAGCGTACAGTGGATCGCTTTTTCTTCTTTCCGATAATCGGAGGAGAAACGTATGCCAATATATAGATTACCGAAAGATCATAACTATTCTAAAGTAAGAAACGATTTATGGACGGACAAACGTATAAGCACTAATGCTCGATTTCTGCTCGGCTTCATGCTTTCGTTACCGAACGAATGGCAGTTTAACTTAGAATGGATCGGCGAACAAATCGGATGGAATCGCGACACTGTAGGAAAGTATGTCCGCGAGTTAATTAACGGCTATTACGTACATAGAGAGCGATCCAGAGGTGAAAATGGCCGCTTTGGTGAATACGATTATTTCGTTTATGAAGTACCGGAGATAAATCCGCGTTATCCGCATAATAACGATGATAATCCAGCGAAGAAGAAGCCGGAGTCTGTGCGTTCCAATGAGGAAATTTCCCATTCCGAGGTTACCGGTACAGGTGATAACCGCACTATAAATACTAATAGTATTAAGACGAATAAAAAGAATGTAGTAGTAGAGGAGCCGGCAAGGATTATCGAATATCCATCCGCCATCATCGAGACATTATCCCGCCATGATCTAAACGTCAACGCTGCGACATTAAAGCGCTGGCTCTCTTTAGCGACCGAAGAAGTTATCGTCCAGGTTATCGAATACGCGGTAAATAAGGCGGACGTTGTGTCCGTCATCGGATACATAACGGCGATACTGATGCAGGGATACGTACGGACAATGGAGGGAAGTCCTAGCGTATCAAAAAGATACTCTGAACGAAAGGAACGACGTCAGCAGGCGCGATCCGATAAGCTACCGGACTATGTACAGCGTCAGATTGAGCGACAGAATGAACCGGCCATAGCGTCAGAGATAACGGAGGATCAGCGACTAGAGGCAGCGAGATTATTAGCGGCATTAGGCGAAGGATAAAGGCTACGTCGCAAGCTCCTTGCCTGCCTTGCCTAACGGCTGCGGCTACCATCTCTTTCTTCGGTGGTTTATTATGCGCAAAAAGAGTAGCGTCAAAGGATAGATGCCAAGCGACGATAGGAGCGAAGGCCGGCGAAGCCGTAATTAACGTTATCACAACGCAAAATTGCACATAAACTTAATAAGATATCTATTAGGATAGTGTGCATTTTTCGCTATCAACCGGAGGATATTCGGCGTTACTCACAATGTACAGTCGGACTGCCATCGGAAATACCTGACATTCGCTACGTCCAGCTTCGATGTTGCATCGGCATTACATTCGGATAGGTACCGCAATATTGGCGCAAAACCCTATGATATCGCCGTTTTACTACGGTTTTCAGGGCTATCCGTGGGATAATGTAATGTAACATTTTGCAACGTTTCAGCGAACTTTTTCGGACGATTTCGCTTCATATACGTTCATATTATTTCCGATTAATTACGACTCGACACTATGGTTTACTGTGAGTTTAAGACGATTTACATCCGCTGCATGGCTCCGGCGGAGACGCACCGGAAAAACTTCGGGGGGGTCATGTCGTATGGTGTCGATATTGTGTTAGTTATCGCAAAAATTACGACTATTACCGTTAATTCGTATGCAGTGTTTTATGCAATCCGTTTATGCAAAATCGAGTGAATATCAATGAAGATCCGCATTCTTTCGTCTGTATAAATGAATGAAGAATCTGGATCGGAGTGAATATCGATTGAACCGCGTCAGATCAACGTTTGGTCAATTCGATCAGTTTAACTTAATGCAATTAAGTATAACTCGATATACAACAAAATGAATATCTTATTCATGACAACGATAGTTTCAAAACTAAAAAAGTTCGGTCGTGTGAAGCCCCCCAAGGCACCCCCTCGAAAGTTCCACACCAGGCCCCCACACAATACGCGCAATAAAAATAAACTCGGGGTCTGAACGCAAAGAAACCGCCTGGCATCATTGCCAAACGGTCTATAGATTCGTTGCCATATAGATATCGCGGAGTGTATCGTCAGTGATTCCGATGTAAGCGAGCGTAATCGCCTGGCTCGAATGGTTGAACAGCTTCATGAGGTACGCGATGTCAACACCGGCCTTAAAGTTGTGGTATCCGAAGCTCTTGCGGAGAGTGTGACAGCCGATCGGTTCCGTAATGCCTGCGCGGCCAGCTGCATCGTTTAGGATCTTATACGCCATGTGTCGCGTAATCGGCTTATTGGCGCCTTCTCTCGATTTGAACAGATACTCATCGTCTGCAGCTTCGGCCGGTACAAGCTCCTTGATCGCCTTCTTGACGCTATCGTTGAACCAAATGTCCTTCGCCTTACCGGTCTTCTGTTCGCGTAGAGAGTATTTATGCTGGCCTCTTACGTCGCCTACCTTCAGCTTCAAGATATCGCTAATGCGAAGACCTACGTTAATTCCGAGGATAAATAGTAGCTTATTGCGGCCGTGTAGCGCCTTCTTCATGGATTCGATCTGCTTCTTATCCTTAATCGGTTGTACTGTCTCCATATCAGTTCAACTCCGTTCTCGTTATGTTAAACTCATTATAGAATATAATCCAATTATTAGCAATAGAAATCTAGTATGATATACTAGCTTAAGGAAAATAGTGGATGAAAGGTGAGGAGAGCTATGGCAAAAGAAAAGAAGGTTTGGTATAAACGCTGGTACGTATGGGTTATCGCGTTAATCGTTGTAGTTAATCTTGGATCTGGCGGAGAGGAAGAGACTACGACGCAGCCTGCAGAGAAGACGGAGGTATCCGTAGCAGCACCGGCGGAACCTCAAGCGGAGCTGACTATCGAAGAGAAGATACAGAAGGGCGTTGTTGATGCGGTTGGTCAAAAGAACAATAGCGACCTCGACAGAATCGTAGAGCTCAAAGTCAACGATCATATGGGAACGGAAAAGACTGACGATAAAATTGTCCTCTTAACGCTTAATGCCAGCGATAATCTTAGTACGAACATGATTAAAGGCGGTATCTTGCTCGATTCAATTAAGGTATTCAAGACGGTATTCCAGGATGAAAACATCGAGGAAGTAACTCTGTTCTGGCAGTTTCCGCTCAAGGATAGCTACGGAAACACGAAGCACGAGAACGTCTTAAAGCTTGGATTGAGTCGAGAAACCGTAGGCAAGATAAATTGGGACGGGTTTAACAAAGATAACTTCCGGTCTATAGCGGATCAATACTGGGAACATCCAGCATTTAATAATTAAATGACAAAAGGCCCGCCAAGCTTCAGCGGGCTCTTTTACATATTCCAAAAGTCGTCTGCTTTCACTTCTCTACCGGTTAACTTCCTTACCGCTGCAAGTAGCGCCTTCATTGTACTTCCACTCGGTATGTAATCGTCATTACGGCAAGCCTTCGTAATAATATCTCTGCTTAATTTAGATACTTCGCGAACTCTCTCCTGGCCGCCATATCCTAGCGTATTATCAATGAAGCGGCCTAATTTACTTCTTTTCTTGCCCAAACTCACGTAATTTCCTCCGATCCAGTTTTACTATCATTCTGGACAGGCTACGCAAATTTCAAACAAAACTTTAAGAAAAATATCGTAAAGTTGGACAACCGGTTCTGCATAGGCTGATAGTGTAGTAGTCAGTATCTACGACAGGTATCAACGTAGAGTTTTACCCTAGTATTTTATGCGAAACTAACTGGTGATACCTTATAAACGCTAATCTATCGCTATTGGAAGGTGATTTTAAAAAGTATCAACGTTATTGAAAAACCTCTGTAAGAGGTGGAAGGTGGATCTTCTCCTCTTCCTCCCTCTTTCATCGTCCCGGCCGCCGATTTTTTGCATACGAACCGAACGAATAAGTAACTTATCCGTCTATCTATATTATCGCCAGCATCAAAGAGATTTATACATCGAGAGGAGAACTTTTTTATGTTGAGTTTATTTGCTATTGGAAAGTGTATGACGGTTATAGGCTGGGGTGGCGCTGCAGCATGGTACGCCTATTGCGAAATCAGATACGGAAGGAAGTGTAAGCAATGATTGATCCGCTATCTTTAATCGCCGCCCACGGTCTAAAGGTAATCGGCGGATATTGTGCCGCTTATATCGGATGGAAGACGATTCCGAAACGTGAGAACTTCCCGCGATTAATGCGCCTAACCTTTATCCGCACCGGTCTAGTCGTCAAGGTAGACAACGGCAAGAGCAAACGGGAGGAATTGCCGAAGCTTCTATCCTTCGAGCGTAAGGAATGGGGATTCGTCTTCAAGTACCGTGTTATCCCAGGACTAAGCATTCAGCAATTTATCGAAAAGAAAGCGATATTGGACGCCGCTTTTAATGGCGAATGTAATATCTTTGGTCAAGGTAACGAGGTAACTATCGAAGTCATGCGTGCTCCTATGCCTGAGCTGGAATACTTCGATATTGAAAAGATCCGGAAGCAATCCGAGGGGAAGGCGATACCGTTCCCACTTGGTATAACACGTAAGGGAATCGAGGTCATTGACTTCGCAAAAGCTCCGCATGGAATAAACGCTGGAGAAACCGGCGGAGGGAAGTCCGTATTTCTTCGCCAGTTCTTATCCGCAGTAGCTTTATTAAGGACTCCGGATCAAATAACGATGACTTTGATTGATCTTAAATACGGTATGGAGCTGTCACTATTCGAAAAACTTCCCCATGTAGAACGCTTCGTAGAAGATGCCAAGGATGTACAAAAGGCGTTAGATGCCGTCAACAATATGATGAATGAGCGAGGGAAAGAGTTCCGGAAGGCAGGCGTAAGAAAGATCGAGCAGTATAACGCGAAGAGTGAAAGTCGGTTACCGTACCATCTTCTTATCATCGATGAACTAGCCGAAATAAAAGATTTAGATACCATCGAGCGGATTAGTAAGCTAGGAAGGGCGCTAGGTATTCATATGTTACTATGCACTCAACGTCCTTCAGCGAAGATCCTGGACGGAGAGATCAAGGCTAATTGTCCGCTGAAGCTATGTTTTCAAGTCATTAACGGCGTTAACAGCCGCATCATCTTAGATAATGAGAATGCTAAGTACCTTCCTCCCGTTCCAGGTAGAGCGATTGTACAGTTTAAAGGAGAACGTCAGATACAATCTTTATTGTTAGAAGAGGATCATGCTGAGATACTATTGAAGCCTATTCAAAAGGAGAAGATAGAAGATGCAACTGCAAGAGAAGGACATAGAGATACTATCCACTATTGCTAACCTTCGATTTCTAA
Source organism: Paenibacillus sp. (assembly GCA_041641375.1). Classification (GTDB taxonomy): domain Bacteria; phylum Bacillota; class Bacilli; order Paenibacillales; family YIM-B00363; genus Paenibacillus_AK. Next base: position 6,648 of record JBEPYM010000063.1, read on the forward strand.
CCACTCAACAACTCCACTCCATTCACGGCAATAAATCCGCAAAATATGGACTTATCGTTACACGCCGCAAATTGAAATCACTAGAAGAGAAGAAGCTGCTTCAATCCTGGCAGCCGTCCAAGTATGATTCGAAAATCTACTATTTGACTAAGAATGGGGCGCAGGAGCTTTCGTTATTCACCGGCCAGGAAAAAATACGAACGTATTCAAAGTCGAATAATACGCTTCATCAAGTCATGGTCAGCGATATATATTGCGCTCTCCGTAACTGTAAGGCCGGTAGACTTCGCCGGTTCATCCTCAATCTACCGATAGGAGATGCGACGGCTGATGCGCTGATCGAGTTTCAGATGGGCGATAAGGTGAAGCTCTTAGCGTTGGAAGCGGATCGAGCAACGGAAAGGATCGGAATTATCAAGGAGAAGCTTGACGCCTACTGGTACGAATGTGCTACGGGTTCCTGGCAGAAGAAGTACGGAGTATTTCCGGAGATAGCTTTCGTTACGGTGTCGGATACGAGGAAGCGGACGATCTTGCGGTTAAGGGAGGAGTACAAAGAGTATAAGGATATGCGAATAAGGGTGTTAACGATGGATGAATTCGAGGGAAATCCTGCGGCACTCGTGTATTAAAACAAAAAGCCCGCGGCCGGTTTTATTCGGTGGGCTTTTCGTCGTTTTCTATCGTAAGTAACTGGCGGATATCCGTTATGTCGAGAGCGATTGCAATTTGTGCTAGAGCTTCACGACTAAACATTTTATTTTCGTTCTTACACATATCACCGATAGTGGCTTCGCGAACACCTGACAGTTGATGTAGATCCTTCTGTGTCATCCCTCGTTCGTCAAGTAGCCGCTTCAAGTGGCACTTGATCACTAACATAAGCATTCACCTCGTTTTAAAAATTAATTATACATACGGTTGTGCGAGTAATAAAGATTCAGAAAAACCCAAATTAACTATTGCGAAAATCGCAATTAACTGGTAGTATATAAGTATGAAGGAAATAAGTCCTACATGAGTAAAAAATAGGGTGAGGGGTCGAGGGAATGGTTCAAGCTAGAGCTTACTTATTTGAGGATGGTTTTATGACAACTGATACTGATATTGCGGGGGCTCATTTTCAAGATTTACTTTGGTATTCAACATCAGTTGAAAAGGTTGATGGAGTATTTGAAGTAAAAGTAAATCGGGGATGGTTTCAAGGTAAATATTATGATGAAAAAGGGTTCTTTGGTACCTTTTACTCCGATAATGGAGAGGTTTACGAAATAAAAAACGGCGATGCAATTAAAGAGAAAAGAGTAATTAAGATCGTGTAATATCATCAGATAATCCGATGAACTGGTGCAATTGCCGCTGCACACGCCAACGGGGAGGATATGAACGAACGATCTGCGCCAACAGATCGATCTTATGTACGGCCGCCAACCGTTACATAATAGCTGCATCGTTTTGCCGAGCGATGTAGGAACACCGCAGAGTAGCGCCAACTGCTCTGCTTATTTTTTATTGAAAGGGGTGGTGACAAGTAGTAGAATGATAAGTACATAGATTCCAAACGGTTAATAGTTACCGCTTAGACCTAGAGCGGATAACGGGTTCGCGTTTGTCCCTAGAGCGCCGAACCGCTCTAAATAACCGTGCGGAGGGATTTCTATGTTATCAAAGAAGCAGGAAAGTATAATTCTAAAGGTTTACGAGTTTTTCAATAAGAATCGCAAGGTGACGGATCGAGAGAAGAGAAAAGCCCTGGCTGACGAGTTCATTTCATCGCTTTTATCTGAACTGGAATACAACGTTAGCCTTCTGCAAAAATGGACGATGTTACATCCGGATTACTACAAGAAGAAGACTGACAAGCGACATAACATCTTAGAGATTATGAGCGATTATGTGATGAACGTCGATCAGGTGGCGGAACGTAACGCAGAACATCCAGTTCAGAATGCAGAAAAGGACAAGCGAGATCAAGAATCGAGACGAGAACGAGAAGTAACGATGGAAATGAAGGAGCCTAAATTCGAAGAGGACTACGATTCGAGAGTTGTCTACGAACATATGACCACGTCTGACCAAGTAGATAATCCACTTGATATTTTGGTTCTCAAGGAAGATGAAGAAGAACGGACTAAGCAACGTGAGGAAGCTAATTCAAAGCTTTTGGAATTACTGTTGTTCGAGCACAAAGGAACCGCTAGTACCCTCGAAGAATTTCTTGATCTTATCCGACTGTCAAAAGAAAACGTGAATCATCTTGTAAAACTCTACGCAGACAATGAACAGCCGTGGAATAAGAAAGAAGCGGTTAAAAAGGAAGAGGAAAAGGATTACAAGAAGCGGACTCCGACATTGGTGCGTAATGAAATTCTGAGACTCGATGAATCAAGAGTTAAGGAATGTGAAGTTTGCGGAGAAGCCTATTACGCACATCATAACAGGAACGATCGGAAGTATTGTGATCTGATCCAGTATGACAGACGATTCTCTCTTTGCCAGCACCGAGCAAACAACCTGAAAACCTTAGAATTATACTATAGCAGAAAGAAAAAGTCAACAGTTTAATCAAAAGAAATTCCATTATATTATAGGAGGCCAAATTCGAGCACAATCGCGAAGTGTTCGAGGCCAAATTGGAGACACGGCTGCCAACTGTGTCTTTTTTATTTTGATCTTGTATATTACCCGCTTAGACGGCCTATATTTTGTAAGCATAAGGCGCTCTTGTTCCGTTGACCTAGCGGAATGGGATGCGCTTTTTATTTTCCCTATTATTTAATTTTTATTAATTAACTGGAGGTGTAATCGATGAATATTACCGCTTTAGACTTCGCAAGAATCCGCCATGTGTATCATCTAACAATGGACGAGTATGGCCTATTACTTGGTATTACGGCTGCATATGTTAACAACATCGAAAAAGGTAAATGCCGCTTTACGGAACGTGTGAAGCAGCGGTTAGTTGAAGAGTTGGAGTTAACGCCTGAGAAATTGCAGCGCATCCTTTCCATTTATGATGAATACCAATTATCCGGAGGAACTGATGAAATTAATTGATATTCCCGTTGTTATACCGTCTGAGAGCAACGATTCATTCTATTCTTCGCTTGATATGATGAGCAAGTTCTATGAAGTAATGCATGATCGTGGCCAGTCTATATCGGATGATGATGCCAAGTACGCATTTAAGACTTTTTACGCCTGGACACGCCATGAACCGATGAAGAATCCGGTTGTCATTGCAGCGGAGTGTGGCTTCGGAAAATCAACTCTATTGGAGATATTCGTCCGGAATATGGTTCGCACTTCTGATTCATTCGGCTGCATCGTCGTCAAACAGAAGATAGAAGAGGTCGAGGTATTCGTCGAAGCTATCAATACGGATAGAATGAAGCATGGCCTCGCTCGCCGGCATGATTACGCATTCGGCATCTATGGTTATGATGCTTCGCGGATGAGTTTCGCGCAATATCAATCGCAATTCAGCCGCCAGACATTCTATCCGGTGCTGGTGATGACGGCGGAGATGTTCGCAAGACAGTCCAACATGCGAAACTTAGACCGGTTCAGCTCCTTCTACGATAAAGAGGAAGTAAGACACCGGCGGAACCTACTTCTCATCGATGAAAGGCCGGTACTGACCAAAGAGTATACGTTCACTTTCGATAGACTCAACGAGTTATCGCAGAATGTTCGCCGCTTGATCCATCAGCTTCATGGAAAAGACACGAAGGTTTACAGTAATTTTAATCGGAAGCTACAAAAGCTAAGGGTAACGCTGGAAGAATACCGCGATGAGACTCGGACGAAGGAACGGATCGAACCTATTGATCGGCATTATCTGATCGATGAATCATTACGCCGGGACTGGTCGAATCATTATGAAGGCGATGATTTTGATGCGCTCAGTTCCTTCGAGAAGGTCATCCGTCATGGTGGCATTGTCAGCGTAAAGGATGGCGAGGCACGGCTAATGGCGACACAGAAGACACATTATGAATGGATGCAGTTCAATCCGTTTATCTTGGATGCCACGGCTGAAACCGATCCGTACTATGATTCATACGATTTCCACATGTTCAGACCGGACAATCCTCACGTTTACAGCAACATGACCTTTTACGTGGGTGATGGTGCAAACTTGTCAAAAATGTTCTTCAATAGGCATCCGCAATCAATTCAGTCCGTATCAGATATGGTCAAAGAGATTTCGACTAAGCATAAGAAAACGATGCTTGTATCGTATAAGGAGAACATTCCGAAGTTGAGCGAGCAATTAATAAATGAAATCGAATCCGGTAAGATTGCAATGAAGCACTTCGATAGTGGGCGTTCAACTAATGATTATCGCGATTGTGATGCGGCGGTTTTCCTGGGATGGTTGCTAAAGGGAGATCTATTCTATCCAGAAGTAGCCAGCGCAATCTATGATCGTCCACTAGGTATTGATTCTAAACCGGATCAGATATACGGCTTCAAATTTCTCGATCCTCAAGTCGAACAGTTCAAGGTTCGCGATATGGTGACGGAACGCATCCAGGACATTCATCGAGTACGACCGCGCTCAAAGGTCGATCCAATTTCCGTCTATCTCTTCCATAAAGATGAGGAGTTGCTTGACGGCATTATCGACAACTTCTCCGGAGCGAAGAAAGTAGACTTTGTACCGCTGCAAAAGTTATCCGGTAAAGAGGATGCCGCTGACCTGGTAATTAACTTTTTCAAGGAAATGCGAACTGGTCAACGCGTCAAAGGAAAAGAGCTATATGAGCAGCTTAACATTCATCGTAATACCTTTTCGCAAACATTGAAAGATCAGCGAGTAATGGAAGCGATGAAGCGTTATGGAATCACCAAAGAAAAAACCTTCTATAGAAAGTCAGCGTAACCTCGGAACACATCGGAGGCTATTTGTGCTGCGTGGAAACGAGGTGATAATAGTGAATGAAATTTGGAGGATGGATTCGGACTGGCTTATAGCTTACACCGAGGACAAAGACATAATGCGGAAGATACATCGCTCGTACCCTGAGTTTGAGATCATGGGCGAGTATTTTCGCGATGGTGATCGTTTCGGCGTACAGTATCGAGTGCCTAGCGCTAAGAAGCGGACCATCAGGCGTATGCTTGGTGTGAATGTGTCAAGAGATCCGTAATAATGGTACGCTAAACGGCTATTTTGCCAGTTTAGAGCGCAGATGATACAGACCCCTGCAAACATATTTGGAGCCTTATGAATCGTCCTAGAATCGACTGGAAATGCCGTTTAGAGGGTCATATATGCATGAAAATTGAGGAGGTAAGGTAAAGGATGAGTAGGAATAATTCCAAGAATATTCGAGAGGATCAACGTAAGAGAAAGGGCAGGAAGAAACGAGAAGTATTCCGTAATGATGGATTAGAAATGTGGCTATGGAAACTTGTAAGTAAGCCAGAATTTGAGCACTTAAAGCCTGAGCGCCAAGACCGTAAAGAACAACGGTAATTGGTGCTTTTATATTTTAAAACTATGGGGGAATTTGAATGATTACTTGGAAACTTTATCAGGATTATCTATCGCAAGATGAGCGCTTTAACCAAATGAGGGCGAAGTACGATCAAGCTGCAAATGAAGCAGGGACAACGGTTAAAGACCTTGTGGCTGAGTATGATGTCGTGCTAAAGCGTGAGATTCAATCAGGTAAGGACTTGTCTGCGGAAAAAGAGAAACTTCGAAAAAAGATCGTGGAAGCGGAAAAAGTTTATGATCTTGCGAAGGAAGAGCGGGACAAGGCTTACCAATTCATCAATGTGGAAATCGGGGATGCCGAGACAGATCAGAAGATTAAAGAATTAGAGTCTGAATTAGAGCGGTTAAGAGGTTATCACGTTCAAGCTCTTTTACATTTTAATCAAGCGCAGCATGAGAGAGAAAAGTACGCTATTCAAGCGGACATAGATAACACTCTTGCGCAGATTGAACAAGCTCAATCAGAACTATCCGAGCTTCAAGAAAAGAAGTCCAAGTTTAAGAGAATCACCGATCAAGATATCGCTATCGCTTGGAATCAGGAATACCGCCCTATGGTTCGAGAGAAGCGATTAAACCCGATCATAGACCGCATGGCAGCGGCTAAAGAAGAGTATTTCAACGCAGTTCTTGACTATTACGAATTAAGGGACGAGTATCACTCCTTTTCCCAAGAGATTAGTTATCTCACACGAAATACAGGTCAGTACATTAATTCGATTGTTGAGTTAAGAGATTTACCTCGTATTAGTGACGATGAACTGCACCAAATAAGTACCAGAAAAGCGTTGCCAGTGGGAATTGATCGTAAATCAATTAATCTTTGGATGACCTATTCAGGATATGAGAGTTACCAAAAAACAGGAGGTAATAAATAATGAATAAAAATTATCACGTAATGGCAAGGCAGTTAGAAACAAAACTAGCGAATAACGAAGAAATCACGGCAGAAGACGTGAAGATGGCCGCAGAAGTAGCTAAGGCGACAAGCCGTATCGAAGATCGTATCCTATTTAGTCTTCTTAAAGGTCAGCAAGAGCAGCCAGCGGAATAAATCCCGTTGGCTTTTCTATTTCAAATAACGAAAGGAAGTGACGTAATGAAATGCGGAAATTGTGAGAAGTCGGCAATCGGCTATTTAAGGCGAGTCGTAATCGGTATGCCAGATCAAGCGCTCTTTGTACCGATAGAAGTACCTTATAGCAGCGCTAAGAAGCCTATCTGTGCTGAATGTGCGGCTTTAATCAAGAAACTGACGGAGCAAGAGCATGTAGCTGGCCCTAGAGTCGAGCGCATGAGCGTGGAAGTAGAGGTGAGTATCGATGGCTGATATAGGCGGCATTAGCGTTAAGATAACCGCTGATACGGGCGAATTTAATAAGGCGATGAAGTCCATCTCCGAAACAATGCAGAACGTAGGGCAGAAGATGAAGGACATCGGAAAAACGATGACGGCTGCGGTTACTTTACCGCTTGCTGCGTTAGGTACTGCGGCCATTACTAACGTAGCCAAGTTCGATGATTCAATGGCGAAGGTCGCTGCTATCTCCGGTGCTACTGGAGAGCAACTACTTCAATTACGAGAACAAGCAAAACATCTAGGCTCAACTACTGCTCACTCGGCATCAGCCGCAGCAGAAGGCATGAGCTTTTTGGCGATGGCCGGATTTAAGGTTAACGATATCTTATCCGCCATGCCGGGAATGCTTAGTCTTGCCAGTGCGGGACAGATGGACTTAGCGAGGACTGCGGATATCACTTCGAATATCATGACGGGATTCGGTATTGCTGCGAGCGATGCGGGTAAAGTCGCTGACGTTCTAGCAAAGGCGGCAACTTCTGCTAACGTTGATGTCGGCATGATAGGCGAGACAATGAAATACACGGCTCCTATTGCTAAATCTTTCGGTATGAGCCTTGAGGAAACAGCCGCCATCGTATCGAAGATGGGTGACGCTGGTATTCAAGGGAGTATGGCAGGTACGGCATTAAGTGCAGCCTTAGTACGTCTCGCAGATCCGCCAAAGGAAGCGGCAAAAGCCCTTCACTCATTAGGCGTAGCTACGTCAGACGCTAACGGTAATATGCTTCCGATTAAGGACATTATCGCTCAATTAGAAACTGGAATGAACAAACTCAGCGAGTCCGAGCGCTTGGCCGCTGCCTCTAGTATCTTCGGTCAAGAAGCTATGAAAGGATGGCTTCCTGTTATCGAACAAGGTTCGCTTAGTGTATCAGAGTTTACTGGTATGCTTCAAAACTCAGCAGGGACAGCGGACGAAGTAGCTAAGAAAATGGAGGATAGCGTAGGCGGTTCATTCCGCTCATTAAGTTCAGCTATCGAGGGTTTCTTCCTAAGTTTCGAAGATGAGATTAAGCCAATCGTAAGAGGGATAGCCGATGCGTTTACTGAGCTAACTCGAAAGTTCAGCGCTCTGGATGCTGACACGAGAAAGACGATTCTAGTTGTTGGAGCATTAGCCGCAGCGGCAGGCCCGTTATTAATCGCTCTAGGCGCTGTTATCGCAACGATTCCGAGTCTAATTGCTGGAGTGAAGGCATTAGGCGTAGCGTTTACGTTCTTATCTGCTAATCCGATTGGAGCGGTTATTGCTGGACTAGGCTTACTAGTTGCTGCCGGAATTTATCTCTACACTAATTGGGACAAAATTAAGGCGCAAGTAATTGAGTTATGGAATACGCTATCCGCTACAGCTAAATCTATTTTTGAGACGGTCAAGAATACACTAACGACCATATGGGGCGATACTTGGAACGCAATCATAACTACTCTTCGTAAGTCGTGGGATACGTTAGTAACGACCTTTAACGGGCTAGGATCGAATATCAGATCGTGGTTCTCGGATCTATCGAAGGATGCACTGGGATGGGGTAAAAACCTCATGACTAACTTTATCGACGGGTTCAAGTCCATGTTTGGTAGCCTCCGAGACATCGTATCTAGTGCGGCTAGTACGATTGCCGACTTCCTTGGCTTCCATAGTCCCGCGAAGAAAGGTCCGGCCAGTGACGCAGATAAGTGGATACCGAATCTAGTCGGCATGTTCGAGGATGATATGCAGAAGGGCATTCCGAGGCTAGAGGCAAGATTATCGGATATGGCATTATCGCTAAATCCTGCGGGATATGCTCCTTCGTTTGCCGAAACAACGCCAGCGAAGGGCGGACTCACTATTAACGGCGATCTAGTTATTAATGGCGGAGATGGCGAAGAGGCATACGAAAAGCTAGAGCGTAATCTAAAACGTTGGGGATTGATTTAACGGAGCTGCTTCGGCGGCTCTTTTTTAATTAACTAATTAATTGGAGGTAATGTTAGATGTTAAAGTATCAAGGAGAAGTTCATTGGTTTAATTCGGAGAAGGGTTACGGATTCATCAAACGCGATGGTCACAAGGATTTATTCGTTCATTGGCGAGATATTCAAGGCGAGGGTTTTAAATCGTTAGAGCAAGGCCAGTGGGTTGAATTCGATATCGAGGATACGGAAAAAGGGTTAAAAGCCGCTAACGTATCCGTAATGTAGGAGCGGGCGACTATGCTAAAACCGGAACAATACATCGCGATATCTTACTTCGCTCAAGTTAAAAACGGCGGTCTAACATACGAACAAATTGCGGAGATCTGCGGCGTTACTCCATCGACTTTATGGCGTTGGAAGCAGAACGAAGAGTTCCGCGAAGAATTAAGGCGTCAAATAAAAAAGTACGCGCTCGACCGGATGCCGGAGGTAATCGACGCGTTGTTAGAGACGGCGATCAAACGCAAGTCTATTGCAGCGGCAGAGCTACTGATGGAAGCAACGGGTATGGTGGTTCGATTCGAAGAGTAATAAGCGGCGGTGTCCTTAACGGGGCATCGCCATTTTTTTGTTTACCAATAGCGTATATAATGAAGAAACACATTTGTACCAAAATTTTGCAGAATGGCGCCTGTCCCCATTGTAAATCGCCGTGCCTGTGGTATAATAGCGTTAATCGATTAGAAAAAATTTCGTGTGCAAAACGGTGGACTAGCGATTGGACTACCGGTGGACTAACGTAAACAAATAGCGGTGTAACATCGGGACGTGGCGCAGACTGGTAGCGCGCACCCTTGGGGTGGGTGAGGTCGCAGGTTCAAATCCTGTCGTTCCGACCATTTATAGTACATACAAACACTCCTTCATTTAATGAAGGAGT
>JBEPYM010000064.1:0-16315 GCA_041641375.1 Paenibacillus sp.
ACAGGAGGGCATGTCGCTGCCTCCCCGAGGGCAATACGGCATCGGGATGGTGTTCCTTCCACAGGATGCGAAGGTGCGAAGTGAATGCGAGAATATGCTGGAGCGCATCATTCAGGAGGAGAAGCAAGAGGTAATCGGATGGCGTACTGTGCCAACCGACAATACGTCGCTTGGCGATTCCGCGAGATCGGCGGAGCCGTATGTGCGTCAAATTTTTATCCGCTGCAGCGAGGGCACTCGCGAGGGGCTGCCATTCGAACGCAAGCTGTATGTCATCCGCAAACGCATGGAGAATGCAGCCCAAAATCTGGAGGGTGCCGGCGCCTTCTACTTCTCCAGTTTATCCAGCCGAACGATCGTATACAAAGGCATGCTGACCCCGGAACAGGTGGATTCCTACTACACAGAGCTTACCGATACCAGCCTCGAGACGGCGATTGCGCTCGTTCATTCCCGCTTCAGCACGAATACGTTCCCCAGCTGGGAGCGTGCCCACCCTTATCGATATCTCATACATAACGGCGAAATCAATACCCTGCGAGGCAACGTCAATTGGATGCATGCCCGGCAGGCTATTTGTGAATCCGAGCTCTTCGGCGACGATATACGCAAGATTATGCCGATTATTGATGCTGACGGCTCCGACTCCCAAATGTTCGATAACTGCCTGGAATTTCTTATGCTGTCTGGTCGTTCGCTGCCGCATGCGGCGATGATGATGATCCCGGAGCCATGGTCGAACCATGATGCCATGAGTCCGGAAAAAAAGGCGTTCTATGAATATCACAGCTGTCTCATGGAGCCGTGGGACGGTCCTGCCGCCATATCGTTCACGGACGGCTCCGTCATCGGTGCCGTCCTGGACCGCAACGGTCTGCGTCCTGCGCGTTATTACGTGACGAAAGATGATTTGATTGTGCTTGCTTCTGAGGTCGGCGTACTCGAAATCGCACCAGACCAAATTGTTCGCAAGGAACGGCTGCAGCCCGGACGCATGCTTCTCGTCGACACGGAAGCCGGACGCATCGTCACCGACGAAGAGCTGAAGGCGAGAGTCGCATCCGAGCAGCCGTATCAGCAGTGGCTGGATCAGCATCTGATTAGCCTGGAAGAGCTGCCGGAAGCGGGTGATGTGCCGGGCTTCAATCCGGCAACCGTCTTGCAGCGGCAGCAGGCGTTCGGATATACGTTCGAGGATTTGACGAAAATTATGGAGCCGATGGGCAAAACAGGGGTGGAAGCGGTCGCCTCGATGGGAATCGATACGCCGCTTGCCGTTCTGTCAGATCGGCCGCAGCTACTGTACAATTACTTCAAGCAGCTGTTTGCACAAGTTACAAATCCGCCTATCGATGCGATACGCGAGGAGATTATTACGGCAACCGGCACGACGATCGGTCCGGAGCGAAATTTGATCGATCCGCAGCCGGAGAGCTGCCGGCTGATCCGTTTATCTACACCGATTATCGACAACGCCGAATTAGCCAAGCTGAAAGCAATTCATCGAGCAGGCTTCCGAACGGTGACGCTGTCATCGGTATATGAGGTTGAACTAGGTGAAGCCGGATTGAAGGCTGCACTTGACCGCCTGTGCAAGGAAGCGGACCAGGCGATTGCCAAGGAAGGCGCCACGATGCTTGTCTTATCCGACCGAGCCGTTAATGAGCAGTTTGCGCATATTCCGGCGTTGCTGGCTGTATCGTGTGTGCATCACCATCTGATTCGCGAGGGCACGAGAACGAAGGTAAGCTTGATCGTAGAATCGGGAGAACCGCGGGAGGTGCATCACTTCGCTCTGCTGCTCGGCTACGGTGCGGGTGCGATTAACCCGTACCTGGCGTTCGAATCGCTCGAGGAGATGATCCGGCAAGGCCTGTTGACCGGAGTCAGTCCGAAGGAGGCGAGAACGAAATACGTAAAGGCCGCCACGAAGGGCGTTGTGAAGGTCGCCTCCAAGATGGGGATCTCAACGATACAATCTTACCGGGGAGCGCAAATTTTCGAAGCGGTCGGCATCCATCCGGAGCTGGTTGAGCAGTACTTTACATGGACGCCATCGCGAATAGGAGGGATCAAGCTTGCCGAGCTCGCCGCCGAAACAGCGGAGCTGCACCGGCGCGGGTATTCGCGGCGCGAAGGGCGAAGCGGCGTTCTGGAAGCCGGCGGCGAGCATCAATATCGCAGCGGCGGCGAATATCATCTCTACAATCCGGAGACGATCCATGCGCTGCAAACCGCCTGCCGCACCAATAATTTCAGCATGTTCAAGAAATACACCACATTGGTGAACAACCAAACGAAACAGCATGCGAACCTGAGGGGACTGCTGGAGCTGAAGCGTGATCGTCAGCCCGTGCCGATTGAAGAGGTTGAACCAATCGAAGCGATCATGAGACGCTTCAAAACCGGGGCTATGTCATACGGCTCGATCTCTCAAGAGGCGCATGAAAGCCTGGCGATCGCGATGAACCGCATTGGCGGAAAGAGCAATACCGGAGAAGGCGGCGAGCATCCGAGCCGTTTCGAGCCGGACGAGAACGGCGACCTGCGCCGAAGCGCCATCAAGCAGGTGGCATCGGGCCGGTTCGGCGTGACGAGCCACTATCTTGTCAATGCCGATGAGATCCAGATCAAGATGGCGCAAGGAGCCAAGCCGGGTGAAGGAGGACAGCTCCCGGGCAAGAAGGTATATCCGTGGATTGCCGAGGTTCGCGGATCTACGCCGGGAGTCGGGCTGATTTCACCGCCGCCGCATCACGATATTTACTCCATCGAGGATTTGGCGGAGCTGATTCACGACCTGAAGAACGCCAATCCTCGTGCGCGTATAAACGTCAAGCTTGTCTCCGAGGTAGGGGTCGGCACCATTGCCGCAGGCGTAGCCAAGGGGCGTGCCGATGTTGTATTGATCAGCGGCTACGACGGAGGCACAGGAGCTTCACCGAGGACCAGCATCAAGCACGCGGGTTTGCCGTGGGAGCTTGGACTGGCCGAGACGCATCAGACGCTCGTGCTCAACAATCTGCGTGATCGGATCGTGGTCGAAACCGACGGCAAGCTGATGTCCGGTCGCGACGTCGTTATTGCGACGCTGCTTGGCGCGGAGGAATACGGCTTTTCAACAGCTCCGCTCGTTGTGCTCGGCTGTGTGATGATGCGCGTCTGCCATCTGGATACATGTCCGGTCGGCGTCGCTACTCAGAATCCGGAGCTGCGAAAGAAATTTATGGGCGATCCCGAGCATGTCGCCAATTTCATGCGATTTATTGCGCAGGAGATGCGCGAGCTGATGGCGGAGCTTGGCTTCCGTACCGTGAGCGAGATGGTCGGACGAACCGACTGTCTGGAGACCGGCCACGCGACAGCTCATGCGAAGACGAAGGGCATCGATCTCTCGGCGCTACTGTATCAGCCGGATATGCCGGAATCGGTGGGGCGGTATCAGCGCATGAACCAGGATCACAGGCTGGAGCAGAGCCTCGACCGGCGTCAGCTGCTGTCCATTTGCAAGCCTGCGCTCGAGAAGAAGGAGCATGTTCATGCAATTCTCCCCATTCGCAATACCGATCGGGTCGTCGGCACGATTCTGGGCAGCGAGGTTACTCGCAAATACGGTGCAGCGGGGCTTCCGCATGATACGATACGCCTTCATTTCTTCGGTTCAGCCGGGCAAAGCTTCGGTGCCTTCGTACCGGAAGGCATCACTCTGTCGCTCGAGGGAGATGCGAATGACTATGTCGGAAAGGGCTTGTCGGGCGGCAAAATCGTCATTTTCCCGCCTGAGAAGTCGACCTTCGACCCGGGAACGAATATCATCATCGGCAACGTCGCCTTCTATGGTGCAACCGATGGAGAGGCCTATATCCGCGGCGTTGCCGGTGAGCGCTTCGCCGTTCGCAACAGCGGCGTTCGCGCCGTCGTCGAGGGTGTCGGCGATCATGGCTGCGAATATATGACAGGTGGCCGCGTCGTCGTCCTTGGCAGCACCGGGCGTAATTTTGCCGCCGGCATGTCAGGGGGAATCGCGTATGTGCTGGATGAGGAAGGTACATTTCAGACGCGCTGCAATGCCGAGATGGTTCTTTTTGAACAGGTCGAGCATCAGTTTGAGATCAACGAGCTGAAGACGATGATACGCAATCATGTGAAGTTTACGGACAGCTCAAAGGGACACGACATATTGAATCGCTTCGACGAATATATCTGGAAGTTTGTCAAGGTCATTCCGAAGGATTACAAGCGAATGTTCGATGCGATTGAACGCGTCAAGCTGTCGGGACTTTCCGACAAGGAAGCAGTCATGGTTGCATTCGAGGAAAATATGCGCGACGTCTCACGCGTCGGCGGAAACTAGGGGAGGAAGACATGGGAAAGCCAACCGGTTTTATTGAATACAGGCGCGAAGTGCCGACCGAGGCCGCTCCGCCTATGCGTATCAAGCATTGGAAAGAGTTTGCCGTTCCGATGGAAGAGTCGAGCCTGCAAACGCAGGGTGCGCGATGTATGGACTGTGGCATTCCGTTCTGTCATACGGGCAAGCTGATCAGCGGCATGGCTTCCGGCTGCCCGGTCAACAATCTGATTCCGGAATGGAACGATCTCGTCTATCGCGGCCTTTGGCGTGATGCACTTGAGCGGCTGGAGCGAACAAACAATTTCCCCGAATTTACCGGTCGCGTATGTCCTGCTCCCTGTGAGGGTTCCTGCACGGTAGGCTTGAACGATAGTCCGGTCACGATCAAAACCATCGAGAAAGCGATTATTGATAAGGGCTTCGAGGAAGGATGGGTCGTGGCAAAACCTCCCTCTGTGCGCACCGGCAAGAAGGTGGCGGTGGTCGGCTCCGGACCGTCCGGACTCGCCTGTGCGGCGCAGCTGAACCAAGCCGGTCATCAGGTGACGGTATTCGAGCGCAGTGATCGGGTCGGCGGGCTGCTGATGTACGGAATCCCGAATATGAAGCTGGATAAGCGTTATGTGGAGCGCCGTGTCGAGCTGATGAAGGCGGAAGGAATTACGTTTGTTACCGGTACAGAGGTTGGCAAGGATTACCCGGCCGAGCAGCTTCGTTCGGAATTCGATGCGATAGTCCTGTGCGGCGGCGCAACGAAGGGCCGCGATCTTCCGATTGAAGGCAGGGAGTTGAAGGGGATTCATCTGGCGATGGAGTTTCTTCACAAAAATACGAAGAGCCTGCTGGACTCCAATCTGGAGGACGGAGCCTATATTTCGGCGGCCGGCAAAGATGTGATCGTCATCGGCGGCGGCGATACCGGTACCGATTGTGTCGGTACCTCCATCCGCCATCAGTGCAGCAGCGTTGTCCAGTTTGAAATTATGCCGAAGCCGCCGGAGCAAAGAGCTGCAAACAACCCTTGGCCGGAATGGCCGAAGGTATACAAGATGGATTACGGGCAGGAGGAAGCGGCCGATCTATACGGAGCAGACCCGCGCCAATACTTGATCTCGACCAAGAAATTTGTCGGTGATGAGAACGGACACGTCAAGGAGCTGCATACGGTATTGATCGAGTGGAAGAAGGATGAGCAAGGACGATTCATTCCGGCTGAAGTGCCCGGTAGCGAACGTATTTATCCGGCCCAGCTGGTACTGCTGGCCATGGGCTTCCTCGGTCCGGAGCATACGCTTATGGATCAGCTTGGGGTCGAGAAGGACGAACGGTCCAACGCGAGGGCGGAGTACGGGTCATACCGAACGAATGTGGACGGAGTGTTCGCAGCAGGGGATATGCGGCGCGGCCAAAGTCTGGTTGTATGGGCGATCAATGAGGGTCGTGAAGCCGCAAGAGAATGCGATCGGTATTTGATGGGATCGACCAACTTGCCTTGAGTGTGCAGATACGCTTTCTATCAGCTCCCGGCGCCTTTATGAGGCAGCGGGGGCTGATTTGCGTTACCGGCTCGTCCGGTCTATCATCAGAAGATAACGGACTCTATAGAAGGAGAGATCATTTATGTATACCATTCGTACCTATACGCATCAATATCAGGTATATGAGCTATGTGAGCCGGCTACTGGCTCCTGGTTCCGGATCGTACCGGAGCGAGGAGGTATTGTTACCTCGTTCGGGACGAATGGAGTAGAACGCCTGTACCTCGATGAAGCTACCTTGCTGGACCCGCAGGCAAATATAAGGGGAGGCATTCCCGTCTTGTTCCCGATATGCGGGGGGATGCCGAACGGCCGATACGACTGGAATGGCGTCACCTACAGCATAAAGTCCCATGGTGTTGCGCGCAATGAGGTATGGGAAGTTGTCGCTACGAATAAGGAAGGTGAAGCCTCGATCACGGTACGCCTTGTCGCAAACCGCACGACGCTGGTGGCTTATCCGTTTGAGTTTGAACTTCTGTTTACTTACCGCTTGCGCGAGGGGAAATTGACGATTGACCAACAATACAGCAATTTATCCGGTGATCCGATGCCGATGTATGCAGGCTTTCATCCGTATTTCGCAACTTCTCAAAAAAACGTGGCGATATTTACGGATGCGGCGGCTATGTACGACTGTAATGATAATCTGATCAAGCCGGTTCATGCTCGTGTCGATCTGACCGAAAGGGCTGAGTCGGTTATTTTGCTTGATATGAAGAAACGAGATTTCGCATTTCTGTCTGGGGATCACATTAAGGTGCATATGAAATATGGTGAGGATTTTCGATATCTTGTAGGTTGGACAATGAAGGATCGGCCTTTCGTGTGTATGGAGCCTTGGATGGCAAAACCCGGAGAGATGGCCCGAGGGGAGGAGTTGGTTCGCGTGATGGCCGGACAGACATACACCACCTCTCTCACCATCTGGTGCGAATCGGTAGTCGAATCGTTGAACGCGGAAATCCGGCGGCTGCGCGGCGAGCTTCGGGCACAAGCTTCGAAAGGGATGAATTCAAGGCTGCGCGACGCACTATACGAATAAATCGCCGAATGTATAACACTGCTCCAACTACGCCAAAATAGGGACGTGTATACATTGGATAATCCCGGGAGATGAAGACGATGACGAATGAGCACAGGAATGGCCATGTCGAATTTCATGCGCCTGCCGTGCAGCTGACAGCTGAAATGCCGGAGGATGAGCGTATACGTGAGCAGCTTCCGGCAATGAAAGCGACGGACGGTTATGAGGGATCGTGTGGGGCTCAGGAGCAAACGCCGAATACGTAAATGAACGAACAGGATCCTTCGCCGAGGCGGAGGATTTTTTGCTATTCTTTTAACTAGCTGTTGATCCATTGGATAACACGTGATATCATCTGGGTAAAGGAGGTGAACTCCAGTGAAGCGAAGAGTCACAAGCCATGATGTTGCGAAGCTGGCCGGCGTATCGCGCGGCGTCGTATCCGCCGTGCTGAACGGTACGAAGGGGATTCGAGTGAGCGAGGAGACTCGGCAGCTTGTGCATGCCGCGATTGAGCAGTTAGGCTACCGCGTAGATGCGCAGGCACGAGGGATGCGCACCGGCAGAAGCCAATGCATTGCTGCATACGGCAATATTGCAAATCCTTTTTTCTCGCAGGTGCTCGAAGGGTTTCAACGAAGATCGGCTGAGCTTGGGTACGACGTTCTGCTATACGGGAACCGTGACGACAAGACGGGAAGACGCAGGCTTGTGGATCTGTTCTTGGAACGAAAGATTGACGGGATTGTCACGAAGGATAGCACCTCTTACCGGGATGAAGAGTGGGCTGCCATCATTCGGGAGCATCGTATTCCTTTCATTTCGGTAGAGGGGTATCGCGACATGAGCGGCATTGCCTCAGTTGAAACAGACTATGGCGACAGCGTCAAACGCGCTTTATCGTATATGCAGGAACGAACCGGACTTGCGCCGATTTACGTAGAACTCCGGACCTTGGATGGGCTCCATGCCGGAGATCAGGTGCGGCGGGCGGCTTACGAGAGCTGGTCCGCGCACTGCGGCAGAAGACCGGTTATTCACCGGGCGATCGACGACTCGTCACCACAAGCGCTCGCCGATTGGCAGCGATGGCTGGAACAGGTGTACCGTGGCAATGGGAGAATCGCCTTGTTTGTCAATTGGTCGCGGGGCGCCGTATATTTGTACCGAGCGGCTCACGAACTGGGACTTCGGATTGGTCGCGACATGTATTTGATGGCCGGCGACAATACGGAACGCGTCAATCGGTATTTGACACCATCTTTGGCCTCAATTGAAATTCCTTATGTCGAGATGGGAGAGAGCGCCGCCGAAAGGCTTGCTCAATACATAGAAGGCTCGAGACCGCTGAGTGATACCTCCACTGTATGGATTGAGAGCCGGCTCATTCATGGCGGTAGCGTATGATGCATTTTTGATCGGGGCTCCCGATTGTCTGATAACACGTGATATCTAAAATTGATCATAAAGGATCGTGGGAGACATGTTTTGGACGCTGGATAAATGTGCCAAGCGGATCAATGAGCTGGAAGCGTATCGGTACAAGGAATCGATCGCCATACCGGTGCTGCTTTGTAAGGAGGATCCGGAAGGAGCGATCGGAGCGAAGCCGCCTTTAGGAGACGAATGGACAGAAATGCGGGTTGGGGATCGCTGGTCCGGGTCAGATCGATACCTGTGGCTGAACACGGAAGTGACCATCCCCGTCGAATGGTCTGGGAAGACCGTACTTGGTTATTTCGATTTCGGCACGACTGGAGGCGGGAATAACAGCGGTTTCGAGTCGCTACTCTTTGTAAACGGTGAACCTTATCAGGGAGTCGATTCGAATCACCGCGAAGTGTTCTTTCCCCAGGAGTGGGCGGGCAGCACACTTAGGCTGACCTTCCGGCTCTGGTCGGGTCTCGGCGGCTATGACAGCTCGAAAGTGCTGGAGCACAAGCTTGAAACAGCGGAGCTGAGGGTGCTTTGCGAAGCAGCAGACGACCTGTATTATATGGGAACGGCAGCGGTGCAAACGTTGCTGCAGCTCGATGACTCTCATCCGCAGCGTCACAAGCTGCAGCAAGCGCTCGACGGTGCATTGAGACTGATTGATTGGTCGAAGCCGGGCAGCAAGTCGTTCTACAGGAGTGTGGAAGAAGCCCAACTGTGGCTTGTTGGTTCAATCGAGAGCGTGCCCAAGGAAACCGATGTAACCGTTCGCTGTATCGGTCATACGCACATCGACGTCGCGTGGCTCTGGAGACTGCGGCATACCCGGGAAAAATCCGCACGTTCCTTCAGCACCGTGCTTCGTTTAATGGAACAATATCCGGACTACATTTTTCTGCAAACTCAGCCCCAGCTTTATGAATATGTCAAGGAAGATTATCCGGAGCTCTACAATCGCATCGCCGAACGTATTCGTGAGGGTCGCTGGGAAGCGGGAGGAGCGATGTGGCTGGAAGCGGATTGCAATTTGACTTCCGGCGAATCGCTCGTTCGTCAGCTGCTCTACGGTATTCGGTTTTTTAAAGAGGAATTCGGTGTCACTTGCCGTTACTTGTGGCTACCGGATGTGTTCGGTTACAGCTGGGCGCTCCCTCAAATATTGCGCAAATGCGGCATCGAGCTGTTCATGACAACTAAAATTAGCTGGAATCAATACAACCGAATGCCGCATGACACCTTCCGATGGAGGGGGATCGACGGATCTGAAATCATCACCCATTTTGTTACGACACCGGACCCCTATTACGATGGCGGAGCGTTCTATTACACCTATAACGGTGTCATTCAGGCAGAGACTGTGGCCGGTATTTGGAACAGCTATCGCGATAAAGAGATTAATCAGCATTTGCTTCTGTCTTACGGTTATGGAGACGGCGGCGGTGGAGTCAACCGCGACATGCTGGAGCTACGGCGACGTCTGGATGCAATGCCTGGATTGCCGCGTGTGGAAACAGGGCGTGCGGACGAATACTTTGATGCGTTAGTCGAACGTGTTCGAACGTCGCCCCACTACGTTCACACATGGGATGGGGAGCTGTATCTGGAGCTGCATCGCGGCACCTATACAAGCCAAGCCTATAATAAGCGAATGAATCGCAAGCTGGAGCTGCTCTATCGGAGGGCGGAGTGGCTGGATACGGCTGCGGCCATGCTTACCGGGCAGCATGCTGACAGCTATGCACGGCTTGCTTCCGGCTGGAAAATCATACTGCGCAACCAGTTCCATGATATTATTCCAGGCTCCTCGATTCGACAGGTGTACGAGGACAGTCGCCAGGAATATGCGGAGGCATTGCAAATCGGAGAAGAGCTTTGCCGTGAAGCTTTGGGGCAATTGACCGTCAGTAAAGATGATGCTTGGATAAGCGTTTATAATGACGCCCCCTGGATACGTAGCGGTCACGTACAGATCCCGGCACATATTGTCGATCCTTCGCGAACGGGTCGCTGGTTCGGACCAAATAACGAACCGCTGGAAGCGCAGCGAACAGAAGAGGGCGGCTGGTTAGTCAGTGTGACACAGATACCGTCAATGGGTGCTGCCGCGATACACTTTCAAGAGGAAGTAGCTTCAGCCGCATTCAGTTCCGCCACATCGACATTTGTGTACTCGGAACGTTATCTGGAAACACCGTTGTATGTCATGGAGTGGCTGGAGGACGGAAGACTTAGCCGCATCTACGATAAAGTTGCATCGCGAGAGGTACTGGCAGCAGGGTGCTTCGGCAACGAATTACAGGTGTTTGAGGATCGCCCAAAAAGCAATCACGAGGCGTGGGACATCGATATTTATTATCAAGAGAAAATGTACCGCGTAGACCGGCTCCGATCTGTACGACTTGCAGAATTAGGGTCCTTGCGTGCCGTTGTTGAATTTGAATGGGAATATCAGGACTCTCTCATTCAGCAGCGAATGACGGTGTATGCGGATAACCGCAGAATCGACTTCGCAACCGTATGTGATTGGCAGGAGCGTCGGCAGCTGTTGAAGGTGGCCTTTCCAGTCGCCATTCGTTCCACAGAAGCGACCTACGATATCCAGTTTGGCAATGTAAAACGCCCCACCCATTGGAATACGAGCTGGGATTATGCCAAATTCGAGACGGTCGGACACCAATGGGCGGATTTATCCGAACGCGGTTACGGTGTCAGTCTGCTGAACGATTGCAAGTACGGCTATGATATCAAGGATCATGTGATGAGGCTCACCTTGATCAAATCAGCTAACGTACCTAATCCGACAGCCGATGCCGGCCGCCATGAATTCGTCTATTCGCTGCTGCCGCACCAAGGCGATTGGTTTGAAGGAGGAACCGTTCGGGAAGCGTGGACGGTTAATGCTCCCCTTGAAGCGGTGCCGGGCCGAACCCCTGACTTTACTCTGCTGTCATTGTCCGCCGAGCATGTATTCCTCGATGCGGTCAAACGAGCGGAGGATGGGGACGGATGGATAATCCGCATGCACGAATTTGCTGGACTTCGCGGTGTGGTAGAACTAACCCCCGGATTCCCCGTCAAAAGCTGGCAGCATGTCAATTTGCTCGAAGAACCGGAGAGTGAAAAGCTCACGGCTCCTATTCGCTTTTCAATTACACCGTATGAGATCGTAACTGTGCGGATTCACCCATAGTAATCTGTCGAAGACGCTCGTACATATCAGGGGAGCCAATACACCCTGTCTGTACGGGCTTTTTTCAACAGTTTGAAGATTGACAAGACACCGTTTGGTGTCGTATATTGAAGACACCATTCGGTGTCCTGAATAGGATAGAGAGGAGAAGGTTTACGATGAACGCAAGAGCACCTACGCGAGATGTTTACCAAGCGATTGCAGATCCTACACGTCGAAAGCTGATTCGTTTGCTGGCGGAGTCGGGGGAAATGCCGCTCAATCGATTGTCAGCTCACTTTCCAATGGGCCGCACCGCAGTCGCAAAGCATTTGGCGATTTTGAAGGAAGCAGGACTAGTGACGGATCTTAAAGTTGGTCGAGAGACACGCAACCGCTTAAATCCGACACCGTTAAGAGAAATCCAGGACTGGCTTTCGTTCTACGAACGATTTTGGACCACTAATTTACAGAAACTGGACTACATCTTACAGGAGGATTCGAAATGAGCAAAGATCTTAGCCTAAGCTACCAGTTTAACAGTACGAAAGAAAAGGTGTGGGCAGCACTCACCGATTCGGAAACACTGGCAAAGTGGGTTATGCCCAACGATTTTAAACCTATTGTCGGTCACCGTTTTCAATTTCGGCAGCAGCCGTATGGGGATTGGGATGGCATTATTCAATGCGAGGTGCTGGAAGTTGAGGAGCCGCACCGGTTGTCTTACACCTGGGTCAGCGGCGGTGAGAACACAACGATCATATGGACCTTGCAGGAATCGCAAGAAGGCATCATTCAACTGCACCTTAATCAGATGGGATTCAGCAAAGATCAAGCGTTTGGTGGCGCTACATATGGTTGGACAAGCATGCTCGGCAAGCTTGCGGATGTATTGGATAGATAAGGAGAGTGAAGATCATGTCTTATATTGTCGATTTTACAAATGTGTCTACAGTTGGTTTCGAATCTTCACCAGTAGCAGATGCACTTGCCGGTTTACGTGCCAATGAAGCTCGTTACTTCATGAATAAATACAAGCACGAATTTACGGTTGTACCGGCTTCCGAAAGCCAGGTCACCCTTGATTACGTGAACCGTATTTTAAAAGAAGAGCGGAATATTGAGTTTGCTGCAAAACCATTACAAACGTCGCGTTTTCAGGTTGAACATATTCAATGGACATTTGTCTTCTATGAGGATGGTCTCGCCATCAATGTCATGTACCCCGTTGATGAACCAAAGAAGCGCGCCGTTGGTATTAAGCTTTCTGAGGGCATGGAGATCCCAAAAGAATTGGAGCAAAAATTCAAATTTGCGAGACAAAAATCGAAATTAGCGGGGACGATTCGCGGTTCGTTCTTTATCATCAAAGGAACTTATTAGCGGTGTGCTTACTCGCTAAAGCGGTCCGTTCAATCGTCTATACAGAATAACCAGACACATGCATGTTCAATCAGGCTCATCGACGCGAACTCGTTTGATGGGTCTTTTTTTTCCGCAATATTGAAGAAACCATGCTGGATGGATTGAGTTACGATGGAGAAGTGGAATTCAATTATTGAATTTCATTGACATACCGACCGACGGTATGTATTATTGAATATAAAACGTACGTTCGAAAAAGAGGTGATTATTGAGAAGTGAAATTCAGCAGTTCATTACAGGTTATTACATTATGATGGAGCGTGATTCCGATGCTTGCTTCTTTTATCAATTGGATGATTATCACCGGATTTCTTATCCTTGTTCTTATCATCATTCCAAGTGCACCAGAAGAAGATCATGTTCCTAAGGAACAGAACTGGGTGGATTGAAAGAATAACCGGATATATTGGCCAGATGCAATCAAACTTGACTTTGATTGAACACGAACGATATAGTTAGTTCTAATTATATCGAGTACGGATCACTTAAAGGGGTTTGAAGATGAGGAACGTAGATCGCAGAAAAAAAACCATTGGACTACTATTAGAGACGACAAAAGCCTTACTAATGGATAAAAGCTGTCATACCATTACTTTGAAGGACATCATGGAACATTCGAAACTTTCTAAAGGCGCAATATTCCATTATGTAAAAAGTAAAGATGAAATATTTGCCTGGGTACTACAAGAAAGGCTTGAAGAGACCAATTATCAATTTATGAATGAAGTGGAAAAAGGGGAAAAATCGTTTGATGGACCCATGCAAAAAATTGCTGCCAACCTCCAAAGGTTAGCTGATGAGAATGACATAACGAACCAAATTCTCATGTATCTGTTGGATAAAAATGAAGATCCCATTGTAAAGGAAGTTCTTCATAATTTCTATGATAAAGCAGTTTATATCTCTAAACAATGGATTACGACAGGTCAGGATCATGGAGTAATCAGCAAGTCGGTGGAAGTTGATCAAACAGCTGAGCTCTTTGTGTTATTGTCACTGGGCTTACGAGTACGTTCTTCGATAGCAGCCTCTTCACCTTCATTTACTGCTGCAGATGCAGCTGTATTTATCTCAAATTATTTGAAAGCGGAATAATGTATCGTATGAATAGGAAATATTTGAAAATAAACACATACCGACCGTCGGTATGATTAGATGGGTGTTACGTGTACAATGTAAGAGGGAGGCAATTGATCAATGAGCTTGCTATTATTTCTCCACGTACTTGGAGCTGTACTTTTCTTAGGAAATATCATCATTACTGCTTTTTGGAAGGTAATGGCTGATACGAGTGGTGATTTGAATCTGATCTACATCGCATCTCAAAAGGTGCTGATTGCGGATTATATCTTTACGATACCTGGACTTATTCTGTTAATTGTTACCGGAAATGTGATGGCGTATTCACTCGGATACCCCATGAGCGGATGGAACTGGGTTTCAGTTTCAAATTGGTTGTTTATTGTCACCGGTATAATCTGGTGTGCGGTATTGTTGCCGCTACAATTCCGAATGGTTCGCAGCAGCAAAGAATCGTTGCTTCAAGGTAGTCTTAACGAAAGCTATGTAAAGGCATATCGGCATTGGATCCTATTCGGGAGCTTAGCCACGCTTATACCCGTTTATATTTTGTATGTAATGACCGTAAAGCCTTTTTAACTTAGAATTTTATATATTACCTGTATTCTAAATTGTATCCATGGATCATTCGAGCATTCTATTCTAATATGGATTCATTAAAAATAACTGCGCAAGAGGTGAACACGATGGGACTTTTGCATGAACAAAAAAAACAATATACACCGTTGACACTTCACCCGTTCGGAGAGGAGAAACTGGTGTGGTTTCGAAATGCGAAATTCGGTATGTTCATTCATTGGGGCTTGTATTCCATACTGGGCCGGGGCGAGTGGGTCATGTTTAACGAACGAATTAGTGTCGGTGAATACGCGAAGCTTTCAGAGCAGTTCGATGCCACTGAATATGCTCCCGAACAATGGGCCAAGACTGCCAAGGCTGCAGGGATGCAATATATGGTGCTCACTGCTCGCCACCATGATGGATTTTCCTTGTTTCACACGAAAGCAAGTGATTTTAACAGCGTTACTAGTGCGGCGGGCAGAGATCTGGTCGCCGAGTTTGTGGAGGCTTGCCGTAACGAGGGACTTAAGGTTGGATTGTACTACAGTCCCATGGATTGGCGCTTTCCAGGATATTTCTTTCCAGAATTATATTATGAGAATGCGTTGGAAATGAAGCAACAATGTTGGACACAGATTCGAGAGCTTATGACGAACTACGGCAAAATTGATATTCTGTGGTACGATGGTGAATGGCTTGCGCACGGGGGAATTGGAATTAAGCCTGGCACGGTAACCGAATGGTGGCTTGATCCGAATTGGCGTAGGGATGAGCTTTATATGAAAACCGATTATTTCTGGGAGTCAGAATCGTTGAATCGTATGGTCAGGGAGCTACAGCCGGATATTCTGATTAACAATCGTTCTGGGTGGGAGGGCGATTTCCTGATTCGGGAGAAACACATTGGGGACATGCGTACGGACAAGGCTTGGGAAGCTTGTGACAGTCTAGGGTCCTGGGGCTGGAAGCCGGAACAAACGTTGCCGACCGTAACAGAGGTTATCCATAATTTAATTAAGGTAGTCGTTCGAGACGGCAACTTCCTGCTCAATATCGGTCCAATGCCAACCGGCAGGATGGAGGAGAGATACATTGAGCTTGTGTGTAGGGTAGGCGAGTGGCTAAAGCAATACGGCGAGACTGTCTATGGTACAAGAGGAGGCCCGTTTCCTGCAGGTGAATGGGGAGGGAGCACGCATTCTGCGAACAAGGTGTTTGTACATGTATTAGGCGGGACGACAGATCGTGTTGTATTGCCCAATATATCCGCTACTCTTGTTAGATGGCGCTCATACAGCGGAACTGCCGTTCATGTGGAGCATACAGAGGAGTGGTTAACTCTCATCCTTCCAGAAGCCGCCGCAGATCCCGTTACGATCATCGAGCTTGAGTTTGATCGGCAAATCACGCTGGAGGAGGTCACTTCAGAGGAGCAGATCACTGTTGGACTTGCAGACGGCACGGTAAAGATGACTCGAGAAGGGGAAGGGTAAGTTTTCGAACTTATTAGCGTTGTGCTTTCTCAACCAACAAAAAAGCGAAGCGTTCCTTTACGTACTTGAATCTGTTTGGCTTTAGAACCGACGCTGTAAATGGTGCGCTGCCTGACGAAGCGGCAGAAGGCTTCATGGCAGAGTGGCTTCAGCCCAGTTCGTCGCGGACCAGCTTGTTATTCGATTCGAGAGCAAAAAGTACATAATAAATAAAAAATTTGAATATCAAGTTGC
>JBEPYM010000065.1:0-16116 GCA_041641375.1 Paenibacillus sp.
CGGGGTACCCGCCGGAAGCGAGCACCACGCACACGGCTGCCTGCTCGCTGAACGTAATCTCCATATCGGCCAGACGCCCGTTTACGGTAGCCATCATAATATCGGCGAGATCGGTTTCGAGCCGGGCGAGCACAACCTGCGTCTCGGGATCCCCGAAGCGGCAGTTGAACTCGATCGTCTTCGGTCCCTGCGGCGTCATCATCAGCCCGGCGAACAGCACCCCGCGGAAGGACCGCCCTTCGGCCACCATCGCACGCGCCGTCGGCTCGATAATGGTGCGCACCGCCTCGTCCACCTGCGCCTGGCTGAACTGCGGTACCGGCGAATAGGTGCCCATGCCGCCCGTATTCGGACCGCGGTCGCCGTCGAACACCGGCTTATGGTCCTGTGCGGGAACCATGGGACGAACGGTTTCCCCGTCGACGAACGCAAGGATCGACAGCTCCTGACCGCTCAGGAACTCCTCGATCACAACCTGGTTGCCCGCTTCGCCGAACTGCTTCTCGACCATCATCACACGAAGCGCTTCCTCCGCCTCTTCCAGCGTCGCGGCTACGGTCACCCCTTTGCCGGCGGCAAGGCCGTCCGCTTTGATCACGATCGGCGCCTTTTGCTTGCGCAGGTACTCCACCGCAGCCTCGTATCGGTCGAACGTCTCATATGCTGCAGTCGGAATATCGTATTTGCGGAGCAGGTTCTTGGTAAACACCTTGCTCCCCTCAATCTCCGCCGCACCACGCCGGGGTCCGAATACCGGAATGCCCTTCGCTTCCATATGGTCGACAATCCCTGCAAAAAGCGGATCCTCCGGTCCCACAACGACCAGATCGATCGCGTGGTCAATCGCAAACTCGCACAGCTCCTCGAATTGATGCTCGTTTACCGGAACCAGCTCCGCCAGCTTCGCAATCCCGGCGTTGCCGGGCGCGCAGTACACCTTTTCCACATTCGGCGATTTGGAGAGCGACCAAATGATGGCATGCTCGCGGCCTCCCCGTCCGATTACCAATACCCGCACCGGCTCCACTCCCTTTTTAATGTTTAAAATGTCTGACGCCCGTAAATACCATCGCAATGCCGTGAGCGTTGGCCGCCTGGATCGATTCCTCATCCTTGACCGATCCGCCCGGCTGGATAATCGCCGTAATGCCCGCTTTGGCCGCCAGCTCCACCGTATCCCCCATCGGGAAAAATGCGTCGGAAGCGAGCACGCCGCCAATCGCCTTTTCCCCCGCCTGCTCTACCGCGATCCGCGCAGCGCCGACCCGGTTCATCTGTCCGGCGCCGATGCCGATCGTCATGTTGTCCTTCGCCAGCGCAATGGCGTTCGATTTCACATGCTTGACGACCTTCCAGGCGAAGAGCAGCTGCTTCAGCTCCTCCTCTGTCGGCGCGCGGTCGGTGACGGTTTTCAGCTCGGCCGGGTTCAGACGGTGCGTGTCGTTCTCCTGCACGAGCAGGCCGCCGTCCACCGAGGTGACGAGCAGCTGCGGCTCCAGACGGGCGTTAGCCGAAGCCTCGCCCAGCTTGAGCAAGCGAATGTTTTTCTTCTGCTTCAGAATGCTCAGCGCTTCCTCGGAGAAGTCCGGTGCCAGTACAATTTCGAGGAAAATGTCGTTCAAAAGCTTCGCCGTCTCCCCGTCAATCGTACGGTTCGCCGCAATGATACCGCCAAAAATCGAGGTCGGATCCGCTTCATACGCCTTCGTATACGCATCCTTGATTGTTGCGCCGATTCCGACTCCGCACGGATTCATATGCTTGACGGCAACGACTGCAGGCTCGTCGAACTCGCGTACGATTTGCAGCGCCGCATTGGCGTCGTTAATGTTGTTGTAGGAAAGCTCCTTGCCGTGCAGCTGTTCCGCGGTAGAAATATTGCCTGCAGGCGCAAGCGGCTTGCCATAGAATGCTGCGGCCTGATGCGGGTTCTCGCCATAGCGGAGATCCTGAATTTTATCAAAGGTAATCGTGTAGCGCTCAGGCAGCTGCGGTCCTCCGGATTGCTTCGTAAAGTAATCCGCGATAAGCGCGTCATATGCGGAGGTGTGGCGGAACACTTTCGCAGCGAGCTGCTTGCGGGTTTCCAGAGTCGTATTGCCTTCACTCCGAAGCTGTCCCAGCACGGCGTCATAATCCGCTGCGTCGGTAATAACCGTCACAAAAGCGTGGTTTTTCGCGGCGGAGCGGAGCATGGAAGGACCGCCGATATCGATGTTCTCCACCGCATCCTCGTACGTCACATCCGGCTTCGCGATCGTCTGCTGGAACGGGTACAGGTTGACGGCCACCAGGTCGATATACTCCAGCTCCAGGTCGGTCATTTGCTTGCGGTGCTCCTGATCGTCGCGAACGGACAACAGCCCTGCATGCACGGCCGGGTGCAGCGTCTTTACACGTCCGTCCAAAATTTCGGGAAAGCCGGTCACGTCGGAAATGCCGATGACCGGAACGCCTTCCTTCTCGAGCAAAGTCTTGGTGCCCCCGGTAGAGATAATTTGTACGCCGAGCTCGGCCAGCTGTCTGGCGAACGCTACGATGCCGGTTTTGTCGGAAACGGAGATGAGCGCCCTTTTGATTTGAATCGCCACGTTTGGTTGACCCTCCAGTATAAATTAGGAATGGAAGCCGATCGGCCTCTTGTCTTTTTCGAAATGTATGTACACCCTGCGCGTATCGTTCTTCAGCTCCACTCGCCCTTCCTGAAACCAGCGGATCACAAGCGGATACAGCTCGCGTTCCGTCTCGTGGATGCGCTCGGCAAGCGTTTCTTCGGTATCGTTGTCATACACCGGAACGGCGCGTTGTGCAATAATCGGTCCCGTATCCATGCCGCCATCGACGAAATGCACCGTTACCCCGGCCAGCTTGACGCCGTAATGGAACGCATCCTGGATGCCCTTCGTTCCGGGGAACGCAGGCAGCAGGGCGGGATGGATGTTAATGATTCGATTGGCAAAAGGATTCAGCAGCTCCGAGGTGATGAGACGCATGTAGCCGGCGAGCACGACCAGATCGATATCGAGCTCCTGCAGCTTCCCGGCGATCTCGCGCTCGTAGTCTTCGCGGCTCGGGTAATCCTTCGGCTTGAAGGTATGAACCGGGATGCCGGCTTGGCGGGCGCGCTCGACGACAGGCGCCTGCGGCCTGTCGCATACGAGCAGCTCGACGGATACGTTAAGCTCGCCTTGGCGAACCGCATCGACGATCGCCTGAAAGTTGGTGCCTCCGCCGGATGCAAACACAGCGATGCGATAGCTCCGGCTCACAGCTGGACTCCCCGCATCTCCACTTCCTTGCTGCCCGGCGTAATCTCACCGATACGGTATGCCCGCTCGCCAAGCTTGTTGGCCGCGTCGATGAAGGCGTCGGCATCGGCTTGCGGAACGATCAGCACCATGCCGATCCCCATATTGAAGGTGCGGAACATATCCTCGTACGAGATCGTATCGAGGCCGTACGGCTGTCCGTTGCGTACGAGCTCAAATTCCTTGTGGATCGGCCAGCTGCCGAAATCGATTGCAGCATTGGTATTCTCCGGAAGCGTGCGCGGGATGTTCTCCAGGAAGCCGCCCCCCGTAATATGGGCCATGCCTTTGATCGTATACGATTGAAGCAAGCTGAGAATCGGCTTCACATACAGCTTCGTCGGCGTCAGCAGCACGTCGGCAAGCGAACGGGCCGCATCCGTAGGCGACGGGGCGTGCAGGTCGAGCTTGTATTGCTCCAGCAGACGTCTGCGCACAAGCGAGTAGCCATTGCTGTGGAAGCCGCTCGAAGCGAAGCCGATGACTGCGTCGCCCGGCTGAATCGTAGAGCCGTCGATGATCCGCGGCTTGTCGACAATGCCGACCGTGAAGCCGGCGATGTCGTATTCGCCGTCCTGGTACATGCCCGGCATCTCCGCCGTTTCGCCGCCGATCAAGGCGCAGCCGGATTCGGCACAGCCGTCCGCGATGCCCTTGACGATCAGCTCGATTTTGGCCGGTTCGATTTTGCCGGTTGCCAGATAATCGAGGAAGAACAGCGGCTCTGCGCCCGATACGACGATGTCATTCACGCACATTGCCACCGCATCGACACCGATGGTGTCATGCTTGTCGGCCGCGAACGCCAGCTTCAGCTTCGTGCCGACGCCGTCTGTACCCGATACGAGCACCGGCTCCTCGTATTTAGACTTATCCAGGCCGAACAGCCCGCCGAAGCCGCCCAGACCGGTCAGTACTTCCGGCCGAAACGTCTTCTGCACATGCTTTTTCATCCGTTCGACCGCCTCGTTGCCCGCCGCGATATCGACTCCAGCCTGTTTGTATGCGTCCGACACTCGTCCCACTCCCTTGATTTCGATAATAGTGCTGATTTTGTCTTGCTATTTTCGCCCTGCGCGGGGGCACACGCGATTTAGCGGAAATTCGTTCCGCTATTTCCGCCTCCCGCCAGGGCACACGCGATTTAGCGGAAATCCGTTCCGCTATTTCCGCCTCCCGCCGGGGAATCCGCGATTTAGCGGAAATTCGTTCCGCTATTCCCGCCTCCCGCCAGGGCACACACGATTTAACGGAAATTCGTTCCGCTATTTCCGCCTCCCGCCAGGGCACACGCGATTTAGCGGAAATTCGTTCCGCTATTTCCGCCTCCCGCCAGGGCACACGCGATTTAGCGGAAATTCGTTCCGCTATTCCCGCCTCCCGCCGCCAGCCGGCAAGTCAGTCGCAGCCGGTGCCGCAACCGACGGCAGCCTCTTCCGTCAGCGTAGTCGGATACTCGTTATCGAAGCACGCGGTGCAATGCCCGCGGTTCCACTCGTCAGCCGGACGGCCGATCGCTTCGAGTAGGCCGTCCTTCGACAAGAAGTGGAGCGAGTCGGCATTAATCGCCTGCCGGATTTGCTCAATCGTCATCGTCGACGCGATCAGCTCCTTGCGCGTTGGCGTATCGATGCCGTAAAAGCACGGATTCGCGAATGGCGGCGACGTAATGCGCACATGCACCTCTATGGCGCCCGCCTCGCGAAGCAGATTCACGATACGGCGCGACGTCGTGCCGCGTACGATCGAGTCGTCGATCATGACGACCCGTTTGCCCTCGACCACCTTGCGCACCGCACTCAGCTTCATCTTTACGCCTTGCTCACGCAGCTCCTGGCTCGGCTGGATAAACGTTCGGCCCGTATAACGGTTTTTGATCAGCCCGAGCTCGTACGGGATCCCCGTCTGCTCGGCGAAGCCGATCGCCGCCGAAATACTCGAATCGGGCACGCCCGTCACCACATCGGCGTCCACGAACGCCTCCTTCGCCAGCAGCTTGCCCATCCGCTTCCGCGCGGAGTGAATATTGATCGCGTCGATATCACTGTCCGGCCGCGCGAAATAAATAAATTCCATCGCGCACATCGCGCGTCGCTTGCCTTCGGCGTACTTTTCCACCCGCGTCAGCAGGCCGCGGTCGAACGTCAACACCTCGCCCGGCTCCACATCGCGCACATATTCGCCGCCCACCGCGTCGAACGCGCACGTCTCGCTGGCAAACAAATACGCATCGCCGAGCCGCCCCATCACGAACGGCCGCAAGCCATGTGGATCAAGCGCCGCAATCAGCTTGTCGTTCGTCATAAACAGGAACGCGAACGCCCCCGTCAGCTGCGACAACGCATCCTTCACCGCGTCGGTGATATCGTCGAATTTGGAGCGTGCGATCAGATGCGCCACGACCTCCGTATCGCTCGACGTCTGAAAAATCGAACCCGCCTTCTCCAAATTCCGCCGAATTTCCGGCGCATTGACGATATTGCCGTTCGTTGCGATCGCCAGATCGCCCTCGCGGTACTTGAACACTAACGGCTGTGCGTTCGTCAGCTTGCTCTCGCCCGACGTGGAATAACGGACGTGTCCGATCGACACCGAGCCCTTCATGCGGGACAGCACCTCGCCGACAAACACTTCCTTGACCAGGCCCATTCCGCGATGATACTGGAACTCGCTCTTCTCGTCGACCGTACACATGCCGGCGCTTTCCTGACCGCGGTGCTGCAGCGCGTGCAGCCCGTAGTAGGACAGCGAAGAAGCCTCGGGATGTCCGTATACGCCGAACACCCCGCACTCCTCCTTCAATTTATCCATCCACAGCTCATCGCTGCGGTTATGCCCTTCGTTGTAGAACGCCCCGTCCCACAGCTTCAGGCCTTCTGCATCAGACATGGGATCGCTTCCTTCCAGGTTTTCGTAAGCTGTGCGACAGAAGCCCCTACGACTTGCATCCCATTCACGTTCACTACCAGTTCATCTCCGCCAACGCGGCCGATTACGCGGCAAGGCACTCCCGCCGCTGCCATAGCAGCCGCCAGCGCATCCGCCTTCTCCGGCGTACAGCTCAGCACGATCCGCGACTGCGTCTCGCTGAACAAAAATTCGTCGACCCGAAGGCCCGCCGAATCCAGCTCCAGCACCGCGCCGATTCCGCCGCTCATGCAGCTTTCCGCAAGCGCTACAGCCAAGCCGCCGTCGGACACGTCATGCGCCGAACGAACAAGCCCGCCCTGCACCGCAGCCAGCACCGCCTTCTGCAGGCGCTGCTCCACCGCAAGATCAATCTCCGGCGGACGTCCTTCCGTTACGCCGTGTACGGCATATTGGAATTCGCTGCCGCCGAGCTCCGCCTTCGTGTCTCCGAGCAGCACCACCACATCGCCGGAAGCTTTGAAGCCTTGCGTCGTAATATGATCGACGTCGTGAACAAGACCGACCATCCCGACAACCGGCGTCGGATAAATCGCACCGCGTGCGCGCTCGTTATACAAGCTGACGTTGCCGCCAATGACCGGCGTCTCCAGCACGCGGCAAGCTTCCGCCATGCCGTCTACCGATTTGTCCAGCTGCCAGAAAATATCCGGACGCTCCGGACTGCCGAAATTCAAGTTATCCGTTACCGCCAGCGGCTCCCCGCCCGAGCATACGACGTTGCGCGCAGCTTCGGCGACGGCGATGCGTCCGCCTACGACCGGATCGAGGTAGACGTAACGTCCGTTGCAGTCCGTCTTCATCGCCAGCGCCTTGCGCGTGCCGTCGATGCCGACGACCGCCGCATCCGAGCCCGGCGGCACGAACGTATTCGTGCGAACCATATAGTCATACTGCGAATACACCCATTCCTTGCTCGCAACCGTCGGAGAAGCAAGCACCTTGAGCAGCGCGCCGTTCAAATCCGTCACTTCCGGATAGCGGCCGCTCGTCTCTACAGCCTGATTCACGCGGAAATATTCCGGCTCCTGCGAAGGCTTCTCGTAAATCGGGCATGCTTCCGTCAGCGCATCGACCGGCATATCAGCCGCAAGCTCGCCGCGCCACATCAGCCGCAGCCGACCGTCGTCCGTTACGCGTCCGACGTTCGCGCAGATAAGTCCCCAGCGCGTAAAGATCGCACGCGCCTGCTCCTCATGCTCCGGCTTGACCACGAACAGCATCCGCTCCTGCGACTCCGAAAGCATCATCTCATAAGGAGTCATGCCGAGCTCGCGCTGCGGCACATGGTCGAGATTCAGCTCGATGCCGGTGCCGCCCTTGCTGGCCATCTCCGCCGAAGAGCAGGTCAATCCCGCCGCGCCCATGTCCTGGATGCCGACGACGATGCCGCTCTTGATCAGCTCGAGACAAGCCTCCATTACCAGCTTCTCCATGAACGGATCGCCCACCTGAACCGCAGGACGCTTCGCTTCGGATTCCGCCGTCAGCTCTTCGGAGGCGAACGTCGCGCCATGAATGCCGTCGCGGCCTGTCGGAGGTCCGACGTACAGCACTGGATTCCCCACGCCGCTCGCCACACCCCGCTGAATGTCCTTATGATCGATCAGCCCGACGCACATCGCGTTGACCAGCGGATTTCCTTCATACGCCTTGTCGAACATAATGTCGCCCGCAACCGTCGGAATCCCGACGCAGTTGCCGTACCCGGCGATCCCGCTTACGACATGCTCGAACAAATAACGAACGCGCTCATTGTCCAGCGAGCCGAAACGGAGCGAGTTGAGCAGCGCCACCGGACGCGAGCCCATCGAGAAAATATCGCGGATAATGCCGCCGACACCCGTCGCCGCACCCTGATAAGGCTCGATCGCGGACGGATGGTTGTGGCTCTCGATCTTGAACACAACGGCTTGGCCGTCGCCGATGTCAACGATGCCCGCGCCTTCGCCCGGTCCCATCAGAACACGCGGTCCTTTGGTCGGGAACTTGCGCAGAACCGGCTTCGAATTTTTGTACGAGCAGTGCTCGGACCACATCACGCTAAAAATGCCGATCTCCGTATAATTCGGGCGGCGCCCTCCGAGAAACTCGACCACCTTCGCATACTCGTCGTCGGTCACACCGAATTGCCGGTAGATTTTCTGATCGAAAATTTGATCCGCCGTCGGCTCCTTCGCCACCGCAGCCGCCGCTGCAGCTGCCGCAGCCTCGGATGTCGTCTTCACGCCCGCTGTCGGAGTTGCGCCTCCTTTATACTGCTGCCCCATGCTTTTCCCTCCAAGCGTTCAAAATCGACGTGAACATCCGCACGCCGTCCGACGAGCCGAGCAAATCCGCCACCGCACGCTCCGGGTGCGGCATCATGCCGAGCACATTGCCGCGCTCGTTGACAATGCCCGCAATATCGGACACCGAGCCGTTCGGGTTGTCTCCCTCATAGAGAAACACGATCCGCTGCTCCGCCTTCAGCGTCGCCAGCGTCTCCTCCGTACAGTAATAGTTGCCTTCCCCGTGCGCGATCGGAATTGTAATGACCTCACCCGCCGCATAACCGGAAGTAAAAGGCGTATCCGTATTCAACACGCGAAGCTTCGACTGCAAACAGCGGAACTTCAGCGACACATTGCGCAGCATGGCGCCCGGCAGCAAACCCGCCTCAAGCAAAATCTGGAAGCCGTTGCAGATGCCAAGCACATATTTGCCCGCCTCCGCCGCCTTCTTGACCTCGCCCATAACCGGAGCCATCGACGCCATCGCGCCGGTCCGCAAATAGTCGCCGTACGAGAAGCCGCCCGGCAGCACAATCAAATCATATTTCGAAAGGTCGGTCGACGTATGCCACACGTATTCGACCGTTCCGCCGATCGTGCGCTCCACCGCCTTGTAGCAATCAATATCGCAGTTCGAACCCGGAAAAACGACGACCGCCGTATTCATGCCAGTTCCTCCAGCTCAAAGCGGTAGTCTTCCACAACCGTATTGGCCAGCAGCTTCTCGCACATCGCCTTCACGCGCTCCTCCGCAGCCTCGCGTCCCGCCGCAGTAAGCTCCAGCTCCATATACTTGCCGATACGCACACTCGCCACCTCGTCGAAGCCGATCGCTCCCAGCGAGCCGCGCACCGCACTCCCTTGCGGGTCCAGAACATTTTGCTTAATCGTTACGTACACCTTCGCTTTCCACATCTCCAACATTCCTCCTCAAAAAGGTCAGTTCCCCTGATTTGTCAGCTTGCGCAAAATGTCCACGTATCTCCGCGACGTCGCCTCGACCACCTCGGCCGGAAGCGGCGGCGGCGGGCTGTTCTTGTCCCAGTCCGTACCGCTCAAGTAGGTTCGCACCGGCTCCTTGTCCATGCTGTCGATCTCGATGTCAAGCGCGTAGTTTTCCTTCGCCCAGAAGCGCGACGAATCCGGCGTTAACATTTCATCAATTAAAATAATTTCGCCGTTAAAGATCCCGAATTCGAACTTGCAGTCCGCCAGCAGGATGCCGCGCTCCTCGCAGTACGCCCGGCCGACCTCGTACAGCCTCAGGCTGCGCGCCTTCAGCTCCTCGGCCAGCTCCTCGCCCACCCGGCGCTTCATCTCCTCGAACGAAATATCCTCGTCGTGGCCGACGTCGTTTTTCCCTGCTGGGGTAAAGATCGGCTCCGGCAGCTGTGCATTCTTGCGAAGCCCTGCCGGCAGCGGAATACCGTTCACCGCTCCCGTCTGCTGGTACTGCCTCCAGCCGCCTCCGGTCAGATAGCCGCGCACCACGCATTCGATGTCGATCCGCTCCGCCTTCCGCGTCACCATAATGCGATGGCGCAGCAGGTCCGGCTCGGTAATGAGATCGCCAAGCTTCTCGACCTCGGTATGCACGACATGGTTCGGCTGAATGTCCTTCGTCCGCTCGAACCAATAGCGGCTGAGCAGGTTCAGAACGTTGCCCTTGTCCGGCACCGGCGGCTTCAGCACATAATCGAACGCCGAAATCCGGTCCGTCACCACAATCAAATAATGCTCGCCCAGATCGTACAGCTCCCGCACCTTGCCCTTGTACAGAAGCGGTGCGTTCACAAAAGGCGATGCGGTAAACAGTGCCGTCATCTTGCCGCCGCCCCTTCCGGCACAAGCCCAAGCCTAGCGAAGATCGTATCGACATGCTTCAGATGCCAGCTCGGATTGAAGCAATCCTCAATCTCCTCGCGAGACAGTGCGTTCGTAATTTCCGGGGTCGCAAGCACAATGTCCTTGAACTGCTGCTGCGTTTCCCAAGCCTGCATCGCGCGCGGCTGCACCGTATCGTACGCCTGCTCCCGCGAGAAGCCCTTGTCGATCAGCTTCGTCATGACGCGGCCCGAGAACGGAACGCCGTACGTACGCTCCATGTTGCGCTTCATGTTCTCCGGGAACACCTGCAGATTGCCGATAATGTTGCCGAGTCGGTTCAGCATATAGTTCAGGAGGATCGTCGCATCCGGCAGGATGATCCGTTCCACCGACGAGTGCGAGATGTCGCGCTCGTGCCAGAGCGGCACGTTCTCGTAAGCGGATATCATATGGCCGCGGATGACACGCGCCAGGCCGCTCATATTTTCGCATCCGATCGGATTGCGCTTGTGCGGCATCGCCGACGAGCCCTTCTGGCCCTTCGCGAACGGCTCCTCCACCTCGCGCATCTCCGATTTCTGGAGCGCCCGGATTTCCGTTGCGAACTTGTCGAGCGAGGTCGCGATCAGAGCGAGCGTCGCCATATATTCGGCGTGGCGGTCGCGCTGCAGCGTCTGCGTCGAGATCGGCGCCGCCGAGATGCCGAGCTTGCGGCACACGAACTCTTCCACGAACGGCTCAATGTTGGCATAGGTGCCGACAGCGCCGCTGATTTTGCCGAATTGGACACCGCTTGCCGCATGATCGAACCGTTCCAGATTGCGCTTCATCTCCTCGTACCAGAGCGCCAGCTTCAGGCCGAACGTCGTCGGCTCCGCATGAACGCCGTGCGTACGCCCCATCATGACCGTATCTTTGTACTTCATTGCCTGATTGCGCAGCATGTCGATAAACTTCGTCAGATCGTTCCGCAAAATCCGGTTCGCCTGCAGCAGCAAATAGCCAAGCGCCGTATCGACAACGTCCGTCGAGGTCAGCCCGTAATGCACCCACTTGCGCTCCGGTCCGACCGTCTCCGAGACGGCGCGTGTGAATGCGATCACGTCATGGCGCGTCTCCTGCTCAATCTCATAAATTCGGTCGATATTGAAGCTCGCGGATGCGCGCAAAGCCTGCACATCCTCCTTCGGAATGACGCCCAGCTCCACCCATGCCTCGCATGCGCACAGCTCGACTTCAAGCCATGCCTTGAATTTGTTCTCTTCCGTCCAGATCGCCGCCATCTCCGGCCGACTATACCGCTCCAGCATCCGTTACGCCTCCCATATACGGGACTCTCCGATCCACCGCAGCGCGGCTTCGGCGTCCCCAACCAAGTTGATATGGCCCATCTTGCGGCCTTTCTTCGCTTCCTGTTTGCCATACAAATGCAGCTTGAACGCCAGTCCCTCGGGCAGCTCCCGCTCTCCGCCGCGATGCAGCCAGTCCGTCAGCCGTTCCATGTGCTCCCCGAGCAGGTTTACCATTACCGTCTCGGTTAAGAGACGCGGCTTCGGCAGCGGGAGCCCGCATATCGCGCGAAGATGCTGCTCGAACTGCGATACCGTGCAGCCATCCATCGTGTAATGGCCGGAATTATGCGGCCGCGGCGCCAGCTCGTTCACATAGAGGCTGCCGTCCGCCGTCAGGAACATCTCGATCGCCAGCAAGCCGGTCGCGCCCAGACTTTCCACCAGCGCCGCCGCGATCCGCTCCGCTTCTCGCGCCACCTGCTCGTCGATCCGGGCCGGCGCAATCGAAAGATGCAAAATATTGTTGACGTGAATGTTCTCCGCGGGAGGAAACGTACGCACCTCACCGGTCGTACTGCGCGCCGCTATAACCGAGATTTCCTTCTCGAACACGACGAACTGCTCCAGCACCAGCTCCACGCTGCCTGCGCCCAGCCTGTCGTAAGCGTCGTCCGCTTCCTCCGGGCGGCGAATGACCGCTTGTCCCTTGCCGTCGTAGCCGCCTGTCGCCGTCTTCAGCACGCACGACCCGAAGGCTGCGACCGCTTCATGCAGCGTCTCGCGGCTCGTAATCGCCCGATAAGGCGCTACCGGAACTCCGGCCGCCTCAATCGCGCTCTTCTCGCGCAGCCGGTGCTGCGTCGTATGAAGCAGCTCGCTGCCCTGCGGCACGTACGACTCCTGCTGCAGCAGCGCGGCTGTCCGCGAATCGACGTTCTCGAACTCGTACGTAATGACATCCGAACGCTCGGCCAGCCGCCTTGCCGCTTCGATGTCGTCGTAGTCGGCTACAATTTGCTCGTCCGCAGCTTGTCCGCACGGAGCATCCGGAGTCGGATCCAGCGTTACGAAGCGATAGCCCATCGCCCGTCCATCCAGCGCCAGCATCCTGCCGAGCTGTCCGCCGCCGAGCACGCCGATCGTCGCGCCCGGCATGATCGGTCCGCGCGCAGTCATACGAGGAACTCCCCGCTCGCCAGCACCTCTTGCTTGATCCGCTCGCGTCTTCCGCGAATCCGCTCCTGCAGCGTCGGATCGAACGCGCCGACGATTTGCGCCGCCAGCAGCCCTGCATTCGCACCGCCCGCGTTGCCGATCGCCACCGTCGCCACCGGTATGCCCGCCGGCATCTGCACGATGGATAGCAGCGAATCAAGCCCGTTCAGCGTGGACGACTTCACCGGCACTCCGATCACCGGAAGCTCCGTCTTCGCCGCCACCATCCCGGGCAAATGCGCGGCGCCGCCGGCGCCTGCTATGATCACCTTCAACCCTCGCTCCGCCGCCGTCTCCGCATACTGAAACATCAAATCCGGCGTACGGTGAGCGGAAACGACATTTTTCTCGTACGGTACGCCCAGCTCCTCGAGCACGTCACACGCCAATTTCATCGTATCCCAATCCGATTTGCTCCCCATGATGACGCCAACCAGCACCGACATGCCTGCGCCGCTCCCTCCTGAAACTGATTTCAAGATAATTATTGGAAAATGTCCCTCAACAAACAAAAAAGCCCGCGTCTAAGCGTATGTGCGCCGACAGGCTATTCCTGATCTTTTCTCGTTTGGTATGCCCTTTCCACGGTAACATTAGCCATTCGTGACGAATCGTTTTCCGCTTTTTCAGTTTACCAAGGCTAACGTAGGATGTCAACCCTGAAATCCGAACATTACATTTAAACCTTCACTATATAGTTCGCCTTTATCAAATAATTTCCGCTCGCACTTAGGAGGCAGGAACCCGAGCCCGACGGATTCCATAACATACAGAGAATCGACTTTTTCATGAAACGAGGGATTTGCAACGATGACCCGGCTTATGCTGTTTACGAAGCTGCTTGCAGACGAAAAAACTCCGTTCACCATCACGGAGCTGGAGCTTTTGATGGAAAGCTTGAACATAACCGCAACGGATTTGGCGCCCTATATCGCCCCATCCACGAACCTGCCCTATGGCCGCACCCCGCTTTTCCGGACGGAGCAGCTCGAGGCAATCGTCATCCACCTCCCAAGCTACAGCCATACGTATATTCATAATCACGGATCATCCGTCGGTTGCGCGTATGTCGCAGAAGGCGAAGTGGTCAATACGTCGTACCGGCTAGTGCCTGGGGAGAACGACAAGGTGGAAGCCGAAGGAGAGCTCTGGCACCGTGCCGGCCAACTGTTTTTCGCTCCCGGCGGCCATATACACCGAATGTCCAACCCGAACCGATCCCGCGCGGTATCGCTTCATCTGTATTCACCGCCGCTCTCCGACGTCCGCCTGTTTGAGCCGATCAACGAGCCAATTATTCATTTTGTCATCTAGGACTGCTCGCCGTACCTTCTTTCCACTTCCTTTTCGAGCTTACGAACCGCAACACCCTGCGGATGCTGCATCTCCAGCGCACTGCGCCGCATTCCGTGCGATCACGCCGCGGACTCGTCCTCAACGCCTTGGTATGTGCCGCGGACTCGTCCTCAACGCCTCGGTATGTGCCGCGGACTCGTCCTCAACGCCTCGGTATGTGCTGCGGACTCGTCCTCAACGCCTCGGTATGTTAAGATTATTTGAAGTCAGTGGCGGAGGGAGTGAGATCGGATGAAAACGTGGATATGGACCGCGGCGGCATTGCTCTGGATGGCGTTTATTTGGAGGCACTCCTCAATCCCGGCGAGCGATCAGGATGTACGCCCCTGGCTGCAGGACTGGATGACACTAACGGACCGCTCACTGCCGAAGATGTCGTTCTGGTATGGAGACTTCTTCATCACATCGGAGCAGCCTTACGACCTGATCAGTTTTTTTGTGCGTAAAATGGGTCATGTCGCGGAATTCGCCGTGTTGGCGGTGCTTGTGTGCAGCGCTTTGTACAGTGCCGGTTTGCGGGGGCTCCGCATATACGTCTTTGCCGGGATAATCACAATGGGTTACGCCTGTATCGACGAATGGCATCAATCGACGGTGCCGGGCCGCACCGGTACGTGGCGCGATGTTGCGTTTCCCGACGCGCTCGGGACGCTGCTCGGGCTTGCGCTGATGCGGCTGCGGATGAGCAGATTCGCTCGGCGTTCCGAACCGGTTCGATAGCGCTCGAGCTCTGCTTTGTGATGGCCCCGGAAGCGAAAACCGCGCCGCCTCGACCTATTCAAAGTCACATCATTGCATCGCTACATCCATTCATCGCAACAATCACGCATCGCTACATCGTCGCTTGTCGCATCGCAGTATCGTCATACCTTTGATCATCACTTGTCGTCGCAGTATCGTCGCACCATTGATCATCACTTGTCGCATCCGAGTATCGTCGCACCATTGATCATCACTTGTCGCATCGCAGTATCGTCGCACCATTGATCATCACTTGTCGCATCCGAGTATCGTCGCACCTTTGATCATCACTTGTCGCATCCGAGTATATCGTCACATTGCTACATCGTCGACTGCCCTGCCCATAACTCCCACTCTGCATCGCAACACGCTGCATCCCCACTTAGCCGTATTGCTATATCCCTATATCCCATCCCCATATCCCCGTATCCCCGTATCCCTATATCCCTATATCCCTATATCCCCATATCCCTATATCGCCATATCCCCATATTGCTGAATATTTCCCGGTATTGCCCACGCTAACGATTTGCTCAAACCCTATTTTCTTATTTCCCGGTCATTTCCCACTCTAACGATTCAAGCCGGCGTTATTTACGTCAAACTAGCCTAATTGCTCGTCTTAGAGGCAAATAAGGTTGTTGTGCATCGTTACGTCAGGGAATTCAACACGCATGGAAAAATAGCGTGTCTGGCGATCGTTAGATTGATGTGCGTCCGAGTGGGATGTCACAATTTCATGTGTACTAGCGTGTCCGGTGATCATGGACCGGCGTGTGCACGAAGGGGTTTGTCACAGAAGGGGGTTGTCCGAAGGGGGTTGTCACAATCGATGGACAGCGGTAGCGACTCATGCGACGTAAATTTTCCTCGTTCCTCCCGCCAAGCTGCCGCGCATGACGATGTTGTTTGGAGCGTCCCCCAAGATACGCGCATATCAAAAACAGGCCGTTTCAAGACTCTAGGTCTCAAAACGGCCTGTTTTCATTCCCTGAAAACCGGATAGCGAGTGTTACACAGAAGATGGTTGTGAAGCAAGGTGTGTATGAGTTAGATAAGCCCTCGACCGATTAGTATTCGTCAGCTCCACGGGTTACCCCGCTTCCACCTCGAACCTATCAACCTCGTCGCCTTCAAGGGGTCTTACATACTGGGAAATCTCATCTTGAGGGGGGC
>JBEPYM010000066.1:0-15757 GCA_041641375.1 Paenibacillus sp.
GTTCATGAAGCAGTCCCTCACGAATAGACAACCTCAATATCGCGAGAATGCTATCTAGAGCACGAGATACGCCGTAATTGGCTCTGCGTGGTTCATTGCCTCCCGGTCCGACCCTTTTCCGGACCTAGCCCACCTGATATGAGTGACTCGGGGTTTTGAACCCTGCGATTTGGAGTCTTATAATGAATCATAAGAACTTATTATAGAATTGCATACGAAGGAGATGTATATGTTAACCGTCAACTTACTTTTGGTGGCCCTGCTTATTGTGCTTACTGCATTTTTTGTCGCCACGGAATTTGCCATCGTCAAGATGAGACCGAGCCGTGTTGACCAGCTGGTGCAGGAGGGAAACAAGAATGCATGGGCAATCCAGAAAGTAACAAGCAATTTGGATGGATATTTATCTGCCTGTCAGCTGGGCATCACAATTACGGCACTTGGCCTTGGCTGGCTCGGAGAGCCGACGGTCGAGAAGATCCTCCACCCTTTATTGAAAGGATTTTCCCTTCCGGAGCAGTTTGTTAGCTTGCTTTCATTCGGTATCGCGTTTGCCTTGATTACGTATTTGCATGTTGTGTTAGGCGAGCTTGCACCGAAGACGCTGGCC
Source organism: Paenibacillus sp. (assembly GCA_041641375.1). Lineage (GTDB taxonomy): Bacteria > Bacillota > Bacilli > Paenibacillales > YIM-B00363 > Paenibacillus_AK. The sequence continues at coordinate 611 of JBEPYM010000066.1, forward strand.
ATCCAAAAAGCGGAAGCGGTGACCGCTATAGTCGCGCGACCTATTATTTTCTTTTATAATGTGATGTATCCATTCATCTGGCTGTTGAACGGCTCTGCGAACCGATTGATTCGTCTGTTCGGCCTGAGACCGGCCAACGAGCACGAAGAAGCCCACAGCGAAGAGGAATTGAAAATTATTCTCTCCGAGAGCTATAAGAGCGGAAATATCAATCAGACTGAATTCGGTTATGTAGAGCGTATTTTCGCCTTCGATGAGCTGCTCGCCCGTGACATTATGGTTCCCCGCACAGACATGGTTTGTCTGGATGTTAACAAAACATTGGAAGAAATTTTGCAAACCATGAGAATGGAGCAGTTTACCCGTTTTCCTGTCATTCACGGCGATAAGGATAACGTGGTCGGCATGCTGAATACCAAGAAGTTTTTTCTGAGCCAAGGGGATAACCGGCAGCCTTCCGATATGTTCCATATGCTTCAGCCCGTATGCACGGCATCCGAGGCGACTCCGATCAGTGAATTACTTAAGACGATGCAAAAAAACAGGGTTCACATGGTGTTGCTTGTCGATGAGTACGGCGGCTCCTCCGGTCTGGTTACCATTGAGGACATCCTGGAGGAAATCGTAGGTGAAATTCGGGATGAGTTTGATGGTGAAGAAGTGCCGGAGATCGAGCTGGTGAATGAGAACCACATCATCGTCGATGGCAAGGTATCCTTGACATCCTTAGGAGAAATGCTTCACATCGAGTTTGAACAGGAAGAAGACTTTACAACAATTGGCGGATGGCTCTATTCCAAAAATCCTGCGATTCGCAAAGGTAGCCATTTTGTTTACCGGGACTATACATTTTCCGTCAAAGAGAAGGATCGGCTGCGCATTCGGAAGGTTGAGATCAAACGTAATGTGGATCTGGCTGCCCAAGAAACAGCGGCTTCGTTAGAAACGATTGCTGTGCAACACGGATAGCTCCTTCCTGAAAGAAAACAGCCCGTCCGTTGCTCGAACACGTCAGCAGCGGCAGGGCTGTTTCTATCATCTTACAGTCTTTCGCCTCGTTGGAGCTTCTCAATGGTTTCCTTCAAATCACTCTTTCTGACTCTCCAGTGTCGGCCGATTTTAAAGCCCGGAATTCTCCCTTCATTGACAAGCTTATAGGTCGAGATCTCACTTATTTGCAAATATTTCGCAACTTGTGCGATCGTCATAATTTCCGGCTCCACTCTATTTCCTCCCCGCGATCAGTCCAGCTTGTCCTTCATTATACCACAATCCTTTTCCGGAACTTCAACTCATTTTCCAAATCTCCAGGTTTCGATTTTTCCCAGGATCAAGGTCAGGACATAGGTGACGATAATCGCGAAGAGAAAGTAACTGACAGCAAGCAATAAGTGGTATTGGCTCATCAGCCTGAACAATTCCGTTTGTTGAAATCCATATCGTATAAATAAAAAAGCGAGCGGATGATAGAGAAATACAGTAAGACTGTATTTCGAGTACTGAAGCAGCAGCTTATTCACAACAGGCAGCCTTCCGATGCGCAGAATAACATCCTTGAACAGCGTCACAAGGGCGAACATACCGCAACTGTAAACGAGGAACATGGCATTGGGCGGAAACTTGTTCAACTGCATGTCATGCGAATACAAGCCTTTGGAAGAAAGCAAATATCCAAGCAAAGCCGTGCACAAGATTATGATGACCAAACTTCTTTTGCTGCTCAAGATGGACAAGATGGACAGGCTTCTTTGATTGTAAAGTCCAAGGTACGTCCAGAACAAGTAAAAGGCGGTAAATACAACGAATTCATTGTACCCGACAAAGGCTTGAATAAAATCCCCATATAGGAGGATTCCGCCAAAAAGCAGGAGCGGAGTCAGTGACAAGAGTAGTTGACTATGCTTCTGAAACCAGCTTAATGCCGGGATGAACATGATAACTAGCAGGTACACAGGCACGAACCATAGGTGCCAGGACAAGTAAGGCAGGTTTGAAGGGTGATGTCCGAAAGGATTAAACCAATGAGAAAATGTATAAGAAAGCGCATGCTCCAAATCCCAGGATGGCCTGAAATAGCCTGCTATAAAAATCAGCAGCAAACTAATCATGCAGTACACCCAATAAGGCAATAACATTCTTGAGCATCGGGTCAACAGGTAACGGATATAACCAACAGGCCTGCTATATTTGTAGCTGGCACCCACAATATAGAAAACAATCGGCATTTCAATAAGTAAATACGATTTCCAGACAGAGTTGTACAGATGGAGCCAGTAAAGCACATGAATGACCCCTACAATATACACCATTGTAAACCCGCGATAGATATCGAGATTTTGATCCCGCGCTTTCATAATATCTCCCTGTGTCATCTCTATTTCACGATTAACACAGGGCAGTTCGCGCGTTTCGCCACTTTATGGCTGACACTGCCCAGCACAAACTCCTGAAAGACATTGAGTCCCCGGCTTCCGATCGCGACCAAATCAATCTGATTGTGATTTGCGAATTCAACAATTACGGGTCCAGGATCGCCATGGAGAATCTGAATGTCATAAGCCACACCTTTATTAATCAGTATTTCTTCAATCGGGTGCAGCTTTTCTCTTCGCTTCTTTCCCAGATCCGCCTCATTCCAATACAACAGCACATCTGATTTCGATGCATCTTGATCCACCACAAATACAATCACAACAATTGCTTCGCTGTTTAAAGAAGCAATGGAAGCCGCTTGTTCGGCCGCCCGAATAGAATGAATCGATCCGTCCGCTGCCAACAATATGTTACGATACATGTCGAAACTCCTCTTTTCATCAGTTTTATATATAACTATTTATAATTTAAATATCTTTAATATACTTTAACATATTCATTTTACTTTTAATATAGCGGATTGATTTGTAGGTGTGTATAATTAAACCCTGTAATCACCGTCTGGCGTATCTGAAAGTGGTACGCCGCAAAACCAAGTATGAAAGAGAGGTAATATTGTTTTGATTGTACAGAGATTGAAAGAAAGCTGGTTTGCGAATGTTCGAATGGATATCCTCGCAGGTATGACTGTCGCATTTGCCCTGATTCCTGAAGCGATCGCTTTCTCAATTATTGCTGATGTTGATCCGATGGTCGGGCTGTATGCATCGTTCTGCATGGCGGTTGTCATTGCATTTGTGGGAGGCAGGCCGGGTATGATATCCGCTGCCACAGGGGCAATGGCGCTGCTGATGGTAACGTTGGTAGCCAAGCACGGAGTGGAGTATTTATTCGCCGCAACGATCCTAACGGGGATCATTCAGATTGTCATGGGATTTTCAAGCTTGGCAAATTTTTAACCTTCATCCCTCACTCTGTTATCATCGGTTTTGTGAACGCTCTGGCCATACTCATTTTCATTTCCCAGCTTACGCAATTCAAGAGTGCTGCATGGGTGATGTACGTGATGGTAGCAGTAACGCTTGTCATTATATATGGTTTGCCCCGAATTACCAAAGCGGTACCATCAGCATTGGTCGCCATCATCGTTATGACGATCGTCTCGATCGCGCTGGGATTGAATGTTAGCACGGTAGGCGATATGGGGCATATCCCCAGCACACTGCAGGCTCTGGTGGGTGTCATGATCATGGTGTCGATCAGCACCTTCGACTGGAAGTCGATAGCAAACATGAGGAGAATTCCATTCAGCGATACATTTGTCATGATGGTAACCGTTGCGGTTGTCGTTTATACGCATGATCTGGCAAGAGGCGTAATCTTGAGCGCAGTAATTTTTGGGTGGAGGATTGCATCAAGAATCCATGTGCAGCGGACTCATACCGAGGATCAGGTTGGACATTATCTCATACATGGACAGCTTTTCTTTGGAACCACCACCAAATTTATGGATCGCTTCGATCCAAAGCAGGACCCCAATCATATTGTCATTGATTTTTCCCAATCCCATGTATGGGATCATTCCGCTGTAACCGCAATCGCAAAGGTCAGTCTCAAATATAAGCAAGCCGGTAAGGAGGTCCGAATCGTCGGCTTGAACAAGGAAAGCAAGCTGCTCGTGGAAAGAGTTGGATTAGCAGCACCTTCCGGTCATTAGTTGAATGGAATCAGGAATTCAAGACAGGGCATCCTGCCCTGTCTTTTGCAATTACCCCTCCGCCGCCGAGCCGGCAAACAGCGTCTTCAGATGCTGCGTTTGCGACTTCGCCGTCATGACATACAGCGTATCGTCGGCGAGGAGCACCGTGTAGCCCTTCGGGGTAATCATCTGCTCGTTGCGGATGACTGCTGTAATGAGACAATCCTCGGGCAGCCGAAGGTTCTGGACCGCTTTGTTGTCAGCGATGGAGCCGGGCTCCACCTGAATTTCAACTAGCTCTGTGTTCGTTTTGCCGAGGCTGATCAGCTCCAGGCTGTGAGGCGTGATCGGCTTCTTGCCATCCGCAAGTCCAAGCCTCGCTGCAAGCGGGGATATGGTCGCCCCTTGAATAAGCGCCGACAGAAAGACGACGAAAAACACGACGTTAAAGAACAGATGCCCGATCGGAAGTCCCGCAATAAGCGGATAGGTGGCGAGCACGATCGGAACGGCGCCGCGCAGCCCGGCCCAGGAGAGCAGCAGCTTCTCCTTGTGGGAGAAGCCCATAAAGGCTGTGCTCACATACACCGCAACCGGTCTTGCGACCAGCATCAGGATGATGGACAGCGCAATCCCCTGCCAGGCGATACCGACAAGCTCATGCGGAAACACGAGCAAGCCGAGCAAAATAAACATCAAAATTTGCATCATCCACGCAAAGCCCTCGTTAAACCGCACGATCGCGTACCGGTACGTAAGGTCTTTGTTGCCGAGCAGCAGCGCCATAATATAAACGGCCAGCAGTCCGCTGCCGTATAGCTGCGAGGTGCTCGCATACGTGAGAATTGCGAAGCCGAGCGCGAAGACCGGGTACAGCCCGGATGTGTCCAGATTGATTTTGTTCACGCACCAGATTGCGAGCTTCCCCAACACAATACCCATCACCAAGCCGATGCCCATTTGCAGGAAAAAGTATCCGATCAGCGATGAGATGGTCATATCAGGCGATTGCAGCATCTGAATGAATGCGATTGTCAGAAATACGGCCATCGGGTCGTTCGTTCCCGACTCCGCCTCGAGGGTTGCGGAGAGCCGCTTCTTGATATTTTTGTTGCCGAGCACGGCAAATACGGCCGCAGCGTCCGTCGATCCGACGATGGCGCCGAACAGCATGCCTTCCAGAAGTGTCACGCCGAGAATATACTTGGCGGAAAGGCCGATAATAAGCGTCGTCGCCAGAACGCCTGCGGTCGATAAGGACACGGACGGCACAATCACGGATTTGACGCTGCTCCACTTCGTATTCATGCCGCCGTCAAAGAGAATAATAATGAGTGCAAGGATGCCGACGAGCTGTGTAAGCTTGGCGTTATCGAAGTAAATGTAATGGCTCAGCACCATACCGACAGCGATATAAAGAACAAGGGACGGGAGTCCGAGCCTGCTCGAGAACTTGGTCGTGAATACACCGACAAGCAGCAGGATGGAGAACAGAAATAGAACGCTGTCTGTCGTAAAGGCCATTCGCGGACACCTCCCTTTACGAGAATAGTTCTATTATAACGTATATGCAGGCGCGATGCATGCTAGAAAGGAAGGTTCGACATGCCAGGTAAACACGAGAGGGGTACGGTCGTCATCGACGGACATGAGCTGACGATTACGAACCCCGAGAAGCCGCTGTGGCCGGAGAAGGGGGTCACGAAGCTGATGTATTTGCAGAAGCTGATCGCTTTGGCACCTTATTTGCTGCGCTACACGGCGGGGAGGCATCTGACGACGATCCGCTACCCGCACGGCTGGTCGGATAAATCGTTTTATCAGAAAAACTGTCCGGAGCCTACGCCGGATTTTGTCCGAATCGCCGAGCTGGACGGAATTCGCTATGTTAATCTCGATTCGCTGCCCACTCTCATCTGGCTCGGGAATCTGGCCTGCCTGGAGTTCCACCCCTCCTTCCATTACATCGGATCGGCGCATCCGGCCGAATGGCTGATCGACATCGATCCAAGCCTGGAGGAGGAGCCCCGCATGATGGAGGCGGCGCTGCTTGTCGGCGAGGTGCTTGATTCGCTCGGCATCGCCTCGATAGCGAAAACCTCGGGCGCCACCGGCGTTCAAATTTATGTACCGATTCGGCACGGGGCTTACACGTTCGACCAGCTGCGTGCACTCGGCAAGTTTATCGGCGACTTCCTCGTACAGAAGCATCCGCAGCTCTTCACCCTGGAGAGGCTGAAGAAGGATCGCGGCGATCACATCTATTTTGATTATTTGCAGCACTATTACGGCAAGACATTGTCAGCCCCTTACACGCCGCGGGCCAAGGTTTACGCTTCCGTATCCACGCCGCTGACGTGGGACGAGGTTCGGCTGCGTCCGCATCCCGGCGATTTTCACCTGCTCAATATCGAGGAGCGGCTGCGCCGAACGGGCGATCTGATCGCCGGCCTCCCGCCACAACCTCTCGACCCGGTGCTCGACCGGCTGCTTGCCGCCGCACGCAGGTAAACAGCGGACAATCCCGCTGCCCGTTAGCCCGCTACCGCCGCCTTTGCATCAAATCGACGTGCAGCTCTCCATCGGAATGAATTTGTCCGATAAACACATCGCCGAGCGACAAGCTGCGGCTGTGCAGCTCCTGCTCCAGCCAGCTCCGGCTGCGACCCGACTTCTCCAGCGCCGCATCCAGTACACGGCCGTCGACGACCACCGTATGCGGCTCCGCCTCATAGCCAGCCGGCAAGCCGAGCTGCCGCCGGGTAAGCGGCATATGCTCGGCCTTGAGCAGAACGTTAATCTCCCCACTGGACTCCATCAGGGCGTACTCCACATCAGCCAATCGAAAAATGCCCCTCTTGCGCAGCGTCTCGAGCAGCTCGTCCACCGTCACCCGCTCCCGCTTCAAATTGTCCCGGATGACGTTCCCCCTATGAATCAGCACCGTGCTAGTGCCCACCATGAATTTGCGAATCCGTTTGCTCTTAATGGACAGCCATTGCACGATCAGCAGCACCGCCACCCAGACGGAAAGCGAAATGATCCCCATTTGCCAGTTGTCTTCCGTCGATATATACGCGGCCAGATTGCCGATCGTAATGCCAGTGATATATTCAAACAAGGACAGCTGTGTAATTTGTCGCTTGCCCAGCAGCTTCGTCATCAAGAACAAAACGACGATCGCTGCGAGCGAATGGATGGTGATCGTCAGCCACTCCGGCATGCTGCTCCTCCCTTCGACGCATGCCTCTACAGCAGCGGCGCCAGCATCCGCGCAACCGTCTCGCCGAACCGCTTCTTGCGCGACCGCTTCTCCACCTCGGCGAGCGTCATCTCGCGGCTCTCCGCCACATCCTGCTCGAAGCCGGCCGCCATATCGTCGATTGCCGCCTGATCGAACAACACGGCGCTCACTTCAAAATTATGATAAAAGCTCCGCATATCGAAGTTGGTCGAGCCGCACACGGCCAGCGTACGGTCGAGGATGAACGTTTTGGCGTGAATAAATCCCTTCTGATATCGATACACCCGAACCCCCGCCCGCATCAGCTCCTCCGCGAACGAAATCGACGCGTTCAGCGCCAGCTTCGAATCGCCCAGCCCCGGAATGACGACGCGCACATCGGCTCCGCATAACGATGCAATCTTCAGCGCCATCAGCAGGCTCGGATCAGGGACAAAATAAGGTGTCGTCAGCCACACCCGATGCTGCGCCGAGGTAATCGCCGTGAAGTAGAACCGCAGCATCGTCTCCTCCTGCTCATCCGGTCCGCACGCGACGATCTGTACCTGCGCCTCGCCGTCCCAATCCTCCGCCAGCTTCGGAAAATACACCTCGGCTGGTTCCACGCGATCTCCGCCCACGTGCATCCAGCTCGTCAGGAACGTATGCTGCAGGCCGTACACCGCATCCCCTTCCAGCCGCACATGCGTATCCCGCCATGCCCCGAATTGGGGATCATCCCCCAAATATTCGTCGCCGATATTCAGCCCCCCGATAAAACCGACTGCGCCGTCTACGACAATCATTTTGCGATGATTCCGGTAATTGAGACGTTTGGCCATAAACGCAAGATGCGGGGCAAGGAACGGCTTCACCTTCACGCCCGCCTGCTCCAGCTCCTGCCAGAACCGCTTTTCGGTCGCGTGACTGCCGACCCCATCGTACATCACTCGCACCTCGACACCGTCCCGGGCTTTGCGGATCAGCGCCTCCTGAAATTTACGCCCGATACGGTCCGCCCGAAAAATGTACATTTCCACATGAATGTGATGTCGTGCAGACTCGATTGCCGTCAGCATCCGGTCAAAGCCGTCCGCACCCGCCCGGTACATCTCCAGCTTGTTGCGGGACGTCACGGGTGATTCGGGCAGCTGCCCCATCAGGCCGAACAGCCGCTCCGCTTCCTTCATGCGCGGATTTGCGAACCCGCTCCGATCCTCGATCCGGACCGCTTGATCGCGCATCAGCCTGCCGTATTCCGCCAGCGGCTTCCCGCCTCTCCGCTGTTCTCTTTCACGCTGCTTGTATTCGGCTGACAAGAATGCATACATAACAATCCCAACAATCGGAAACATATAGAGGATGAACAGCCATGCGACCAATTTATCGGGCTTGCGATGCTCAGCCACAAGCACAATGACGGTTTGCCATACATAGACGAGCAAGAGCAGCAGGATCCAAATCATGGACTTCATCTCCTTTGTACCGTAGTTCGACTAGTACCTATATTGAACCAAGAGGGGGACGATCATGTATCAAGCGAAGCAAAATACCCGCACAACGACGGATCGCTCCGAGCCGAAGTTTCAATTTGTGCAGGAGCTGTCGGATCAGAAGCTGAGTGCGAGATTAAGTGAAAACAAGAAAGAAATCGCTGCGCTTTTCTCGGATTGCTCGGATTGCGCGATGAAGGAGCTTCGTCTTTCCGACGGCACGAAAGCCTTTCTCATTCTGATTGACGGACTTGTGGATACGAATCTGGTGAACCGGTCTATTGAGGTGCTGATGGAGAAAGCCTCCTTCAACGATCAGGTGCTGCACTTCAGCAAGGAGGAGCGGTTCGGCTCCATCGTCAAGCATTTGCCTGTATCCCAGACGATGGAGGTCGACGATCTGAGCGCGCTGACCCTCGGCATCCTGGGCGGCGATACGGCGCTGCTGCTGGAGGGAAGCGAGGCTGCGCTGCTGCTGAGCATGCGCGGGCCTACGCTGAGAGGCATCGAGGAGCCTGCGAGCGAAGCGGTCGTACGCGGGCCCCGTGAAGGCTTCACAGAGAGCCTGCGCACAAACACCTCGATGATCAGGCGCAAGCTGCGAACGCCGCATCTGAAGATGAGGAGTTATACGATCGGCAATCATAGTAATACCGGACTCGTCGTTGCATTCGTAGACGGACTCGTCGACCCCAGCATCGTCAAGGAGGTCGAAGCCCGGCTGGACAAAATCAAGCTGGACGGCGTGCTCGAATCGGGTTATATCGAGGAGTTTATCCAGGACAGCACATTCTCTCCGTTCCCGCAGGTGCAATATACGGAGCGCCCGGATGCCGCTGCAGCGGCGCTGCTGCAAGGGCGGATTGCGATCGTTACGGACGGCACCCCCTTCGTGCTGCTCGTACCGGTCGTCTTCACCGAGCTGCTGCAGGCGACGGAGGACTATTACGAGCGCTTTATGATCTCATCGCTCCTGCGGCTGCTGCGGTATTTGTTTCTGTTCTTATCCCTATTTACACCTGCAATTTACATTGCCCTCACGACATTTCACCCGGAGATGATCCCGACGCAGCTCCTGCTCAGCATCGCAGCTTCGCGCGAGCCGATCCCGTTCCCCGCTGTCGTCGAGGCGTTCATTATGGAGGTGACGTTCGAGGCGCTGCGCGAGGCCGGCATCCGGCTGCCGAAGACGATCGGGCAGACGGTCAGTATCCTCGGGGCGCTTGTGGTCGGGCAGGCGGCCGTCGAAGCCGGCATCGTGTCTGCCCCGATGGTTATCGTCGTCGCGATCACAGGCATTGCGTCGTTTACGATTCCGCGCTTCAATGGCGCAATCGCCATTCGGATGCTGCGCTTTCCGCTGATGGTCATGGCTTCGCTGTTCGGCATCGTCGGCATCATAATGGGCATGATGTTTATTCTTGCCCATATGGCGGGCTTGCGTTCGTTCGGCGTGCCGTATATGTCCCCGGCCGCGCCTGCGAACGTCCGAGGGCTCATGGACGTGTACATGCGGGTGCCGTGGCCGTTTCACCGCAAGCGTCCGTCGTTCTTTCAGCCGCTTGACGAGCAGCGCCTCGACAACAAGGTGTCGGACCAAATTATGAAGGAAGGCGGACAGAAGGGAGCGCAGGAGCATGAGGAAGACAAAAGCTAGGCTCGCGCCAGCGGCTGCACTGCTGCTAAGCATTGCCGTGCTGCTCGCCGGGTGCTGGGATCGGACCGAAATTAACGATATGGCGATCGTGCTCGCCTCCGCGATTGATAAGGAGGAGGATTTGGTCCGGCTGTCGATTGAGGTGCCGCTCGTCGGTCAGCTGGGCGGCGCTAAGGGCGGGGGCGGCGGTACCGGCGGCGGCGCCCTGTTCCATGTCGATTCGGATACCGGTGTAACCGTCCGCGATGTGGACAATAAGCTTCAAAGGCGGATGGCTCGTGACCTGTATTTCTCCCATCGGCGCGTCATCGTGATCGGCGAGGAATTAGCCCGCTCCGGCATGAAGCAGGTTTTGGACGCCATCGCCCGCGTACTGGAGAACCGGCTCACCTCTTACCTGGTTATAGCCAAGGGAAGCGGCAACGAGCTGCTGCGCGTCGAGCCGAAGCTGGAGCGCTTCAGCGCGGAGGCGATCCGCGAGATTATCAAGACGGGCAGCCTGATTGGGCACTCGATTCGCGACACTGCGGAGAAAATCGGCCGGGAAGGCGTCGATCCTGTGCTGCTCTACCTGGAGCCGGTCCAGTCCAAGCAGTCCAACAGCCCCAGCAGCGAGGTGCAGGCTGCTGGCTACGCGCAGCTGAAGGATGACCGGATGATCGACGTCTATACCGGACGTATCGCCCAATCCATCAACTGGATCAAAAACGATATCAGACCCTATATCACAACGGTGCCGATCCCGGATTCGGACGGGCTGTATGTGACGTTCCGCATAACGGAGGGCTCCACCGACGTGAAGATCAAGCCGACAGGCGACACGGTCCATATTCATGTGAAAATGAACGGTCGCGCAATTGTGCAGGAAACGATGAATTACCATATGCTCGACAAGCCATCCATCCTGCGCGAGTTTGAGGTGCTGCTAAATAAGGAGATTCAGGCAGGCATGAATGATCTGATCGAGCGGATCCAGAAGAATGGGGTCGATCCTGGCGGTTTCGGTGTCCAGCTTTCCAGACGATGGCCGAATTTGTGGAAGCGGAAATATCGGGAGGGCTGGCGCGAGACGCTGCAGGCGAGCGACATCCAGGTTGATTCCAATGTCAGGATTCTACATGTCGGCCAGACGACCGAAAACATCGTAAATCCGCGGGAGTATGAGCGATGAACATCGAAGCGTCGTTTACCGTTACGCTGATCATTTGGCTGATCGCCACTTTGCCTGCGGTATGGAAGCAGTCTCAGTCGTCTAAGGGCTTTCGTGTTATTAACGGCATGTTGTACGGATTGCTGGTCATCTTCTTTCTGATGGACCAATTCAACCTGGAACACTTTATGCCGACCGAACAATTTCTGCAAATTTTCGCTCCGGTAACGGAGATGCTGATCGGGGTGACCAAATAACATGAGCGGCGCGCAAGGAGAAAAAGAATTTATCCAGATTGGCTACCGCCAGCTGGCTTGGGCGGTGACGGTCATTTCTACGGCAGGGGGTTTGCTGCTACTGCCCCGGGACTCGATCCGTCTTGCGGGCAACGACGCGTGGCTGACGCATTGGATTCCGGCCCTCTATGCGATCGGCGTCGTCCTGTTTTTCGTCTTTCTGGCGAAGCATTACCCCGGCAAAAATATATTTCAAATCTTGGACCTGTCGCTCGGCAGGTGGTTTGGCGGCTTGCTGAAGGCGCTCGTGCTGCTGTACATATGGCTGGTCATTGTCCGGGATATCTCAGCGGTGAAATATTTTATGAAGACGATGCTGCTGCGCGAGACCCCGAGCGGGATCATCATTATACTGGTGGTGCTGCTCATGATGTACTTTGCACATCAGGGGATCGAGCCGACACTGCGGGTGATCGACATTCTGTTTCCTTATTTCGCGCTGCTCCTACTGTCGTTCCCGCTGCTTCTGTCGAATGAGCTCGTCTTTGAACGAGCCGAGCCCATGCTTGTTGCCCCGCTGCATCTGTTTCTCGGCACGGCTCTGCTCAAGACAGCCTGGTATGCCGATATTTTCATCCTGACGAGCTTCCTGCACGGCATTCATTCGGCGCTGCGTATGAAAACCGCGGTATTGAACGGAATTGCAATGACCAATGTGTTTCTGTCGATCATGATATTCACCGCCGTGCTTACGCTCGGACCATCGATCTCAGGCAAGACGATGTTTCTCACCTACACACTGGCCGAACAGATCAACATAACCGAATTTCTGGACCGGGTGGAGATCGCCATCTTCAGCCTCTGGTTTCCGATTACGCTGCTGAAGATCGCGCTGCTGTACCTTAGCTTCTGTATCGGCCTGGGCAGCTACGTCGGCAGTACCCGGACGCAGACGTTCAATCTTGCCGCCGGACCGCAATTTGCGGTCGCTACGGTCATCTCCTTCTCCAACGTCGACGAGCTGTTCCGCTTCGGAAACTATGCGGCCCCAATGATTGTCTTCTGTGTGCAGGCTCCGGTGTTCGCAGCCGTACTTGCAGCCACGATCAGGAAGCGCAAGCAGAAGCCGGAGCCGCTGCCGCGTATTCCGGCGCTTACCTATTCGTATGTATGGCTCGGTGCCGCCGGGCTGTCCACTGCGGCAGGCTTGATGTTCGCCGGAATGGACGGGAGAATCGGGATGATCGCAGCTTTTGGCTACGGTGTCGGCATTATCGCCAGCTATATCGCCGGCAGAATCGCCTTCGGGCAAGCGTTACAGGGTGAATCGGGGGACGCAGCACCTCCGAAATCAGCCAAAGCATCGACATGAAACGCGCCACACTTCTATTTACTGGCATTTTTCCTGCGCTGGTCCGATTTTTTTCGCCCCTGCGATCAGATTGGAAGGGTTTTCATTGATGGATGGAGAATAGTTTTGTAGTCACGGTTTTATAGGAAAATGTAACTATGTCCAAAGGAGTTCGCATGAAGCTGAAGAGATGGTTAAGACGCATCACATTCGTGGTTATTCCGGGCGCGGACGCGAAGGTTGCACAATTGCGCCTGCCGCTATATCTCGTCTATATATTGCCGTTTTTGTTACTGGGCTTCATATCGGGTGTCACCGCTCACCTCGTCCAGCAGGCGCATGCCCGCGAAGCGGCCGTTCTGGAGCAGCAGCGTCTGAGCCTGATTCGGGAAACGGAGCTGCAGTCGCGCGAGATGCAGGAGAAGCAGAAGATGATTGAGACGCTCAAGGCCGAGATTGTCGGGCTCGCTGAGCAGTCCGAACAGATGAAGGCGAAGATGGAGGAGCTGCGCAGGCTGGAGGAGGATATACTGGGCAAGCCGTCCGCGAGCGGCGCCAAGACATCATCCGCAGCGGACAGCAGGGTGACTGTCGCCTCCTTCGGCGCTGGGGCTGCAGCTGCGGTGCGCGTCGGCGAGGAGAGCTTGTCCGATGGGCTGAGCGGCATAGGCGGCGTACTGATCCCCGTGTCCGACGAGGAGATTCTCGGCGTCGCCGAACGGGCCAAGCAGCAGCTTGCGGAGCTGGATGCGGAGGTAGAGAGCGTTGCAGCAGGTCTGCAGGAAGCGAAGAAGGCGGTTGCCGAACGCGAATGGCTGAGCCGCACGACGCCTTCCCTCTGGCCGACCGTCTCCCGCAGGGTATCTTCGCATTACGGCTACCGCAGCGATCCGTTCACCTCACAGACGACCTGGCACGACGGGATCGACTTCGCGGGACCGCTGAACGACCCGGTCGTTGCGGCGGCCGAAGGCAAGGTTGTGACGGCCGGCTGGGATGCCGCCCGCGGCTACAACGTCGTCATCAATCACGGCAACGGCTTTCGCACCACCTATATGCATTTGAACAAGCTGCTGGTGAGCGAGGGCGACGCCGTCAAGAAAGGCGAACGCATCGGTCTGCTCGGCTCAACCGGCCGGAGCACAGGACCGCATCTTCATTACACGATATCGCGGAACGGCGTAACCGTAGATCCGCGTCCTTATCTGAAAGAATAAGAATAGGAGGATATTTAACGTGATTACATGGTTCAAGAAAGCGCAAACGGTGGATGTCGATAGCACCGACACATTGGTTGGACTTGGCTCCACCTTCGAGGGGAACATCAAATCAAGCGCAGGCGTACGCGTCGAGGGCTTTATCCGCGGTGACATCGAATGCTCCGGCGACGCTGCGATCGGCGAATCGGCCGAGGTGCGATCGACCATTCTGTGCCGCAACGCAACGGTCGCCGGCTCGGTGTACGGCAATCTCGATGCGGAAGGACTTGTGCGGGTTTTGCCGAACGGCAAGGTGTTCGGCGATATCTCCTGCGCCGCCATTATCATCGAGGAAGGCGGCTTCCTGCAGGGGCGCGTCCAGATGGACAAAGCCGCCTCCGCAGGCGCGAAAACGGCAAACGCCAAGCCGGCTGTATCGTAGCAAAAGAACAAGTTCATAGCTGGAGCCGAGCGGTTCTCCGACCGCTCGGCTCCTCTTCGTATCCTGCGCTCCGCGCTCACCTGTTTTAAGAGCAAATTTTGTGCTTAACCCCGGGGGGCGCGGCGGTTGACCACTGGTTTAAGAGCAAATTTTGTACTTAACCCCGGGGGGCGCGGCGGTTGACCACTGGTTTAAGAGCAAATTTTGTGCTTAACTCCCGGGGCGCGGCGGTTAACCGCTGGTTTAAGAGCAAATTTTGTGCTTAACCCCGGGGGGCGCGGCGGTTGACCACTGGTTTAAGAGCAAATTTTGTGCTTAACCCCG
>JBEPYM010000067.1:0-15726 GCA_041641375.1 Paenibacillus sp.
CGGAGCCGAGCACCGCACCCTTGTAGAACGCAACGCCTTGTTGATACGAGATCGTTCCTGCCGTCTTCATCATCATGCTCAAACCGTAAGCTCGGAGGTGCAATATTTACAGCGGGCCGCCTTCAGCGGCACCTCGGACAGACAGTGCGGACATTCCTTCGTAACGACCGGCGCAGCGGGAGCCGCCTTCTCTCTCGATTTGCGCCAGCGATTCAATTGTCTCACCACGAGGAAAATGACGAAGGCCACGATCGTGAAATCGATAACATGGTTAATAAATATGCCATAATTCAGCGTAGGCGCACCCGCTTTGCGCGCCTCCTCAAGCGAGGCAAATTCCTGACCGGACAGGCTGAGATACAAGTCCGAGAAGTTGACCTTCCCAAGCAAAAGTCCGATCGGCGGCATGACGATATCGTTCACAAGGGACGTAACGATTTTGCCGAAGGCCGCACCAATAATGACGCCGACCGCCAGATCGACCACATTTCCTTTAACCGCAAACTCGCGGAATTCCTTCACCACACTCATGCGTATCCTTCTTCCTTATTTGACGTTGATTTTAATCGATTTGATGACGACTTCCTCGGTCGGCACGCTAAGCTCGCCGCGTGAGCTCGCCTTGGTCGGCGTTGCATCGATCTTCCGGATCGTTTCCATACCAGAGACGACCTTGCCGAAGATGGTATAGTTGGGCTGCGCGTTTAACCCGGCAACATTCGGGCCGCTGCCAATAAAAAACTGGCTGCCATTCGTATCCCGACCGCTGTTGGCCATGGCCACCACGCCTTCCTCGTATTTCCTGCCGCCGCCCAGCTCATCCTCGAACCGGTATCCCGGATTCCCCATGCCAGTCGCCGTCGGATCACCGGATTGAATAATATAGCCCTTTACGATACGGTGGAACGTCACACCGTCGTAAAATCCTTCCTTCGACAAAAAGACAAAGTTGTTCACCGTCTTCGGAGCCGTATCAGCAAACAGCTCCATCGTAAATACACCCTTGCTCGTCGTCACTTCAGCCGAATATTTTTTCGCCGGATCGATGCTCATGGCCGGAGGAGCGCTCCACTGCTTCGGTTTATCCTGCTTGCCCGCCGCCGGTGCTCCCGGCTTCGCGCCGCAGCCGGTAAGACTTACTGTCGACAGCAGCACAAGACTCAGGACCAGAAGCCATGCCTTGCTCGGTTTCATCACTGATCACCCACTTGTTCAAAATTTCGATTCGTCGCCATTATAGCGTACAAGCAGGCTGAGTATCAATCTTCACCCAGCTTAACCGCCTGGTTGATCTTGATTTTGGCGAGGAGCCAGCCAAGCAGAAGGAGCGCACATGCCATCATGACCGCAAACATTGTAATCAAGCGTATCGTGTCAGCAAGCATGAATGTGACCGTAAACGGCGGAATGCTAGTTTTCGGATCGAAGCCGAGCTGAAAGAACGGAACGAACAAACGGGAGGCAGCCGTTCCTGTCGCGAAGCCGATGGCAAGTGCCGCACCGGATGTGAGCAGCTGCTCCAAACCGAGCATCGAGACGACCTCCCGATGAGTGAGACCCATGGCTCGGAATATGCCAATTTGCAGCGTTCTCCCTCGCAGCGTCAACACCCAATACAGCATAAACCCGAAGAAGCAAACGAGTACGGACAAGAGAAATCCCATCGTCATGACACCGTTAATCGCAAGCCGGAACGGATCGTTGCGGCTGTCAACCAAAGCTTGGACGGAATCTCGATACGACTCCAGCGGCATCCTGTCCTTCTCGATTGCATCCAGCAGCGGCTTTCTTGAGCTCGGCGCGTCAAGCTTGATCCAGGCCTCATAGGGCTGAACGGCAAGCCGGCTTTGAATCGTGCTTAGATGCGCGACGACAAGCATCGGCGCCGCAAGCTTCTGATTGGCGTTGGCCGGCTTTCCTTGCGGAAGCGGATTGAACGTCGGAAAATAATCGATAATGCCATATACGGTAAACGGCTTCGCCTCCACATCCTGCCAGCCCAGCAGGATTGTATCGCCCTCCTTCAGCTTGTGCTGATTGGCAAGCGTACGCGAAATGAGGGCGGCGGACGGCTCAGGAGCGATCAAATTCAAATACTCGTAGAAATGGTAAGGGAGCAGCCGATCCTTCATCCAGCTCGTTCTGCCGAAATCATCCGTATCGATGCCCATCAGCTTG
The DNA here is from genome assembly GCA_041641375.1 of Paenibacillus sp. Taxonomy (GTDB): domain Bacteria; phylum Bacillota; class Bacilli; order Paenibacillales; family YIM-B00363; genus Paenibacillus_AK. Next base: position 2,179 of record JBEPYM010000067.1, read on the forward strand.
ACCGTCCCGCGTTCCTTGCCGCTCGTAAAGAAGGCGTTATCCTTCGTAAACACACGGGCGGCCTCCTGTACGCCGGGAAGCCGTCGCACAGGTTCAAACGGAGGCTCCGTATATTGCACCTTCCGAGCGGCCGGAGCGGGAGCGTCATCCGAGGCAGGCGGCGCATCGTTCTCCCACCGGAATTGCAGCCTTACATCGGCTCCCCCGCGGTACCGGATTTGATCGTCCAGGTTCTCATTGAGCGTTCTCGCCGCACTGGCGGAGAATAGTCCGGTGGACATCGTCAGAATCAAGAAGATCATCAGGAACTGATACTGATGGATCGATCTGCTGACTGCGATCAAGGTGTTGTAAAAGGCAGGCGGCCAGAAGCGCCGGAATGCCGCATACAGCAGCCTGACCCCCCATGGATAGAGACGGAGCAGCAGCAAACCGGCACCAATCGCAAATAGGCTGGGCACCAGAAACAGCATCGGATCGATCCGGACATCGGAGGATTGAAGCGCGAGCTCGGTTAACGTTTGTTTGCGAATCCGGAACTGATAAATTCCATAGATCGAGATCCCGACAAGCAGAACATCCAGAAACCACTTTTGCCAGAACGGAGCTGCGGATTGTCTTGCCAGCTCCTGCTTGTGGGAAACGATGGTTGCCCGTGTCGCCCGGTATACGGGGATCAGGATGAGTACAACGGAGCACAGGGCAGCCACAAGCCCGTACAGCCACGCTTCTGCGACAAGCTCCGTATGCAGCGCTGCACGTCCGACAAATTCCAGGAAACCGTTAGAAGCGCCAAGCACCCTGGTCATGGCAAGTCCGAGCCACAAGCCGGGAGCAAATGACAATAGCCCAAGAATGATACTCTCCATCGCATACATGCCGACGATTTGCGGCTTGGCCGCCCCGCGGCTGCGCAGCACTGCAATTTCCGTCTTCTGCCGTTCGACAATGAGATGCGCAACCATAAACATATAGAACGCAAGCAGCGTCAGCACTGGCACATTCAACGACCAGAGCAGCGTCTGCAGCCGCTTCTCCTTGTCGGAATAACTGGAAAGAATCGGCCCCATCGAGAAGGTAAGCCGGTGCTGGGCGAACGTATTGTCAAAATAATTCAGTGCACGCGCATGGTGGTCGATCAGCTTGGGCACGTCCGCCAGCCGAATATTCCGATAATCGAGCGCTGCATGCCACTCCAGCGTCTGCACGCGCAGCTTCGGCGATGCCGCAGCTACGAAGTCGTTCATAAAACGGTCATAAGGAATAAAGAAAACGCCCTGATAGGCCGACAGCGCTGTCATTGGAAAATATAAATCATGCGGATCCTTCCGATCGATCACCCCCACCGGTATGACTCGGATATCCGCCTTCACTTCCTCGTCCTTCAGCACCAGCTCTTGACCCAGCACGACATTCAGATGCGTCAGCGCCCGTTCAACGATCAGCACCTCATAGACGCCGTCCCGCTCCGGCGATGACGGCATTCGTCCGTCGATCAGTCGGATATGCTCCTCCAACCCTTCCATCGCCTGGATATAGGCGAAACGGTTCACCTTCGGGTCATACCTGGACGTATCTGCAGCCGCGAAGGAATACGAATCCGTCGCCTTCGATTTATAGCCGACAAACAGCGGGAGCGGGTAGTCGGGACGCATACGGCTATCGATAAAGGCATCGGTCTGCCGAATGAGCGCCTGCCGCAGCTGCGGCTCCGATTCCCTGCTTATATGTACGACGGACGAGTGCCGGCTCGGATAGTTGTTCGTCGACTGCTGGTATCGATCCAGCTCCTTGACAAGCATACGCTGCAGCACAGCCGCCTTATATACCGGCATTGCAGATGATAAAGCGACTGAGAGGATGACGCCGCCTAGCAGCGACAGCATCAGCCACCTCGTATTCAGCATCTTGCGCAGAATGAACAGCAGCATCGATCTCATTGGAGGATAACCTTCATGCCTTCCTGAAGACCTTTTACAATCTCAGTCTCCGTCGGCGTCTCGATACCCTTCTGAATATCGACCTCTTTCCGGCTCTCGCCATCCAGCACCTGAACGTAGGTTCTACCCAGGTAGGTACGGATCGCTCGGTTCGGCAGCACAAGCGTATTCTCACGCTTCTCCAGCGTAATTGTAATATCGGCCAGCTTCCCCATCTCCGAGCCTGGAGGAAGCGGATCGACTCGCACGTACATCGTCTTGGCATAGAGATCCTGCAATCTCTTGTCCGTCGTAAAAGGTGCCGAAGACGGCGTCTGAACAACCGTCCCAATCGCAGGAACCGTTCCTACTTTAAGCTCCGCTTCCATTCCCGGCTTCACGAGCGAAGCATCGCCCTGGTTCGAAACATTGTAGGAGAGACGAAGCTTGGTCGGGTCCGCCACACCGACGAGAACGCGGTAGGCGTCGATGGAATCGCCCGGCTTGACATCGGCAACGAAGGTGACGACCCCTTCCGCTCTGGCGACAATACGGCGGCTGCTCAGCTTCCGCTCCGCCTGAGCCAGCTGTTCGCGCGCGATATCCAGCTCAAGCAGTCCGATTCGAATTTGCGCCTCATCCCGCTTCGCCTTCTGCTCCTCTAGTGCGAGCAGCTTCTTCTCCACATCAAGCTGCCTCTGCTTGCGTGACAGCTCAAGCCCCTCGTCATCCATCTGAATAAGCAAGTCACCGGACTTGACCTTGTCTCCGGACTTCACCTTCACCTCCGATATGCGGACACCGGATTCTTTCGTATCGTAATAGGCGATCTCCAGAGATTCGAACGTTCCGACGCCGGTTATTTTTTTAGCGATTGTGGCTTTCCTGACTTCCACGGTTTCAATCGCTTCCTTGGCCGGCTTTACGAGCGGCGGCTTGAGCGACTCTTCCTCGCGGGGTAGCAGGCTGCATGCCGTTACGAACACGGCCATCACCAGTGCGGCTGCCGGCTTCCATAATGTAACATTACCCAACACGTCCATCCTCCAGTGCGAATACATGATCGACCAGCTCCATCATAGCAGGGTCGTGCGTGGTCATAACGATGGATATTCCGTACTGCTGCACCAGCTCCCGGAAGGCATTCATGATCTGAATGCTCATTCGGCTGTCCAGCTCGGCGGTCGGCTCGTCCGCAAGCAGGAGACGCGGCCGGTGCGCAATCCCTCTCGCGATCGCAACTCGCTGCTGCTCACCGCCGGACAGCTCGGATGGCCTGTGATACATCCGCTTCTGCAGGCCAACCGCCTCCAGCGCCGCAACGGCAAAAAGCTTGCGGTCAGACGCAGGGACACCCGCGACACGCAAGCCGAATTCCACATTCTCATAAGCGGACATATAAGGGATAAGGGCGAAGGATTGAAACACGAGACCGATTTGCTCGCGTCTTATCTTCGTCCGGTTCTTTTCATTCATACCGGCAAGCTCGGTGCCGAAATATAGGACCGAACCGCTTGTTGGCAAGTCCAGAGCACCAAACAAGTTCAATAATGTCGTTTTTCCTGAGCCAGAACGACCCTTCAGCGCAACGAGCGAACCTTGCCGAATAGAGAGGGATACACCTTTAAGCGCGTGTACGGCAGTACTTCCCGAACCGAAGGTACGGGTGACGTCCACCGCTTGCAGAATATAGTCGGAGCTGAACAATGAGATGGATACCTCCGTCATGACAGGCGATATCTTCCATCATACTCGTTCCGCTATCGGTTGAATATATCAATTTTTTAACCTGTGTGTCGCGGTATGAAGATTCTGACCCGGGTTCCGCCGCCCTCCTTACTGCTCAATTCCAGGCGGCCTCCGTGCAGCTCCGCAATTTCACTGGATATCGCGAGTCCCAGCCCGCTGCCGGACATCTTGTGATCGCCTTTCACGAATTTCTCCGTAACATGTGCGAGCTGCTCCTCCGATATCCCGATCCCTTCGTCCTCAATCTCCAGCGTAACATGACCCTGCTTTTGGTCCGAAGCGTCGATCTGAAGCCTGACTGCTTTACCTGCGGGCGTAAATTTGAGGGCGTTATCCAGCACGTTGACCAATATTTGCTTTAATCTGCTTTGATCCGCGAAGAGCAAGGTTCTGGATTGTCGGTCATACATTTGTTCCAAGCTAATCCGCTTCCGAGCGGCGGACGCTGCAAACAGAGTGAATGCTTCGTTCATCATTTCTTCCGCACACAGCATCTCCAATTGAAGCTTCATCCGGCCTGCCTGTATGGTCGATAGATCCAGCAAATCGTTCACCATAGCGGCAAGACGGCGGGATTCCGCCGACATCATCCGCAGTCCCGTCTCCAGCTCCTCCTTATCGTCGAGTTCTCCATCCAGCAGCGTTTCCGACCAGCCCTGTATGGAGGTGAGCGGCGTCCGCAGCTCATGAGAGACGGACGAAATAAATTCACTCTTAATCCGGTTCGCTCGCTGCAGCTCGTCCGCCATCCGGTTCATCGTAGCGCCTAGAAGCCCGAATTCGTCCTTGCCAGTACGCTCGATCCGCTCATGAAGCTTGCCCGCCGCATACACGTTCGCGAGCTTTTCCAGCTCCTTCAGCGGCCGGATCACCCGGGAAGACAGCCAGAACGACACCGCAAGCGCCAGCAGCATAATCATCATCCCCACAAGCAACGTTCCGAAGGCAATCTGTAAAAAGGTTTGGTCCAGAACACGAAGAGAGGTGGAGAAGCGGATGTAACCAATTGTTCGATCTTTACCCGTCAACGCATAGGTGTTGATCATCAGCCGCTCGCCCTTCACCCTGCTGCCGGATATCCGGAACGAAAGGCCATTCTTGGATGCAGACTGCATTTCTACTGCGTCCATCATCCGGACAGACGGCAGCCCGGTTGAATCCAGCAGCAGCTTGCCGTCCGGCTCAAACAGCTCGGTCAGCACATGGGCGTCCTCGGGCAGCTGCTCGAACAGATGTCTTGCCGATTCCTGCAAGGTCCCATTCTGAGACAGCTTGTTGACATAGCTGCTTACCGTGCTCATCCGCTCGGCGAAGCCGTCGGAAACTCCTCCGTACAAGGCGCGGCTTACTGCGAAGAGGAAGGCGCCCGCCAACAGAGTTACCGTAGTCAGAATCACCACAGCATGGGAAAACACCAGCTTGGTTCGAATGGAGTGTCGATTCTTCATGATTCCGTTGTTTCTTTCCAGCGATATCCATATCCCCATATCGTTTCAATCCACTCAGGCGATGCCGGATTCGTCTCGATTTTGTTGCGGAGCCTGCGGATGTTGACATCAACCGTCTTGGAATCCCCTGGGTAATCCTTCCCCCACACCTCATCCAGGATGAAATCGCGGCTCAAGCTCACTTGAACTCGTTCCAGAAAAAGCTTCATAAGCGCATATTCCGTCGGCGTCAAATCAATGTCGACGCCATCCTTCTGCAGTGTTCTCCGATCGGGCTTCAGCAGGAAAGGACCGTTCTGAAGCTTGTCCTCCTGCTCGTAAGCAGCCACATGCAACCGGCGATACAAGGAGCGGATTCGCGCAATCAGCTCCCCCGGACTGAACGGCTTGCCGATATAATCGTCCGCTCCTCCCTCAAGCCCTTGAATCCGGTCCTCCTCCTGCGTTCGTGCCGTCAGCATCACAATCCCGAGCCTTGGATACGAGCGCCGAAGTATTCGGCACACCTCAAACCCGCTGATCGTAGGCAAACCGACATCCAGGACGGCGATATCAATATCGCGTTCCCGCTCAATCAGTATTAGGGCTTGCTCCCCATTCTCCGCTTCCACCACTTGAGCGCCCTGCCTTTTCAAATTCACCTTGATAAACGCACGGATAGACTCCTCATCCTCTACGAGCAACACCTTCATTACCGTTCACTCCCATCACAATCCCGAATCACGATGAAACGGACGAATATTTCGAATCCAGTCCTCTATGCCGGGCAGCTTGTTCCGATCCGATTGGGACAAATGCGGGGCTGGCAATAAATAAAGCACCGCACCCGAAAGCTCTGCAAGCTTGTGCCAAGCGATCCCCTGTTCCGTCCACCGAGCCTCCATCGCTGCTGACCGCTGAACAGGATATGCGACCAGCTTCAACAGCTCCTTGCCTTCAAGCGTCTGGATCGTTAACCCGCCTCCGCCTTCGTCATTCCATCTTCGCAGCGTGGCGAATTCATCCCATGTGACCGGATAATCAAACCAGTATCCGAATTGAACATCGATATATGCGCGGATCACGAGAGCCGGCTTATGTCCGTCCTTTAGCTGGTAGAGCTCATGGAGCCAAGGCATAGCTGCGTAAGGGACCCCCTTGGTCCCGGGCGGTTCGACCAGACGGCTCACTTCAAGCAAGCCGTCTTCATTCAAATCGCCGCCCCACCCTGCTCTCGGGTTAAACCAGGAAGGCTTGGTTGGGTCGACGTTCAGCCTGTCGACCAGCTTGCCGTTCTCCATCGTAAACAGCCACGAATACGCGGAGCTCGCCCCGACACCTGCATGGACAAATACGCCTTTCTGTCCGTTGCCGACAGCCCCTGCGATAGCCCGATCAAATCCATTGATGCCGCCATACATCCTTATCGTTTGGATCAATTGCAGCTGATTTCCACGATATTGCAGGAGAGCCGCGTAAGCCTCCATCCTATCTCCGTTGCGAGTCAGCAGCACGAGCTCCGCTGCGCCATCTCCATCCAGATCGTCGATTGCGGCAGCCGAATAGGTTTGCGGATTCAGCGTATAGTACCCGGAGTCCGGTTTGATCGTTGTGACACGGAGCTCGTTCCGATCGCGAAGCCCGCTGCCCCACCCGGTCACGATATCGGGTATGCCGTCTCCTGTGACATCGCGAAACAGAATAAAATCGACATCCCGGCCCGACGTTCGCTCCAGATGAACAAGCTTCCATTCGGATTGCTCGCTCTCCCTCTGAAGGATCAGGAAGCCATATTCGAAAGCATCGGCCCCCTTGCGATACAGCGCGATCACTTCAGGGACTCCGTCTCCAGTTAAGTCCTTTCGCAGGATCGCCGTATTCCGGTTTTCTCCTTTTTTGGATACGGTCAGTCTGGCGTCTTTAGGCAGCCAATGAGCGACCGCGTTCCGGATTCCTTCCCAGTCCTCCGGCATTGAGGGGGCGCGCAAAAGCTCCAACGGCGATGTTTGGAGGGCGCAGCCCACTAGTATAAAAAATGACAACAGCAGCGGCAGCCATCGAATTGGGGCAAGACGACGATGGTTCATGGTAACGATCACCCGTTTCACTTGCGAATACCTCCATTGTACACAAAAGAAGCGACACCAAACAGCCGGTGCCGCTTCTTTTTCCTGGATGCTACTTACGATCACGAATATGGATTTGCATGCTCGCTGAATCGCCTACAGTGCTTACCTCCGCCTTCAATATCGATGTAAAGAAATCGGAAGGCACGTACATGCTGCCATTCGTCTGGATAACCGGTGCCGCTCCGAGCGTAATCGGCGCCATCTTGTTTACGGTATAGGCATCCTTTCCAACCGTCACGGACGTCCACTGTGCTCCGCGAAGTAGCTCCGCCGTCCCCGTCTCCGCGTTCCAAGTGATGCGGTAGCCAAGCGCCTCTGATACAGCTCGCAGCGGCAGCATCAGCTTGCCCGTATCGGAAGTGAACACATCCGCATTCGACAAGGTGATGGTCGGCACGTTTGCCGCGGACTGTACCGCAATTCGGAATTCCGGGACTCCCGTTGCCCCTGGTGCTATGGAGTACTTGGGAAATACAATGACGACGTCGCCCTCGTTGACATAAAACGCTTGATGGTCAGAAATTCCTTCAAAGGCGTTGACAAAATATTTGGCCGGCTCCTTCGCGATTTGCTCCCGAATGGCGACATTGACTGTCTCCTTATAACCATTGCCCAGCACATCCTGCAGCTCGAGTCGTTTCGTGTCCGGCTTGTTGTAGAAATTATACGTATCGACGCGCGGATTGCCCGTACCTCCGGTTGCCGCATAGGTAGTTACGACCAGCGACACGATCCCGCCTGCCGCTTCGCCGCCGTCAGATTTCAGCTCATATCCGATATGGAGCTGATACGGTCTGAAGGTGATGCCCGCTTCCTTGGCTTTGAGGGCTGCTTTTTCTGCCTCCGCTTTCCAATATGCCAAGTCCTTCATCGCATGCGATTCGATCAGTCCGTTCGTCTGCTCCTGATACAAGAGGTCCGCCAAGCCTTGCAGCTTTGGTAGCTTGATTTCGGCGACAAGCGCCTCCGATTCACTGCGAATGTCTTTCGTTTCCACAACCTGCTGCTTGACCTCGGCCATAATCGGGACCACCTTCGTTTGACCCGTTGCTGCCTCCATCGCCTTCACGTTATGTCCGAACGCCACCGGAGCTGCGAGTAAGCTGAATGCCGTTAGCATGGCTGCTGTTTTTTTCATATTTAATCTTCCTCCTCGTTGTTTCTACATCTTGATCTTACCAATTGACCGAGGAGAAAGGGTTACAAAACGGTAACAGGCTTTGAGGAGGCGAATCAATCAAAAATTCTATGGGAAAAAATCAAGAAAACGTCTCGAAGCAGCAGATAGTGGGACACCTTTAAGTGTCGCAATTCCGACATGGCGTTCTGGAATTGTAGGTATTAGAGGAATTTCAATTAGCTTACCCGTATCTAATTCTTCAGCAACATACTCACGTACGATAAATGTAAGGCCAAACCCACTTTGTGCAAATTGTATGAGAAGATCAAGGCTTCCTAATTCAAACTCGGGATGTAAAGTGATTCCGTTCGATGCTGCATACTCATCGAGAAAATTTCTCGTGCTTCCTCCTGGTTCAAGAAGCAGCAAAGGATAGCGATGAAGTTCCTCCAAAGGCAATGGATGTTCGGCCATCGGGGCATACGCTTGATTTCCCACAAGGCAATCCTGCTGCGTTGAACTGATGCGAAAATCAATTTTCGAATCAAAAGCAGGTAAATTCACAACTCCAAAGTCAATTTTACCTTCCTTTAGAAGTGTAATGGTTTCGGGTGTTGTTCGATTCGTAACGCGAATTCTGACTTCTGGATATTGCTTATGGAATTGTTCAAGGTAAGGCAACAAAAAATGCTTACACAGCGTATCGCTTGCCCCGATGTTGATTTCCCCATAAGTCAACTCTTGCATCTCTGCAATTTTCTTCTCACCTATTTCGATGAAATGTATAGCTTGCTCAACAAATTGATACAGCACTTCACCTTCAGCAGTTAGTTTAACCCCTCTTGTCGTACGAAAAAACAGTTGTCCGCCAAGGTCTCCTTCCAGTTGTTTCAATGTATGGCTGACCGCAGGCTGAGTGATATGGAGTTTCTCGGCAGCCTTTGTCAAACTCCCTAGTTTTGCGGTCCAATAAAAAACACGATACCTTTCCAAATTGAATTCCATTATCATTACCTCTGTTTATATCTATTATTATTAGAATCAATTTTACTAATTTTACTTAGTCAAATTATAATAATCCCTGTAAAGGATTACAAGCGATGGAGGCGGTTTAATTTGACGGTGACAGCGATCGTAGGAGCGAATTGGGGAGATGAAGGAAAGGGTAAAATGACGGATGTGCTTTCTGCAAAGTCATCTTATGTGGTACGCTATCAAGGCGGAAGTAATGCGGGGCATACGATTATCAACGATTATGGGAAATTTGCGTTACACATGCTGCCTTCGGGGGTATTCTATCCAAACGTTACGAATGTGATTGGTCCCGGAGTAGCACTTGATGTAGGGACGCTTTTAAAAGAAAGGGAGGAATTGCTTGCCCGTGGCGTCCCAGAACCTTGTTTACGTGTGTCTGACCGTGCCCAAATCGTTCTTCCTATACACCGTTTATTTGATGAGCTGGAAGAGAATCGGCTAGGTTCACGCAGCTTTGGATCGACAAAACGAGGAATTGCTCCTTTTTACGCTGATAAATATGCGAAGCTTGGGATTCAAGTTTCGGATTTGTACAACGAAGAACGCCTCTATTCACGCTTACAACAATCGCTAGAGTCTAAAAATGTATTGCTGATCCATATGTACGGCAAGCAACCGATTCAACCCGAAACGATGATGTCAGATTTAATAAGTCAAGGAGAGAAGCTTCGTCCATTTGTATGTAACACCACTTCAATACTTCAGGAAGCCTACGAGCATGGTGATTCCATATTGTTAGAAGGCCAGCTTGGCGCACTACGTGATCCCGACCACGGCATATATCCATTTTCAACATCCTCATCAACACTCGCTGGTTTTGCTCCAGTAGGTGCTGGCTTGCCGCCTTTTGCGATTACGAGGGTATTGGCAGTAGTAAAATCGTATTCAAGCTGTGTTGGCGCGGGTCCCTTTATATCGGAATTAACTGGGGTAGATGCGGATGAATTAAGACGGCGCGGTGGGGATTCAGGGGAGTATGGGGCAACCACTGGACGTCATCGTCGTGTTGGCTGGTTTGACGCTGTTGCAACCCGTTATGGCTGTATGGTACAAGGTGCTACGGAAGTCGCATTAACGAATCTGGACGTACTTGGATACTTGGATACCATCCCAGTGTGCACAAGTTATGAATTACAAGATGGAACAAGAACTGATCAATTTCCAGTGTGCGCTAAGTTAGATAAAGCTAAACCGATTCTGCAATACGTTCAAGGTTGGAAATGTGATACATCTAATATAAAATCTTATCAAGAACTGCCAGATGCCGCGAAGCAATATGTTGAATGGATAGAATCAGCAATCAAAGTGAAAATATCGTTCGTGTCAATAGGTCCTAAACGTGAACAGCTCATAATGAAATACTGAAGATGTCACCTTCTAAAAAATTTCTTGATATTTCCTCCACATTCAGATAATATCAATATAAATGATAACGATATCACTGGGAAGCACCCACTGTTACGATCCTACGATCGAACCGTGAGTGCTTTTTTATTTTTTACAAGGGGGAATCCACACGTGAATCATGTGATGTTTACCAAGGAACAGTTCATTGAATTTATCATTAGCCATTGTGAGAAGGTTGAGCCAAATTTTCAATTCGACAATTCCAATCTGAATGACCCTTTGCAATACATCTTGACGCACAAGCAAAGTCAAGCGCAAGCCACCTTGAATTTACACAACATTTGGGAGGACTATCTTCGAATCGGAGAACTGAATGTCATCATCGATTTTATGAATCACCAATTACAGGTATTCCAATTTACGAATCGAATGAATCAAGATTTCAAGGGAGTCGATCTGACGAAAATATATCCGACGCTTCGCCCCTATTCATTCAGAAGCAGTCAAGAGAATGGAGATGAGTATCTTCATGACAAACATGTGCCCAAATTAGAAACGTTATATATCGAGAATCAGCCTGGCTTTTTTGTTTTTCTGTCAAAAGAATATGTCAAGCCGGCGCTAATCTATAAAAACGAAGAAGAAATCAAACTGCATGCCTTTGAGAATTTAAGAAAAAAGGGTTGGAATCCCGAGCATTATCAAATCCCATCACCAACTATGGGACAGCATGCTACTTTTCATGTGTATGTCAAGACAGAGTACCCTTTTCAGCATCAATTTTTTCTTCCGGATCTCGCCCAGAAACATCTCTCTGCATCCTATCTGTGCGCTGTTCCTGCAAGGGATATGGCTGTCGTACTCACTACTAGTAATCCGTTGGATTCTGTTATTGCTGCGAAAAAGACGGCAATTCAATCAGGCTTCAGCACCTATGTAAACATGTGTTTCCATGGAGAACCTCGGCCCATTTCCAACAATATGTATTGGATACATGGCGGACGTCCCTATTGTCTCCATTGGTGATTCAGGGATTGAACCCTACACCTCATAGCTGCAGATAAAAGAACAAGAAGCTGACCCGAAAGGCACTATACCGGAGGAGGGCATAACCCGTGGATTTTATATTTGATGGAAATGAATGGTATGTGGTGATCTCCTCCATCATTTTAATGGGTTGTTGTTATCGAATTCGAAAGCACTTCAGGCCAGTTAGTTCTACCTAGCTTGGCTAGGCGCGCACGATAAATCGAACAAACCTCCGAAACGCTGTCCGCGCTCCCGCTACCGATACGAGCATGCGGCTCAAGTATGCGCGGGTCATCCCGACGGACTCCGCCTGGCGAAGCAGCTCGGCATCGGTCAGCGACAGATCATATTCGAGCGGATCGACCATCGCCAGCGGTCCGATCATCGTCCGGTCCTCACGGACGATGAAGCACGCGTTGCCGCCTGCCGTCTACGCGCTGCCCAACGCGGCACGCGCATGCGCACCCGCCTCGTTGGCGAACTTGCCGAAGCCAACGCCGATGCTCAGCGTTACCTCGAACGCATGGAAGACATCCTTGGCGAGCGGGATCGTCTTGTACCCGCCAGTCTCCCGTTCGAATACGCCGCGCGTCGTCACGAACAAATACTCGTCGCCGCCGAGATGCGTCAAGTACCCGTTCAGGGAATCGACATAGTCCAGCAGCAATCGATGGATGTCCAGCTTCAGCCGCTGCATCTCGTGCTCAGAGACGCTGCGCTGCGCTACTTTCCCGAATCCGTCCACATTAATGAGGCCGACGACAATCTGCGACTCCTTGCTTCGCCTTGTCTCGAGCAGCGCTCGCTCCAGCGATACGGTGATGTCTTGATCCGTAGGCGTCACCCATTCCGCGGCATAGCCGAGCCTCGTCAGCTCCTTCTGCACCAGCGAGGAGCCTGTCAGCGCTGCCCGGCACTTGCCACTAGCGAGGACGCTGCGATGATACTGGATCAGCTCCGCATGGCTCGCGTTGGGCCCTCCTCCTTCGAACATAGTGATCTCGAATGAAGCGCCGCTGTCACTCAGTGCCCGCTCCACCACTGAGCGCGACAGCGAATCAACCGAAATTCCGCCACCGCCATGACCTTGCCTTAGCTGCAGACGAAGCAGCGCCCGATACAGACCCGCTCCCGTCGGCGGAAGGTAGTGTATCGGCAGGGTCGAATGCTGCGGCCGGATGCCCTTGCGCAGCGGCTCCGTGCCAGCGATCAGTACGACCTCGCATTGCGCGGCCAGCTCGGCAACGATCCCCTGCAGCTCAGCCTCCGTCTCACACACTCTGGACAGCGGACGAAACGACGGGAACTGGACGATAATTGTCCGTATTCGGCTTACCATCTCCTCCGGCCCGACAATCCCGATGGCGATACCCTGAAGCTGTAGCTGAGGCTGTGCACTTACTGCCTCTGATATACCATCCGTATTGACCCCTGAACCACTCACGATTCACCAACCTATCCTTCCCGCCACTGCACATAACTCACATGACTCTATCAAACTCCACACTGCATCTGCCTTTTACAATAACACACTATCCCTTGGCTTCAAAGAATACGACAGCGATCCCATGAATACCCCAAGCTAATGGACAGGCTCCGAAGACGGTCTGCCGATCAGCAACATCATCGTAATCAGAATGAAGGCAACCAGCGCCATGAGCGGTATGGTAATGAACCCGAACCAATCCAGTTCATCCACATTGCAGGGTATACCGGCTGTACAAGGCAGCAGCTTGGATAATCCGGGCAGCTTCTGCTGGGCATAGTGATACAAGGACAAGCAGCCGCCAACT
>JBEPYM010000068.1:0-15416 GCA_041641375.1 Paenibacillus sp.
GACAAGCAGCTTCGCCGCCGCCAACACTCCGTCCGGCAAGACGATTCGCCGCGACAAGCTGCTTCGCCGCCGCCAACGCTCCGTTCGGCAAGACGATTCGCCGCATCGGTAGTAGCAAAATGCTACCACACCCCTTCGAATAAACCGGAAAAGCATGGAATAAGGAGCATAATGTTACCTCTTTTATGTTAGTTATCGGATGTATGCGCTTACATTTAGTCTTTGGTAACATTATGTTACCAAACCCTCGAAGAACAGCACCTTTATTGGGTGATTGGTAACATTATGTTACCATTGGAATGTGATCCACTCGTCCCCGGCGATAAATTATTATTCTGGCGTTAACGAAGCACCGTGCGATTGCAAGCAGTGCCGCAAGCAGTGCCGCAAGCAGTGCCGCAAGCAGCGCCGCAGGCAGTGCTGCAGACACCGCATCAAGCGCATTTATGCCCCATGCTTGGCCCCTGCCGCCCCGCTGTTATTTTCCAGAATATCAATCCATTCGTTATACTCCGCCTTGAGCTTCTCATATTCCTCCAGCAGCTCGGAATACTTAACTGCCCATTCGTGCTGATCATCCTTCTCTTCTACAATCGGCAGCTGCAGCTGTCCTTCCTTGCGCGCTGCCTCCAGCTCAACCTCCAGCTCCGCACAACGGCGCTGCAGCGCTTCGAATTCGGATTCGATATGGGCGTGCTGGCTGGATTCTGCATGATTCCGTTCGAGCTCGGCATACTTGCCCTGTAGCTCTACATATTGGGAGCTCGTCTCCTGGCTCTGCTGCTCCAGCAGCTCAAACTGCTCAGCGAGCTCGCGCTTGCGATACTGAAGCTGCTCGGCCTGCTGCTGCAGTGTTTTTCGGCTGTTCTCTAGTTCAGCTAGCTGCGCCAGATGCTCACGTTCTCTTGCCGACGCTTCCGCCAGCTGCTCACGCTCTCTTGCCGCAGCTTCCTCCAGTTGCTTCGCGAGACGATCCCGCTCCGTCTCCAGCTCCCGCAATCCGGCGGTTGCCTGTGTGGAAGCCGCCTGCAGCTCCTGCTGCTGACGCAGCAGCTCGTCCGCAACCTGAACGGCGGCAAGCACCGCAATTCGCTGCGAATCGAGCCGCGGGTGCAGCCTGGCGACCTTCTTCATCCGGTCATCGACCAATTCCGCTACCCGCTTCATATAGTGAGGACTTGAGTTGCTCACCAGCTTATATTGCATGCCGAAGATGTCGACATGAATTCTTGATTTCTCTTCCGTACTTATCTCGGATCCCGCCAATCGATTGTCCTTCTCATACATGAGGGGTCCTCCTAACCGTCATCTATCGATTTCATTCGATCTATTTCGATAAGAAGGATCCTATTTCCTGCTGTAAGGATTTGGTTTATTTGCGCAGCTCAGCACCAAGCCTGCGTTCTAGCCCTTCTACGATCGTCCCGTGAAGCTGGGACGCCTCTTCATCTGTCATCGTCCGCTCTGCATGTCGGTACACAAGCGAGAGCGCTACGCTTTTCTTGCCTTCCCCGATCCGGTCGCCGGTGTAGATATCGAACACGCTCACCGATTCAAGCAGCTCGCCTCCATCCTCGCGAATGCTGTCGACCAACGCGCCGATCTCCGCAGACTTGTCGACGACTACGGCGATATCCCGGGACATGCCCGGAAATTTCGGCAGCGAGCGATAGACGATCTCCGAACGCTCGGCAGCGGCATACAAGGCCGGCAGCGACAGCTCGAAGACGAAGCTGTCCCCAAGATCAAAGTCGAGCTGCACCTGCGGATGAAGCTGACCGATCCGTCCGAGAACGATCAACTCGCCGTCCGGCGTTCGCGCGGATACGACTGCCGTCCGTCCAGGATGATAGCCCTGCGCCTGTCCCGATGTGTATTGGACACCCCGTACGCCAAGCGAAGCAAGCAGCTTATCCAGCACGCCCTTCAAATCGTAGAAGTCGACCGGCCTCGATTTGTCGGACCAATGCGCCTCCGAGCGGGCTCCGGTCCACAGCGCAGCGGCCACTCCAAACTCCTGCGGCAGCTGCGTCAGTCCTTCCTCTGCGGTCAAGAACTCGCTGCCCAGCTCAAAAATCGCAACATCGTCCATATTTCGATTTCGGTTATAGGCTGCAACCTCCATCAGATGCGGCAGCATCGATGTACGGAGCACACTGCGCTCCTCGCTCATCGGCATCGCCAGCTGAATCGGACGAACGCTCCCTTCCACCCGCGCGACGTGAAGCGGTTCAAAAACCTCATTCAAGCGCGGCTGCGTAAGCGAGTAAGTGACAGCGTCATGCAGTCCCGAGCCGGTAAGCAGCCTTCTCACCGCGCGGCGAACCGCCTGCTCATGCGTCAGCTTGCCCGGCGTCGTCACCCCTCTGACGAGCTCGACCGGTATCGAGTCGTAGCCATAGAGTCGCGCCGCCTCTTCGATCAGATCGACATCGCGAGTTATATCGCCGCGGCGCTGCGGAATCAGGGCCGCGAGCGTGCTGGCATCGGCAGCCGTCTCCACGCCGAAGCCAAGCCTTCCGAACAGCTTCGCCAGCTCTTCCGCGCCAAGCTCCGTACCTAGGTAGCCGTTCACCCGCTCCGGGCGAATCTCAATTCGTACAGGCTGAGGCTCAGCCGTCTTCTGCTCGGTGATTCCTTGTTGTGCGGTGCCGCCGGCAATTTGTACGATAAGCGCCGCTGCGCGGTTCAGCGCATCGACAACCGCAGCCGGATTGACTTCCTTCTCGAAGCGCATGCTTGCTTCGGAGCGCATCCCCAGCTGACGCGCCGTTCTGCGGACGGAAGCCCCGGAGAAGCGGGCGGACTCCAGCAGGATACGCGTCGTCGATTCGCTCACCTCGGAGTTAAGACCGCCCATGACGCCTGCAAGCGCGACCGGCTTAACGCCATCGGCGATGAGTAGCATATGCGGCGCAAGCAGTCGGTCGACGCCGTCCAGCGTGGTCAGGCGTTCGCCTTCACGAGCCGGTCTGACCTCGATGCGCCCGCCTTCGATCAAGTCCAGATCGAACGCATGCAGCGGCTGTCCGTACTCCAGCATGACGTAATTGGTGATGTCGACAATGTTGGAGATCGGCCGGACGCCTGCCGCAATCAGCCTGTTTTGCAACCAGAGCGGCGAAGGTCCGATCGTAACGCCTTCGATGATACGCGCCGAATAGTGCGTACACAGCCCTTCGCTTCCCGATAGATCGATCCGGATCGTGTGAGCCGCCGCATTCACGCCTTCCGACAACCCGCTTGTCGGCTCCGGCAGCTTCACCGGGCGATCAAGCAACGCCGCGATTTCGTATGCGACGCCCAGCATGCTGAGGCAATCCGAACGGTTCGGCGTCAGCTCCAGCTCCAGCACGGAATCGCCGAGTGCGAGCACATCCAGAATATTCGCGCCGATCGGGGTTTGCTCCGGAAGCACGAGAATGCCTTCCTGCTGCTCCTTCGGCAGCAGCTTGTCATTCACGCCGAGCTCCTTGGCCGAGCAAATCATACCCTGCGATTCTACACCGCGCAGCTTCGCCCGCTTAATATCCAGACCGCCTGGAAGCTTGGCGCCGACCAGTGCAACCGGTACACGCTGACCTGCATCGACGTTCTTCGCGCCGCACACGATTTGCAGCTCCTCGCCCGTTCCCGCATCGACCTTACATACGCTCAGCTTATCGGCATCCGGATGCTTTTCGCGCGACAGCACGAGTCCGACCGCCACTCCCTGCACACCCTTGTTACGCTCTTCGATAATATCAACCTCAATGCCGCCGCGCGTCAGCTTTTCCGCCAAATCCTTGGCCGTATAGCCGCTCAAGTCGACATATTCGGATAGCCACTGATACGATACCTTCATTTTGTCCGCACTCCTTTTATCCCGAGAATCCCGCGCTTACAGCGAACGGGCGAATTGCCGCAGAAACCGCATATCGTTCGTATAGAAATGACGAATGTCGTCCACACCGTATTTCAGCATGGCAATTCGCTCGACGCCCATGCCGAATGCGAAGCCGCTGTATACCGCCGGATCGAAGCCGCCCATCTCCAGCACCCGCGGGTGCACCATACCCGAGCCGAGAATTTCAATCCAGCCCGTATGCTTGCACAGCCGGCAGCCTTCGCCGCCGCATTGATAACAGCTCATGTCCACCTCGGCGCTCGGCTCTGTGAACGGGAAGAAGCTCGGACGCATCCGAATGCGCGAGGAGCCGAACATCTCCTGCACGAATTGCAGCAGTGTTGCCTTCAAATTGGCCATCGTAATACCCTTGTCGATGACAAGCCCCTCGATTTGCATGAATTGATGCGAATGAGTCGCGTCGTCGTCGTCGCGCCGATACACTTTGCCCGGGGAAATGATCTTGACCGGCCCTTTGCCTCCGCGAGCCAGCATCGTACGCGATTGCACCGGCGAGGTCTGCGTTCTCAGCAAAATGTCGGGAGTGATATAAAAGGAGTCCTGCATATCGCGCGCCGGGTGATCCTTGGGCAGATTGAGCGCTTCAAAATTGTGGTAGTCGGTTTCGACCTCCGGACCCTCTGCCACCGTATAACCCATCCCGATAAAAATGTCTTCAATTTCCTGCACAACCCGGTTCAGCGGATGTACCGCTCCGAACGGCGCCGGACGACCGGGCAACGTCACGTCGATCGTCTCGCTGGCCAGCCTGCGCTCCGTCTCCTGACGCTCGAACGCAGCGAGCTTCTCTTCAATGACGGATTCGAGCGCGGCGCGGACCTCATTCGCGACTTGCCCGATCACCGGGCGCTCCTCTGCCGACAAGGCGCCCATTCCTCGCAGTATCTCCGTGAGCAATCCCTTCTTGCCCAAATACTTGACGCGTAGCTCGTTCAGCTCCTGCCCGTTCCGGACGGAGCCAAGCTCGGCCAGCGCCTCCGCTTGCATCGCTTCCAAACGATCCTTCATCCTCTTCGTCCTCCTTCTTAGCATAAAAAAAAGACCCCGACTCCCTGATAGGGACGACGAGGCCGTGGTACCACCCTGATTGAGATTGCTGAATAAACTGCAGCAATACTCCACTCTTGAAGCGCCGGATAACGGCTGTGCACGCCGGTTCCTTCTACTTGGCCCTGCGGGCCGTTCAAGGGTCTGCTCGGGAGTGAATTTCCGCTGGCCGCATCCGCGAAGCCGCTCTCAATCTTCGGCAGCTTCTCCCTGTTCGCGCAGCACCTGCATACTTGTCTCCGTCAACGCATTGTACCCGTATTATATGCAAACTTTGGCTCGGATGCAAGTATAGGACAAGTAAGAGGCGTCCGATTTACTCAATATCTGATTAGTTCGTTCGTCCTACGAAAATTCGGACAAATGGATATAATAGATATACTGTCTTTATTTATCCATATTCATGCAAGCGGAGGAATGCATATGAAATATCGCAGACTCGGTCGAACAGACCTGAAGGTATCGGTTATCGGGGTAGGAACGTGGCAATTCGGCGGGGAATGGGGCATTCAATTCACTCAAAAGGAAGCCGATGCGGTTCTGGAAGAGGCGAGATTGAACGGCATCAACCTGATCGACACGGCCGAATGCTACGGCGATCATCTCTCGGAATCGCTGATCGGCAATTATTTAAGCAGAGGACGCAGGGAGGAGTGGATTGTTGCGACGAAGTTCGGTCACCGCTTCCATGGACACTTGAACCGGGATCAGGAATGGACGCCCGCACAGGTGCTGGAGCAGCTGGAACGGTCGCTCCGCGCGCTGCGCACCGATTATATCGATCTGTATCAGTTTCATTCCGGCTCGGATGAGATGTTTGACAACGACGAGCTGTGGACGATGCTGGACAAGCAGCTGCAAGCCGGCAAGTTGCGTCATCTAGGGATATCGATCGGCAGCAACGACAATCTGCATCAGACGGCTGCCGCTTCTCGAGTCGGCGCCTCTGCGATTCAGGTCGTGTATAACCGGCTGGACCGCAAGCCGGAGGAGCGTGTGTTTCCTTCCTGCCTGGAGCAGGATTTGGGAGTCCTTGCGCGCGTTCCGTTAGCCAGTGGTTATTTAAGCGGGCGGTACAAGCCGGGGGCCGCCGTATTCGGCGACAATGATGTCAGGCAGCGCCACGATGCCGATGAGGTTCGCCGCAAGCTGGAGGAGGTCGAACGGATTCGGGAAATGGAGGTGCCCGCAGCAATGGACATGGCGCAATGGTCGCTGGTATGGTGCCTCAAGCATCCGGCCGTGACGGCCGTCATTCCGGGCTGCAAATCCCCGGAGCAAACAGCGGCGAATGCAGCAGCTGCCGCGTTCGCCCCTGACAGCCACCCGCAAGCATGGAAGTCGCAGGAATAGCGGCGTGATTTCCCGGGGCGGACGTTAACGGCTTCTTCCGCAAGGAGCCGCGTTCACCGCACACCCGACGGGAGATCGCTACTCCAGCTCAAGCAGCTGCTTGACACGCAGCAGGAGATCAAGCGGCGAGAACGGCTTCGTGAGCACGGCATCCGCCGTCAACGCAAGCGCTCTCGCCGACGCGCCTGGTTTGTTCCGCCCGCTCAGCAGAAGCAGCTTCGGACGCGGCTCCCGCTGTTCACGATCAGCCCCCACCTGCTCGCCGAATACACGAAGCACCGCTGCACAATCCCGCTCGGACATACCGGTATCCAGAATGCAGAGCCGTGGCGGCTCTCCGCCCAGGCAAGCCATTGTACCATCGCCGTTGGAGGCGTGCAGGAACTGAACTGGCAATTGACCGAGCGCTGCCGCCATAAACGAACGCAGCGTGTCGTCCGGACAAGCGAGCAGAACCACACATCCCTCGCCAGACGCCTCATCCGCATCATCCGTCCGCATATACATACTCGCATCGATGAGCACTGCCCGATCTCTACCCTGCTTCTTCGCTTCATACATCGCTTCATCCGCCAGTCCGATCCAACGGTCCAGCTCCATTCCGTCCTGCCATTCGGCAATACCGGCGGAGAACGTGATGCGATAGGCCCGCTCTTCCGTCTCAGCGACCGGCATCCGGCGTACCGTCTCCATCATCCCTTCAATCAGGTCGCGAGCTTGAGCTCCTGCTGTTCCCGGCAAAACAATGACAAATTCCTCGCCCCCGAATCTGGCGAGCAAGTCGGTAGCGCGAAGATTGCTTTGCAGAACATAAGCAAGTCCCTGCAGAACAAGATCGCCGATATGGTGCCCATACTTGTCATTGATTTGCTTGAATCGGTCGATGTCGATAAACACCATGGAGATGGGTGCCGGGTAGCGGCGAATTCGCCGGAGCTCCTGTTGAATCTGATGGTCGAAATATCTCCGGTTGTATACCCCGGTCAACGGATCGCGGTAAGCAAGCTGTTCATAGTTGCGCACACGATGAAGCAAATTGTAGATTCGCGCGCTCAGCTCCTCGAATTCGAACGGCTTCGTCACATAATCGTCCGCGCCCAGCATAAAGCACTGCACTTTATCGCGCAGATGGCTGCGACCCGACAGGACGATCAGCGGGATCCACTTCAACGTCGGATCCTCCTTCAGAAACTCGAACATCTTGTAGCCGGAATCCGGGTACATCAGCAGGTCAAGCGTAATCAAGTCGAAGCTTTGCTCCCGCAGAAGTCGCTGCGCCGTCTCCACATCGGCGGCCTGCTCCACGACATAGCCCTCAATTTGAAACCGAACGGCCAAATACGCCCGCAGGGCGTCATCATCGTCGATAATAAGGAGCTTGCACCCCTTCATGGCCGGAATTCGTCCCAGAGCATCTCCATCCTGCTCCATAAACTTGATTTCCCGTTCCCCCAGGTCCAGCTCAACCTGGAGCTGAAGCAGCAATGCCTTGCTTCGGTCGACCAGAGGCGACAAATCCCGTGTAAGCGTCTGATCAGGGCTGCCTTCCGTCTCGGAAGCCCATTCCCAAAGCTTGACAAGCTGTTCCCCCAGCATCCCGATCTGGGTGTAGCCGAAGAAGGGAGCCGAGCCTTTGATTGCGTGTACGCAGCGATACATGGCGACAGCCGCATAAGCGCTGGGCACGGAAGCTTTCATTGATCCGAGCAGCTCGATCATCTCATGAATTTGCTTATGCAATCCGGCAAGAAACTTGCGCTTGCCCTCAAGTAAAATATGCTTCGTCTTGTCCATGCCGCAGCTTCCGCCCCGTTTCTGTAGATTCCATCGCTCGCGTCAGCTTCCGGCGTTCAAGTGCTTCTGGACGGCATCGATCAACAGCAGCGGACTGAATGGCTTGACGATATAATCGGTAACACCTGCTTGCCTCGCACGCTCGCGGTCTTTCTCAAGCGCTTTGGCGGTAAGCAAAATAACAGGCTTGTTACGGTTCGGGTTGTCCGATGCTCGCAGCCAAGTGCACACATCTACGCCGGTTTGCTCCGGCATCATATAATCGAGAATTATCAAGTCAAATTCAGCTTCGGCCAGCCGTTGCAGCGCCTCGGCGCCATCCGCGGCTTCCGTTATGTCATATCCTTCGTCCGACAACGTCTCAACCAGTAGGAAACGCAGCGCGGCTTCATCGTCCGCAAGCAAAATTGTCGGGTTGCCCATTTCAATCACCCTGCTCTCATTTTGCCTATTATATCATGGTTGAGGTCGCCGCGAATACGGGTTAGCCAAGATTTCGATCTCCTTCGGTCCATCGTCCCGATGCAAGGGGCGGATACCCTCTGCCGTCTCTCCAAACATAAGCGATTCCCATTCTCCCCGATCGGCAGTCGGCAATCGGCAGCCGTTCATAATCATTGCGTTCATCGTCCGGACCGTAATAGTCCTCCAGCTCATCCAGCACCGCTAAAGCTGCATGGTCCAGCCGCAGCCACTCACCGTAGACAACCCCTGCTCCTCCCGGGACCAGTCCGGGCCACGCACCTGCATCGTATAAGATGCCGTTGACGCAGCCCGGCTCAGACTCTTTCACGAAAGGCTCCGCGAGGGTCCGGTTGGATTGTCCTCGCATAAGCGTCCCGTACACGAAAACCCACAACATTCCGCTTCGCTCCCCCTTCCCGGATTGGAAACGCCGACAGCATATGGTCAAACCGAAACCGACGGAACGCCTTGCGCGTCATGCAATACCCGAGAACACCAGTCTCCGAAACCTCGGCAATCTTCACCTTGCGTTGACTGAAACGACCCGCTTCATCCAAGTAAATCATCTCCACCAGTGCGCCCGGCGACATTCCCGTGAATGGAGCCTTCATCCACCGCCACCTCCGAACCAAACGTTTGTTCTTATTATAGCATTGATTCGGACATTTTTTCAAGCTGCACAAAAAAAGGAGCGGCTCCCGTCAACAGGAGGCGCCCCTAATGCTTCGATTCATCGTGCGGTCACAGCCTCTTGCTGCGCCTGCCGCATTTTCATCACAATTTTCCGGATGCTGTCTTCCGACAGATGATACAGCTTCGTCAGCTCAAGTGTGCTCGCACCATTTTTGTACCGAATGTAGATTTCCCGGTTTCTGCTCTGCATCTGTTGCCTTGTCCCGTTGTTTTCGCCCCATCCGGCTCGCGTCGCAGATCCCTTCGGAATATATACGAGCTCGCCTTCAATATATTTTTGCAGCTCCTTCAGCAGGCCAGGCGGTAAAATATCCTTCCCGTTCTTGTATGTCATCTATAAAAACCTCCGAATTTTTGTTGTGTGTGTTGAATGTAATTTCAATTCCATAGCGCATCACACCGCACCTCCTTGTTAGAATGAACTGCTATATATAAAAGAAAAAGACCCCGAGCACAGATGCCGGGATCTCGTTCAACTCCAATGAAAAAGGAGCGCGACAACCAGTCGCACTCCCGAATCGCATTCAAGCGTTCAGCAAAAAGGACGGTTATTCCGCAGCATGTTGGGTATGCAATTGTCCATGTGCGAACACAGCGATGTTCCCATTGTTACCTGCAAATCCAATCATGTCGCGTAACCTCCTTCATTTTTTAATATGATGTCCTCACGTGTTCCAGTATATGACATCCTCGTCATTTCCGCAACCGAAAAAAACAATTATACCCAACTTTCCGTTTACGCTGGCGGCAATACACCGACCACACGCGGCGTCAGCCTCGTTCTCAGCCAATCGACCCACTGCACCAACGTGAACGAGCTGCCGCTCAGCGACGCATATCGAATCAGATCGTTCAGGCTGACTTCCTCCGAGTCCGAATCATACAGCTGCGCCCCTGAACCGATTAACGCATCCGAGGTGCTGACGGGAATAACAGCCAGCGCATCGCCTATTTCATACAATGACGTTGCAGAAATTGCCAATCGGTATACGCTGCCCTTCGGAACCTCGCCGAACGTATGCACGATTCCGCCTTCAAAGCCTAGCAGCACCACCTTGTAGCTCTTGATTCCCGTCTCCACATTCGCCGCCTTCCAGGTTATGATCCCCTCTATGGAGCCCCAGTCCGGATCAATATCGGTAAAGCTTACATCGTTAGGCAGCTGATCGGGCGGCGTCCCGACATTGGTTTGGAGATCGACGAACGACGCTTCGATATACCGGCTGCTCAGATCGCCGTATTTGTCAACGGCATAAACGACGAACCGATCCGCGCCAGGCGGAATCACTGTCCCCTTCGACAAATACAAGTAAGGGCCCCAGCCTGAGCGATAGCCGAACGGAATGAGGCTGTTGTTGACCGTCTTGAAGTAAAGGCGGTAGCCAATGATGCTGACCATCTGGAAATCGCCGCTCCATCCGATTACACCGGACAGCTTGCCCGCCCTGCTGTCGCCATCTGTGAAGTCTAGGATTGTTTCCGACGACGGAATTTTGCTGCCCAAAGGGACAACCGTATCACTGGCAATGCTGTCGTATGGCATCAGAATCCAGCTCATTTGCAGCGAGGACATGCCGTAAGGCGCTCTCCGTCCGATAAACAGACTGTCCGCAGCCTGCAGCGGGAAAGGGAAGCTTACCTCGTAGCGTCCTGCGGAGTTTGTCTGTCCGACAGGGATTTCCGCCAATATTTCCGTTTCGAAATCCGGCGCAATTTCTTGTACGGTTCTACCCGGCACATATTGATAGATGACATAAGACGTATATGGCAATGACGTTTCGTTAGCGGGGGGAGACCAGCTCACCGTATAGTGAATGTTTCCCCACGTGCCGTCCGAGTCCGTCGTCACGACATCAAGCGGGTTTTCGAGCTGATGCTCCTCCAGCCACAGCCACTCCTCCACAGCTTGATGGATAGGATCATTCCCATTCATCGGGGTAATCCGAACACCCTTCACCCTGTTCAGCACCTCGCCCGCCGTAAGGGTAAGCGGGGAAGCCAGCGAATAATCTCTTCTTGCCGAACCCGTTGACGATTTCGGGATGACCGGCGCGGAGAGCACCTCCACTTTGGCCGCATCGATCGCGGATACCTTGTAGCCCGTTACGGAATCCTCATGATACAAGCCCTTGAACGTAAGCCTCAGCTCCTTGTTGCCGGTAGAGAGGTCCGTTAGGCTTGGCCGAACCGTCGTGGGAGCATAGGGGTTCGTATACGTCAGCGATTCGTTGACGACCGCCGAGTTATCCAGCAAATTGACGTAAAAGGTTTTGACAGAAAGATGATTTCCGGACAGCTCCAGCTTGTAAAGTCGCGGCTGCAAGCCGGTCATGGCAAAATTCCCGGAGCTGTCCGTATATACGCTGCCCACAGGCAAATTGTCCGAGGCGTTGCTCAATTGAACCCAAACGTTCTGAAGAGGCTCCGTTGTGCCGGTTTTCACGATTTTCCCAGTAATCTGGTGCGTACCCGCTCCAATCGTATCGCTGACCGCCGATCTTCTGACGGAGTGCCCGCCTGTATGTACGGTTTCGATCGTTACGGCATAGTTCCCTGGTGTCAAATGTCGGGTGCCTGCACTTGTTTGGCCAGGGTTCAGCGAGATGGTTTCCTCCGGAATTGTGCTGGCGCCCTTAAATACATTTATGACGGCTTCATAATAGTCCGCTCCGTCAACCTTTTGAAACCAGATGCTGAAGCGGTCTCGATTTTTGCTGACCGCTACATTATGGATTTGCTTGTTGAGCGACCGCATCGCCACAGGGGAGGATACGGTCTCCGCCGTGGAGTGTAACACATCGGCATAATTCCAACCAAACCCATAAGCTCGGTTGTCGCTGCCTAAGTAAAAGCTCGTAGACGAGCCGGCCGCGATGCCTTTCACTCCCGTCAAGCCGGGTAATTCGGTAAAGGTTGACGCGATTCCGTCCAGCGTCACCGCATTGGCCAGTTTACCAAAGTCGTTCCGCCCGGCGCCGTATACTTTGCCATCGGGGGTTAAAGCCAATACATGCGCATAGCCGCCGGCCAGCGCAGCGGGCTGCAGCGCCGTCAAGCCCGGAATCAGGACCGGCGTCTGAACGTTGGTCCCGACCGGATCGCCGAGCTGGCTGTAAGTGTTGTCGCCCCAGCCATATACAGCTCCCGATACGGTACGGGCCAGCGTGTACGAGGAGCTCGTGCCGACTGTGATAGACGATGTGTCCGGCAGCGCCGTCACGAGCTGTGCAGTCGACTGCACGCCACCAAAGCTGCCGTTGCCAAGCTGGCCTGTGTCGTTGCGGCCCCACGTATACACTTTATGATCGTGCGTCACTGCGGCGGCGTGGTAGGCGCCTGCCGAGATCGATTTGACGTCAGTCAGCGGATCTCCGCCCGATTTCAACACCTTCGCCGGGGTAAACGTATTTGTCCCGGGTCCGGACGTATTGCGGCCGAGCACTCCGAACTCGTTATACCCCCAGGCGTATACTTCGCCCAGATCGCTGAGCGCAAGCACAAAACCGCCTCCGGCTTCAATCGAAACAATTGGCCGGTTGTCAAATGAAGACGGCGCAATGAGCTGCGGGGACAGCTTGTTCGTCGACACATTATCGTGCCCCCAGTAATACACCTGCCCGCTCTCCGTCAAGGCAACGGAAAATTGCAGTCCGGCCGCAATATCCTTGAATTTCGTCGACGGCAGCCCGGGTACGGTGCGGGGAATCGGATTCGGAACGTCAGACGTACTGCCGTCGCCGAATTGGCCGTTGTAGTTGCCTCCCCATACCCATACCGTTCCGTTCGCATCCAATGCCATCGCATGCTGGTGGTCGATGGAAATTTTTGCAAACTCCGCTGTTCCGGACGGGAAGGTTGCCAAATTCGGCGCAGCTTCCGCCCTTGGTGCAGGAACGGATGGGAGAACGAATGCAAGCATCAGCAGCATCGCGAGCATTCGACAATATCTTCGTTTATTCCACATCATTTATCACCTCTACCTGAATACAAAGCACTAGATTCCATTGTAAGGGATAGAGGGTAAGTTGGCGAGGTGAAATTTTACACAAAATGAAAGATTGCCCGCAGCTCGATTCCCGCCTCGCTCACGAGACGCCGAAGCTCGCCGATCATCGGGCCGGCCGTATCGCCGTGCAGGCATACGGTGTCCGGAACGCCGAGGCGGACGTCGCCGCCGGACGCGGAACGCACGACCCCTTCGGCGAGCAGCCGCATTAGCTGCGCCGCGACTGCGGCCGGGTCGTGCAGCACCGCGCCGGGTATGCCGCGCGGGGTCAATCCGCCGTCCGGCTCGTACGAGCGGTCGGCGAACGCTTCGCGCGCGACGCGCAGCCCGCGCGCAGCACCGGCCTCGAGCAGCCTGCTGCCCGCCGGGCCGACGATCACGAGCGAGGCGTCGTAGCGCAGCACCGCCTCGCTCACCGCCTCGGCGTGCGCAAGGCTGCGCGACGCCAGATGGTACAGCGCCCCGTGCGGCTTTACGTGGCGCATCGTTCCGCCTTCGGCGCGCAGGAAGGCGCCGAGTGCTCCGAGCTGATACAGCGTCAGCTCGTAGGCTTCCTCCGGCGTAACCGCCAGCTCCCTCCGGCCGAAGCCCTCGCGGTCTGGGAAACCCGGATGCGCACCGATGGCGATGCCCTTGTCGAGGCAGAGCCGGACTGTTCGACGCATCACGCCCGGATCGCCGGCATGAAAGCCGCACGCCACATTCGCCGAGGTGGCAAGCTCCAGCAGCGCCTCCTCGCCGGGAATTCGGTAAATCCCGAAGCTTTCCCCGATGTCACAATTTAAATCTACGGTATACCGCGCTGCTCGTTGTTCATCCATCCTGCCGTTCTCCTCCCCTTCGAACCAACATCCGTACAGCCGCCTCCAGCCTGTTCAGCTCCCGCTCCAGCAGCCGCCAAGCCCGATCCGCTTCCCGCAGCGTCGCCAGACGGAAGCGGACCCGATCGCCCGGCCGCAGCTGTCCGAGCAGCGGCCAATCGCAGCGGGCAATATAGCCAAGCCGCGGGTAGCCCCCGGTCGTCTGCGCATCCATGTGCAGTGCGATCGGCTTTCCGTCCGGCGGCACCTGTACCGTCCCGGGAGCAACCGCTTCGGACACCATCTCGAACGCATGACTTCGAATGAGCGGCGTATCACTCGTCAGCCGCAAGCCCATACGATCGGACTGCGGCAATACCGTGTACTCTGTATGAAAGAAACGTCGCAGCGGATCCGCTGCAAAGCTGCCGAGCTCCGGCGCCGCCGTCATACGGAGCACAACCGGACGAACCATCGCTTCACCCAGCCTCAGCGAGCGGCTCACCGACCAGGAGGCGGCACCGCTGTAACGACTAGCTACCATCCGCAGCAGCTCTCGCCCGAGCGGCGAAGCTTCCCCGACAGGCAAGCTGTCATCCGCCTGCAGGGCTCGTCCCGCTTGCCAGCCAATGCCGAAGCGCGAGTCTGAGGAGCGGCCGCCAAGCTGCAGCGGCGCAAGCACCCCTCCGCCGAACGCGATGTACGTCCGGCAGCCACGGCCCCGCGGCTCTACCGCAATCCGGTCGCCGGGCGCAAGACGCAGCGGCGACCACATCGGCATCGGCACCCCGTTCACACGCAGCCCGCCCTCTTCCCCGCACACGGCAACGAGCAGCTCGCGGTCCGCTTGCAGCACCGCTCCTCCGATGGTAAGCTCGAGGCCCGCCTCGCCTCTGTCGTTGCCCACCAAGATGTTGGCAATCGCAAGACTTGCCGGGTCGGCCGCGCCGCCAACCGGAAGACCGATGGCTCGGCCTCGCACCCGGCCCAAATCCTGTACCGTCAGCAGCAGTCCCGGCTTCACAACCGTCACACCACCGACATTCGCACTGTGGCTGTCGGCCGCAGCAGCCCGCGCTTGCAGGGCGGGACCCGCCGCAGGTACGAACCGCACCCGGTCACCCGGCTGCAGCAGCACTGGCGGCTCCCGGTTCGGATCAAACAGCTGCACAGGCGTATGCCCGATCAAATGCCAGCCGCCCGGCATCCGGAACGGATAGATGCCGGTCTGTCCGCCGCCGATCGCAACCGCCCCCGGAGGAACGGCAAGCCTTGGCGTTTCCCGCCGGGGGACAGCCAGCTGTTCGGGCAGCCCCTTCAAATATGGGAATCCCGGCGCAAAGCCGAGCAT
>JBEPYM010000069.1:0-15365 GCA_041641375.1 Paenibacillus sp.
TTAAGCGCGGCTGCAGCCGGCTCCGGTAACGTATAAGGCTGGCCGTCGAGGATGATCCGCCCCTCCTTGACCTGGACCTCCATAAAGTTCATCGCGGGCGATCCGATAAACCCGGCAACGAACATATTCGCCGGCTTCGCGTAAAGCTCCTTCGGCGATGCAATCTGCTGGATAACGCCTCCATTCATGACGACGATCCGTTCGCCCAGCGTCATCGCTTCGACCTGATCATGCGTCACATAGACGATCGTCGCGCCGAGACGCTTGTGCAGCTCGGACAGCTCGACACGCATCTGAATGCGCAGCTTGGCGTCGAGGTTGGAGAGCGGCTCGTCAAACAGGAACACCTGCGGATCGCGCACAATCGCACGTCCGACAGCGAC
Source organism: Paenibacillus sp. (assembly GCA_041641375.1). Taxonomy (GTDB): domain Bacteria; phylum Bacillota; class Bacilli; order Paenibacillales; family YIM-B00363; genus Paenibacillus_AK. Next base: position 384 of record JBEPYM010000069.1, read on the forward strand.
GCGCTGACGCTGTCCGCCGGACAGCTCGCGCGGCTTGCGCTCCAGAAGCGCTGATAAGCCTAATATTTCCGCAGCAGCCGCGACCTTATGTTCGATTTCCGATTGCGGACGTTTCAGGTTCTTCAATCCGAATGACAAATTTTCACGAATCGTCATATGCGGATACAGCGCATAATCCTGAAATACCATCGCAATATCGCGATCCTTCGGGTGAAGGTCGTTGACGACTCTGTCACCGATCAGAATATCGCCGCTCGACTGCTTCTCGAGCCCCGCAATCATCCGCAGCGATGTCGTCTTGCCGCAGCCGGACGGGCCGACAAACACGACAAACTCCTTGTCCTCAATGACAAAGTTAGAGTCGCTGACTGCGGTGAACGTCCCCTTTTTATCGTCTACATATTGCTTCTTTATATTACGAAATTCCACGCGTGCCATTGGCGCACTCTCCTATCCTTTAACGGCTCCGATCGTGATGCCTTGCAAGAAATACTTCTGCAATGAGAAAAACAGTATAATCATCGGCAGCGCGCCGATTGTCGCACCCGCCATAATCGCGCCATAGTCGGTCGATTCGGAAAATACGAACGAGGCGAGACCAACCTGAATCGTACGCATGTTATTCGAATTCGTCACAAGCAGCGGCCAGAAAAATTCGTTCCATGACGCTACGAATGTGAAAATCGCAAGCACGGCGAGTCCAGGTTTGGCCATCGGCAAAATCACCTTCCAGAAGATGCCGAATTCGCCGCAGGCGTCGATCCGGGCAGCCGAGATGAGTGAGGACGGCAGGGTAGACATGTATTGCTTCATGAGGAATATGTTGCCAACGCTCACAAGTGTAGGAAGCACGATCGCCGTGTAGGTGTTGCCCAGTTGAAAGACGTTGATCATGATAATATAAAGCGGGATCAGCGTGACCTGCGCCGGAATCATCATTGTGCTGAGCAGCAGCCAGAAAATTCCGTTGCGTCCCGGGAACTTCAGCTTCGCAAACGCATAACCGGCCAGCGAAGCGAAGAAGACGTTCGTCACGGTCAGAATGGCCGATACGAGGAACGAGTTGAACAGCCAGCGCCAGGCGGCCGTCTTGGCAAAGAAGCGCTCATAAGGCGCCTTGGACCAGACGTCCGGCAGCATCTTCGGGTTATACGTTGCCGAGATCGTCGTATCCTGCACGGAGCCGATCACCATCCAGTACAGTGGTATGACGGTGATCAGCGCCCAGAAGCCAAGTGTGACAAGGGCTGCGGATAACAATATAAACTTTGCTCTGCTTGACATGTCCGCAGCCTCCTAATATTCGATATCGGTCGAGAATACTTTGAACTGAATGACCGATACGAGAATGATGAGTCCGGCGAGCACAAACGACTGCGCCGAAGCGAGGCCGAATTCATAAAATTTAAACGCGGTTTCGTAAATCAGATAGGCGATCGTTGTCGTCGCGAAGTTTGGACCGCCCTGCGTCATCAAATATACGGCGATAAAAACCTGGAACGAGGTGATAACACCGGTTACGAGCAAATATAAGGTGGTCGGCTTCAGCAGCGGCCACGTAATTTTCGCAAATTTGGACCAGCCGCTCGCGTGGTCGATATCGGCCGCTTCATACAGCGATTTTGGTATGCCGCCCATCGCGGCGAGGTACAGAATAATGCCCGCACCATGGGAGCCCAGCCAATTCATCAAAATAAGCGAGAACAGCGCTGTGCTCGATTGTCCGAGCCATACGACCGGATCCACTCCGAACATACCGAGGAAGCGATTGAGTAATCCGCCTTTGGTCGGGTCAAAAATGGCGAGCCAGACGAGAGACAGCGTAACACCCGAGGCCACAGTCGGCAAATAAAGGACCGCCTTAAAAAAGGTTTGAGCCGATTGCTTCATCTGAAAAACAAAAAAGGCGAGCACAAACGTGATGATAATGTTGACGGGCACCGTGGCGACCGTGAAAATCACCGTGTTTTTCATCGATTTCCAGAAGATGTCGTCTGTCAGCATACGCTCGTAATTCGCGAAGCCGACCCAGGTCGATTTCATGATGTTGTATTTCTGAAAGCTCATAATAAACGCTGTTGCTACCGGATAAAGCGTAAACACCGCAAACAACAGCACAGGCGCTAAAATAAATAGATAGGCCCAGCCGTAATCGCGAACAAAACGCACGAACCGGGACGGCGGTTGCCCCACCCTGCTGGCCGTTCTCATGCTCCGTTCCTCGCTTTCTGTCTAAAAGGAAAGGGAAGCGGCGGCGATTCGCATGCTCGAATCGGGACGCCCGCTTCCCGAAAACCATCTGATTTATTGACCGATAATTTGTTTCGCTTTGTTTTTGAAGTCTTCGGCGATTGCTTCCGGCGCCTTCTCACCGGCATACAGCGCCTGGATGTTCGGCTTCACAACCTGATCCTTGAACTGCTTCATCTTTGCTGCCTTCTCCACATCAAGGTTCAGGACAACCTGTGGCGCCATTTGCTTGGCAAGCAGGTTCGCTGCTTCTGCATTTTCCTTCTTCGCGAGGCTCTTGCCTTCGAATTCCTTCGCTTGCGATTTGCGTACGAACGGCAAGCACAGCTCGTTTGCGGAGTTGCCCGCTTTCGCGCCGCTGAGCGCTTCCATCACGAGGAACGTATTCTTCGCATGCTCCTCGCCCTTGTCGTTCTTCTGCTTAAACGCCACATAGCCCTCGCCGCCCATAATGGTTTGCGGCTTCGCGCCATCCTTATATGGAACCGGCAGCAGGACGAAATCAATCTTCTCGCCTTGCACTTTGCCTGCATCGATATCCTTGTTGCGGTTGGCGACGATAACGTCATAATAAGGAATCGCTTTGGAAATAATGGCCGCTTGACCGCCATAGAACATTTCGGTACGTTTGGCAGCCGCCAATGCCGCCGTCTCCTTCGGCATAATGCCGTCCTTCAGCATCGTTTGGACAAACTTCATCGTGTCGACAATCCGGTTGTCATTCAGCTGGAATTTTCCATCCTTGTCGAGTACATCGGGAATGCCTGCGTTGCGCGTCAGCATTTCGAAGAAGTCGAGGTTGGCGCCATTGCCATCCGTAACAAGACCATATTGCGTCGTGCCGTTCGGAAGCTTCTTGGTCAGCTTCTTGCCTGCTTCGAGGAATTGGGACCACGTCCAGCCTTCCTTCTGAATCTTCTTCCAATCGATGCCTGCTTCTTCCAGAATGCGCTTGTTGCCGCCCCATGTCCACTGGTATTGGTAGATCGGGAGGCCATATTGCTTGCCCTGGATTTGACCCAGCTCGAGTGTTCCCGGCAAATAATCGTTTTTGATTTCCGGTGTCATGTATTTATCCAGCTGAAGCGCCAAACCGGTCGAGACATATTGGCCTTCAACGCTATGGAAATACAGATCGGGTGGATTTCCCGAGTTCAGGGCAACGTCGAATTTCTTCGGTCCTTCCGCCCAGGAAAGCATTTCGTATTGAACGGTAATATGCGGATACTGCTTGTTGAAGTCCGCGATCAGCGCCTTCAAATCATCCTCATATTTCGCGTGTACGGGATACGTCCATACTTGAACGGTGTCCGGTTTCGCTTCTGCTTTCTTGTCCGGTGTTTGCGCTGCGCCTGGCTTCGCTCCGTCGGCCGGCTTGCCGCCGCCGCATGCGGTCCCGAGTGCCATGGTCAAAGCAAGTGTAGTCACGAGCCATTGTTTCTTCACGTACCATCAACCCCTATACATATAATTAGTGCTTGCGAATCGCCTGCCGGCTTTGGTCGAGATAGCTCACGGAGCGGTCATAAGTTCGGCTTGCTACGCCGACATAGAGAATATCGACAACATTCAACTGCGCGATCCGGGACGCCATCGCGCCGCTTCGAATTTCATGCTCCGTCGCCGACGTATGCAGCGGCACATCCGCAATCCGGGTCAGCGCGTTATCTCCGTATTTGGTAATCGAAATGACGGGACAGCCTCTGTCCTTGGCCAGTTTGGCTATCCGAAGCACTTCGCTTGTTTCCCCGGAGTAGGAAATGCACACAGCAACATCGTCCGCTGTCAATGTAACCGCAGTCGTAAGCTGTACATGGGGATCAGCGAAGGAAAAGCACGTCATCCCGATACGCAAAAATTTCTGCTGCGCATCCATCGCAATCAAATTCGAGGCGCCAACTCCGTAAAAGTAAATACGCTTGGCCCGGCCCACCGCCATGATCGCGCGCTCCGCACTAATGGGATCGATCACTTTGATCGTATCGCGAATGGATTGAATGTTGTTGCTGGATACATTCTGGATCATCGATTGAACCGTATCATCCGGCCGGATGTCCTGATAGCCATCGAGCGGCTCCGATTGCTGCAGATCACCGGCAACCTTGAGCTTCAAATCCTGATAACCTTTCAGCCCCATCGTTTTGCAAAGACGAATAATGGCTGCTTGGCTTGCACCGCTGCTTTCCGCAAGCTGGGCGACGGATTGATGGACCATATCGGCCGGAGATTGCAGTATGTAAGCTGCGACCTTGCGTTCAGATGGATTTAATTCGTCAAACACTTCGCGAAGCCTGACAAGTCCGCCGTTCATGAGCTACACCTCCTTTATTCGGCAAGAATATGCTTCCACTGCGATGCTAGCTATTGGTATCGCTTCCACATCGGTTGGATGGCTTTATTATATGAGCTGTGAAACAATATTTCAAGATATATTTTATTGTCTAAAATTTTATTTTACATCTTTGCATTTTTTCATTATACTCGAATACAATATCGCATCGTTGGGAATACCCAAATGATCAAATACTGGGAGCGATTCGAATGAAGACCTATATCGGTGTGGATGGCGGCGGCACAAAAACAGAAGCGGTAGGTATGACCCTTAGCGGTAGCATCTTCTCCGCCGTAAGAGGCGGCTCCACCAATCCGTATGCGGTCGGATTCGATGCCGCCATGCAGGAGCTTGTCCGTCTGCTTGAATTGGTTATTGCTGAAAGCCGGGCAGCCGGAGCTGATCGCTGCGGCGGGATTTGTCTGGGGCTGTCGGGCGTCGATTCCGCTACGGAGAAGCAGGCTGTGCTGGACGTGCTGGCTCGCTGGCAACACACCTCCGGCCTCGCTTGTCCGATTGAAATTCGCAATGAAGCGGATATTGCACTGATGGCTGCCCTCGGACAGGAGGAAGGCGTGCTCATCATTTCCGGCACCGGCTCCAACACGTTCGGCAATACGCCGGATGGCGGCCGATATCGGGCAGGCGGCTGGGGTCATCTGCTCGGTGACGAAGGCAGCGGATATGCAATAGGACTGGAAACGTTACAGGTAATCATGCGCAGCTACGACGGGGTCGATTCTGCGACGTTAATTACAAATAAGACACTACAGGCGTACGGCTGGACTTCACCGGAAGAGCTGAAGGGATACATCTATCGTCCGGAGATCGTGAAATCGCATATTGCCGCATTCGCCGAATTTACCATACGCGCTGCCGAGGAAGGCGATGAAGCAGCCGTTTCAATTCTGAAGCGAAACGCATTCGATTTGTCTCGTACCGCTGCCGCACTGATATCCAAGCACGAATGGCTGCAGCAGGCGGACGTCGTGCTGACCGGCTCCGTGTTCACCTATTCCCCCGCCTTCCGCAAGGAATTTACGGGAGCCCTGCAAGCGCGTTACCCGGCACTTACCTTCCATGATCCGGCGGACCGCACGTCGGGGGAAGGCGCCGCCCTGCTGGCACGCAAGCTGTTCGGGGAGTACGGGGCTCCATGAATGATCGAAGAGAGGAATTTGACAGATGAGTATACAAGATTTGAACGAACTGCTGAGCAGCTTGACGACAGAGCAGTCGAATGAACGCACACGTGATATTGATCGGCTCGACTCCGAGCGTATCCTGTACTTGATCAACGACGAAGATCGGCTGATCGCCGAGCGAATTCGGTCCATTATACCGCAGATCGCCAAGGCGGTCGACTGCATTGTGGATGCCTTTCGCCGAGGCGGTCGACTGATCTATGTCGGTGCGGGAACGAGCGGCCGCATCGGGGTGCTTGACGCTTCCGAGTGTCCGCCTACATATGGAACGGACCCCTCCATGGTCGTAGGACTTATTGCAGGAGGGTTTCAGGCGATCAAGGACCCGGTTGAAGGTGCGGAAGACAGTCCGGAGGGCGGCGCGAGGGATATCGACCAGCTTGCCGTAGGCGCCAACGATGTTGTCGTGGGCATCGCCGCAAGCGGACGTACTCCGTATGTGCTGGGCGCCATGCAGCGGGCGCGTGAGCTCAGCGCTTGTGTCGTCGGTCTTACGAACAACGCAGGTACGCCGATGTGCGGTTATGCCGACATCATCCTTGAGGCTGTCGTTGGCCCGGAAGCGGTGCTTGGCTCCACCCGCATGAAGGCGGGTACAGCACAGAAGCTTATCGTCAATATGCTGACTACCGCCTCGATGATCCGCATCGGCAAAGTATACGGCAATCTGATGGTCGATCTGAACCCGTCCAACGAGAAGCTGGTGGCAAGAGCGAAGCGGATCATCACGATGGCGACCGGTGTATCGGGCGAACCGATGGAGCGCGCATTTGAGGAGTCCGGCCAGCATGTGAAGACGGCCATTGTCATGCTGCTGGCTGGCGTCGGCTCGGAGGAAGCCTCCTCCCTGCTAACGCGTGCAGATGGCTTTGTGGCGAAAGCGCTGGAGCTGAATCGTCAAGACTAGACGCCACTTTTGAACACACCTACATGCTCGAAACTGACTGCCGGCTCGGCAGTCTTTTTTTTGAGCTACCCATCGTTCCAAGTTCATTAACACTGACAGCACGTTGTCATCGTCATCCAGTATAATGAGAGGCAGTTGGGAGAATTCACCTATAAGGAATTGTACCGTACCTGTGCGGGAATGCTCCATGGTACAATACTCTTGACCAAGATTGAAAATAGAAAAAAAGGTGTGAAGAGATTTATGAGTATGGGAATGAGTTCCGATTCGAAAGCTGTGCCGCAAGGAAAAACGATCAACGTCAAAACCGCTATTCCGTGGATCATTTACATTATCTTTTTTGGCGTATTGAACGAAACGGTGTTTAACGTATCTACCCCGAGCATCGCCGCCCAATACGGCCTGCTTCCTTCCGGTGTAGCCTGGGTCATTACGAGCTTCGTCATTACGTTCGGCATCGGTTCGGTCATTTATGGGAAGCTGTCCGATACATACAGCTTGAAGAAGCTTATCATTATCGGCATTCTCATTTATAATGCCGGATCTTTGATCGGCATTTCCCTGCAAGCCTATTACCCGGCAGTCATTGCCGCAAGAGCGATTCAGGGTGCAGGCGCGGCAGCGATCCCGGCGCTTATCATGGTTATCATCGCCCGTTATTTCGCACCGGAAGCACGCGGTAAGGTGTTTGGCATTCTCACCTCAACCGTTGCATTCAGCATCGGTGTCGGACCGGTTATCGGCGGCTTCGTCTCCGGAACGCTGCATTGGTCGCTGTTGTTTCTGATTCCGCTTGCTTCGCTTGCGGCTATCCCTTATTTCAGCAGGGAGCTTCCCGACGAGACAACCGGCGGCGGCCGAATCGATATTGCCGGGGCGGCGCTCCTGTCGGTTGGGCTTGCCGCAACGGTGCTGTTTCTGACGGAATCGAACGGGATTGCCGGAATGATCGGCGTTGTTGCGATTGTCTGGTTTATTCTTCATATTCGGCGAGTGAAGGATCCGTTTATTGACCCCTCGCTGCTTCGCAACTTGAAATACCGGACGGGTATCATCGTCGGGTTCCTGCTGTTCTGTGCCGTCATGGGCATTATGTTCATCGTGCCGCTTATGCTCACGGCGCTTTACGGACTCAGCACGGTCACGATCGGCTGGATTATGTTTCCCGGAGCGATCAGCGCAGTCGTATCGGGTACGCTGGGCGGCAATCTGGCCGACAAGCGCGGCAATCCGATCGTGATGTACGCCGGCTCGGCCTGTCTCATTATCAGCATGCTGCTTCTCGCGATCCTGTTAGGCTTGAATCCGTGGCTGCTGGCTGGAGCGCTGCTGCCGATGTATATCGGCTTCTCGTTCATCCAAACCTCGCTTGCCAATACGATCTCGCAGACGCTCAGCATGGAGCAGACCGGCGTCGGAATGGGGCTGTTTAACCTCGTCGGCTTTATCTCGGCTGCTGTCGGCACCGCTGTCGTTTCCAGGGCGCTTGATTGGAGTGTGCTCCAGTTCACGACTGTCGGCTTCACGAACGAACCGGCCCATGCCGTCTATCCGAATCTGATGCTGATCTTCGCCGCGATTTTCCTGTTATGTGCAGTGATGTACATGCGCGTATTCGGCGGTTCCCGCGCCGTTCCGCTGCCAGCCAAGTCGTAACGAACAGCAATAAGCCCTTTCGCTTCCTGTTCATCAGGTGTCTGAAAGGGCTTTTTGCGCTCCGTCAAGTACTTGGAGACATTATTCATAGGTACGGTTTTGCTCCTGACGCAGCTCCTCGAGCCACTTGCGATCCTTCTTATCCAGCAGCAGGTACGGCGCGTCGAGCAGGTCCGGGCGGCGCTCCAGCGTGCGGCGAAGCGATTCACGTCTGCGCCATTCGTCAATTTTCGCATGATCGCCTGAGACAAGCACATCCGGCACCTTCCAGCCGCGGAAATCAGGAGGCCTCGTATAATGCGGATATTCAAGCAAGCCGGTGCTGTAGGAGTCCGTAACCGCAGAGGACTCATTGCCGAGTACGCCGGGCAGAAGCCGCGCGACACTGTCAATGACAGCCAGCGCCGCGATCTCCCCGCCGGTCAGCACAAAGTCGCCAAGCGACAGCTCATCCGTGATCAGATGCTCGCGAATTCGTTCATCGTAGCCCTCGTAATGGCCGCATACCAGGATCAGATGCTCCTCCTTAGCCAGCTCTTCCGCCTTGCGTTGCGTGTAGCGCTCTCCTTGCGGGCACATCAAGATGACTCTCGGCTTCCGCTTCGCTGTCTCCGAAGCCTCATTCACACCCGGATTCGTCATGCTTTCCACAGCCGCAAACAGCGGCTCCGGCTTCAGCACCATCCCTCCGCCTCCGCCATACGGGTAATCATCCACTGTCCGGTGCTTGTTCGTCGAAAACTCGCGGAAGTCCGTCACCCGAACCTCCAGCACCCCTTTTTCCTGGGCTTTTCCTAAGATCGAGCTTCCGGTCACCCCTTCAATCATGGCAGGAAACAGCGTCAGCACATCGATTTTCACGTCAGATCAAGCCTTCCATCAAGTGAATACGAATCCGCTTCGCTTCCACGTCAACGTCCAAGACAACGTCGTCAATATACGGAATGAGCACATCCTTGCCGTTCGGACGCTTCACCACCCACACATCGTTGGCGCCCGGCGACAAAATTTCTTTCACCGTGCCAAGCGTTTCTCCCTCATCCGTCACAACCGTGCATCCGACAATTTCGTGATAATAAAATTCGTCGTCCTCCAGCTCAAGCAGCTGATCAGGCGTCACCTTAAGCATCCAACCCTTGAACCGCTCCACCTGATTGATGTTGGTATACCCCTCGAACCCGATATAATACAGGCCCTTCTGCTCGCGCGATTTCTCAATCCTAACGATGATACGCTGCGCGGAATCCTCCGGATGAACCGCAATCAACGTATTTCCTATCACAAATCGCTCTTCCGGAAAATCCGTCTGCAGCAGCACCTTGACCTCTCCACGTATGCCGTGCGTGTTGACAATTTTGCCGACCGAATACAGCTTTTCCTCCACCATGCCCCCACCTCCTCATCACTGCATATATACCTCACAAGGAAAAAAGGCTAGAGGCGCTAGTGCCGCCTCTAACCCTCTTACCCATGATACGATGCTACGATACGATTTCTACATTCACACGCTTGTTGTCCTTTACCGCAGCGGAAGTCACGACAGTACGCAGCGCCTTGACGATGCGTCCCTGCTTGCCGATCACCTTGCCGACATCGTCAGGGTGAACCGACAATTCGTACGTTATTGAACGGTCGTCCTCCGTTACGCGAATCCGCACCTCGTCCGGATGGTCCACGAGCCGGCTGGCAATCGTTCGGATTAACTGTTCCATCTTCGATCGAACCTCCGTTCAGAAGGCAGATTACTTCTGCAGCTTGGAATCGTGGAATTTCTTCAGCACGCCTGCTTTGCTAAGCAGGTTGCGAACCGTATCGGACGCTTGCGCGCCGCTTTGAAGCCACTTAAGGGCTTTCTCTTCGTCGATGTTGACGAGCGCCGGTTGAGTGACCGGGTTGTACGTACCGATCTCTTCAATAAAGCGGCCGTCGCGCGGGGAACGGGAATCGGACACCACGACGCGGTAAAAAGGAGCTTTGTGAGCGCCCATACGCTTAAGACGGATGCGAGTTGCCATGTAAACTTTCACCTCCTTAACGAAATACAAGCTCTAGTCTGACAGCTAGCGGAACGGGAACCTCGGACGACCGCCGCCGCCAAGCATGTTCTTCATGCCGGCGAGCCCCTTCTTTCCCTTGCCCTGCATGCTGGATAGCTGCTTCATCATCTTGCGCATGTCCTCGAATTGCTTCAGGAAACGGTTGACATCAGCCACCGTGTTGCCGCTGCCTGCTGCAATCCGCTTCTTGCGGGACGGATTGATCAGCTCCGGCTTATCGCGTTCCTGTCTGGTCATTGATTTCACGATCGCCTCGACGCGCGCAAGCTGCTTCTCATCGACATTCATGCCCTTGAGCGCCTTCGCGTTCATGCCCGGAATCATCTCAAGCAGCTGATCGAGCGGTCCCATCTTGCGAACCTGCTCCATCTGCTCGACGAAATCGTCCAGCGTAAACTCGGCCTTGCGCATCTTGCGCTCCATCTCTTTGGCCTTCTCGGTATCGATGTTCGCCTGCGCCTTCTCGATCAGCGACAGCATATCGCCCATTCCGAGAATCCGCGACGCCATCCGCTCCGGATGGAACGGCTCAAGCGCATCCAGCTTCTCTCCGATTGCCGCGAACTTGATCGGCAGCCCGGTGACGGCTTTGACGGAGAGCGCCGCACCGCCGCGCGTGTCGCCGTCCAGCTTCGTCAGCACGACGCCGGTCAACGTCAATGAGCTGTTGAAGTGCTCCGCAACGTTCACCGCATCCTGGCCCGTCATCGCATCGACGACAAGCAGGGTCTCGTTCGGTTCGACGGACGAGGAGATTTGCTTCAGCTCCTCCATCAGCGTCTCGTCGATATGAAGACGTCCCGCGGTATCGATAATGACGTAGTCATGACCGTGCTGCTTCGCATGGGCGACGCCCTGCTTTGCAATCTCGACCGGACTTGTCTGGTCGCCCAGCGTAAATACCGGCGCTTTCAGCTGCTCGCCCAGCACCTGAAGCTGCTTGATCGCAGCCGGTCGGTAAATATCGCCGGCAACGAGCAGCGGCCTGTGATTCTGCTTCTGCAGCAGCTTCGCCAGCTTGCCCGTCGTCATCGTCTTGCCCGCGCCCTGCAGGCCGACCATCATAATGACGGTAGGCGGACGGTTCGAACGAGCCAGCTTCGCATTGGAGCCGCCCATCAGTTCGGTCAGCTCTTTGTTTACGATATCGACCACGACCATGCCGGGCGTAAAGCTCTTCATCACTTCCTGGCCAAGCGCCTTGTCCTTCACACGGGCGACAAAGTCCTTCACGACCTTGAAGTTTACGTCCGCCTCCAGCAGCGCCAGTCTTACCTCGCGCATCGCGTCCCCGATATCGTCTTCGGTCAGCTTGCCCTTGCCGCGCAGCTTGTTAAATACACTCTGCAATCGGTTAGACAAGCTCTCAAATGCCGCCATATCCTCACTCCTTCCCTGTTACCCGATCTCGCTCAGCCTCGAGGCTAGCTCCCGAATTCGCTTCATGTCTGGCTCTCCGGATTCCGTTAATCCGGCAAGCTCCTCCAGAAGCCCCACTCTGCGTTCATGCAGCGCCAGCAGCCGGAGCTTGTCTTCATATTCGTTCAGCGTCTGTTCCGCACGCTTAATATGTTCATATATGGCCTGACGAGAAATGCCGGATTCAGCCGCAATCTCGCCCAGCGAATAGTCATCGTGAAAATAATACCGCAGAAACGTTCGCTGCTTCTCCGTGAGCAACGGCTCGTAAAAATCGAACAGCATATTGATACGGGTAGTCTTCTCCAGCGCATCCGACACTGTCCAAGCGCCCCTTCCGTTCCAGCACATGATCGTCAAGGGAAAACCCTTTACAGTCTAATCAGTCACGGGTATTATCTTAGCGAAAAAAAACAAAGCTGTCAAGCATGATGTCTTGACAGCTTCTACATTCACCGCTTGCCCGGATCGTACGGCTGCCCCAGTGCCGAAGGCGCGCGAGCGCGTCCGACCGCACCGGCCAGCACCAGAATCGTCAGCACATACGGCAGCATAAAGATAAACTCCTGCGGAATATGGGCCGACCATTCGAACAGCTGCACGAAATTGCGAATCGCCTGTGCGAGTCCGAAGAAGATGGCGGCGCCCAGCGCACCGAGCGGATGCCACTTGCCGAAGATAAGCGCCGCCAGCGCGATAAAGCCTTGACCGGAGATCGTCGTATGCGAGAAGTTACTCGTTGTCGTCAGCGTAATGGTCGCGCCTCCAAGCCCGGCGAGCGCGCCGCTGATGAGCACCGCGACATAGCGCATGCGCGCTACCTTGATGCCGACCGTATCGGCTGCACCCGGATGCTCGCCGACCGCACGCAGGCGAAGGCCGAACGGCTGGCGAAACAGCACATACCAGGTAAAGAAGCACAGCGCAACGGCCAAGTACGTTGTCGGGTACTGATTAAAGAAAATCGGTCCGATAAGCGGGATATCCGACAGCCCCTCGATCCGCAGCTTGGAGAACACTGCGTCGTCCAAGGTCGGCGTCTCGCCATCCCCATGGAAGAGCATTTTGACCAGAAACAGGCACATCCCGACAGCGAGGAAGTTGATTACGACGCCGCTGACGACCTGATCCGCACGAAAGGTTACCGAAGCTACCGCATGAATAAGCGCGAACGCCATCCCGAACAGCGCAGCCGCGGCCAGAGCCGTCCATGGCGAGACTACGCCCAGCCCAAGCTCCTCCGAATAATAGCCGGCAACCGCAGCCGCGAACGCACCTGCGACCATCATCCCTTCCAAGCCAATATTGACGACTCCTGAGCGTTCGGAGTATAAGCCGCCGATCGCCGCGAAAATCAACGCAGTGGAAAACACCAGCGTCGTATTCATCAGCTCGCCGAGCACTTGAAGCACATTCATTGGGCCCCCGCTCCTTTCTCCGCCTTCTTCTGCAGCATCGGTCGCAGCACCCATTTTACAATGCCCGGAGCCGCAACAAAGAAGATGACCGAGCCGATCACGACACGGATAATTTCAATCGGAACGTCCGCACCGAAGCTCATCCCCGATGAGCCGTACGTGAGTCCGCCGAACAAGGTCGCACCGAGGACAACACCGAACGGGTGATTCGCGCCGAGCAAGGCGACCGCGATCCCGTCAAACCCGTACCCATGGAACGCCGTCGTCAAAATTTGATATTTGAACACGCCAAGTCCCTCAAACACCCCCGCGAGCCCTGCAATCAAGCCGGAGATAAACATCGCCTTGACCACATTCCGTCCGACATTCATACCGGCGTACTGTGCTGCGTCCGGATTTAGGCCCACCGCCCGCAGCTCAAAGCCCTGCTTCGTCCGCCACAAAAAGACATAACATAGATAAGCAGTAAGCAGCGACAGCGGAATACCCCAATGCAGCCGCGCATGATCGAACAGCTCCATCAGCAGCGGAATTTCAAGGGATGCCGAATCCTTGACAAAATAGGTGCGCTGCTGACCGGGCTCCAGATAGAAGCGGATCAGGTAGTTGGACAAATTGAGCGCAACCCAGTTGAGCATAATCGTCGAGATGACCTCATTAACGCCGCGGGCCGACTTCAAATACCCGGCGATCGCTCCCCACATACCGGCCAGCAGTCCGCCAACTACAACGGCGACCGGCGCATGAATAAACCAGGGCGCATCTAGCGCGATGCCGACCAGAATCGCACCGGTCATCCCCATAATGAACTGGCCTTCCGCGCCGATGTTGAACAGTCCTGTACGGAACGCGAACGCAACCGACAAGCCGGTCAGCACGAGCGGCGCGATCGTGCGCACCGTCTCGCCGAAATCATACGCATTGCCGAAGATTTTGCGCAGCAGGAAAAAATAAGCGGCAATCGGATTGTAGCCTCCGAGCAGCATCACGATCGCGCCGAACGTCAGTCCCAGAGCGATGGATACAAACGGAACAAGCCAGGAATCGGATGATAACGCACGAACCCATTTATTCATGACGATGCCACACTCCTTTGGCTGCTGCCCGCCATCAGCAGTCCGAGCTCGCGGTCATTCGTCTGCTTTGGGTCCACTTCTCCGACGAGCCGACCTTCGTAGATGACCACAATTCGGTCGGACACATGCAAAATTTCATCCAGCTCGAAGGAAACGAGCAGGATCGCCTTTCCTTTATTGCGCTGCTCCACGAGCCGCTTGTGAATATATTCGATAGCGCCGACATCGAGCCCGCGGGTCGGCTGCGCCGCGATCAGCAGCTCCGGATTTCGGTCTACCTCTCGAGCGATAATCGCCTTCTGCTGGTTGCCGCCCGACATCGAGCGTGCTGGATTGTCAATGGACGATGTCCGCACGTCAAACTCGGCGGCGAGCCGCTCTGCATGCTTGCGGATAGCGTTCTCATCCAGAAAAGCGCCGGAGCTGAACCTCCCGTGAAAATACGTATTGAGTACCATGTTTTCGCTGACGGAGAAATCAAGCACCAATCCGTGCTTATGCCGATCCTCCGGAATAAGCGATAGCCCGGCCTCAGTAATCGTCCGAGGAGTCGCTCCGGTGAGCTCGATCCCTTTCAGCATAACCTTGCCGCCGCTAATCGGCCGCAGACCGGTTAACGCCTCGATCAGCTCCTTCTGCCCGTTCCCGTCGACACCGGCAGA
>JBEPYM010000070.1:0-15306 GCA_041641375.1 Paenibacillus sp.
AAAGACTGCCTGATTAGCGGCCCCATGAGTTTTTAGCCCATGGCCGGAGAGGCTTAATTTCTGACAATTCAGACTCTTTGTCATGTCAGTGTTTATGCAACGCTACTGGATAAATATCATATATTAATAGATGTATAGACACTTGGAGGGCGAGGTTCGGTAACATGAGTACTGAGTTAACAAATAATCAAAATAAAGGATTGAAGCAAGCAATCTATCAGTCAGTGTGGAGATGGCATTTTTACGCGGGTATCATTTTTGCTCCTTTTTTGATCATTTTAGCATTTAGCGGTGCCGTTTATTTGTTTAAACCTCAAATAGAAGGGTATCTTTACAAGGATATGCTGGTTGTACGCGAGGTTGGGACACCCCCGATGTCTCCAGCAGCTGTTATAGAGAAAGCGGAGAAAGATCATCCTGGATTAAAGGTCTCTGCTATTACCCTACCGGATACTAGGGACTCCAGTTATAAAATGTCGGTTAACTCAAGCGGAACTCCAACGACAACGTATGTTGACCCTTACAATGGAGAAGTGCTCGGAATGTTAAATAGTGATAAGACGTTCACTGCATTTTTTAAGAAACTTCACAGTGAGCTAGTTGTTGGGGGGACATTTGCTAATCGTCTTGTAGAACTGGCGGCATGCTGGGCGGTTATATTGTTGTTAACAGGCTTGTATTTATGGTGGCCGCGCAATAAGTCTTCCATTTGGGGGACCGTTCTCCCAAGGCTTAGCAAGCCAGGAAGTCGGCTATTCTGGCGTGATATACATGCTGTACCGGCTTTTTGGCTCTCCCTTGTGTTACTGGTCATTATCGCTAGCGGGTTACCTTGGTCGGGGATTATGGGGGAACAGATTGATAAGCTGGCCAATTCGACGAATACGAACGCCCCTCCTTTTGCCTATAGCTTTGGTGAAAAGCCCAAATCAGTTACAGTTGCAAAAGATATTGCCGAAGACTTGCCATGGGCAGCTCAGAATCTTCCGGTTCCTCATTCCGCCGGAGGGGGGTATGTTCCTTTAAGCGTTGACGATATTGTGGGAATTGTTAACGATAAAAACGTTGCAAAGCCTTATACAATTACTTTGCCAATAGGTGATACCGGGGTGTTTACTGCCTCGACTTCTCATGGAAAGCCGGGAAATAATGCTACCCTTCATTTGGATCAATGTAGTGATGCAGTTCTAACAGATGTCCGCTTTGCGGATTATGGTATTATGGCAAAAGCTATTTCATACGGCATAGCATTCCATTAAGGAAGACTCTTCGGTCTTCCCCATCAACTTCTGGGTTTGGTCGCTTGTATAGGACTTATTTTAACAGCTGTCAGCTCTTACATTATGTGGCGCAAGCGTAAACCTGAAGGTAAGCTTGGTGCTCCGAGTAAACCAGAGAATACTAAAGTTACAATGGGTGTGATTCTTATCATGCTTATATGCGGGGCTATTATGCCTTTAGTCGGACTGTCCATCCTAATCATTCTGTTGCTCGATTTACTTATTATTCGAAGAATAAAGCCATTACGCCATTGGTTTTCGATCTGAGGGGTGAATAATTTAATCATGAGTGTCAATACACAATGCATGGTGTTATTAGGAGTCATATTGCTTTTGGGCGTTATAGTTTCCGGCTGTACTGCGAAGATAGCTGAAACCGATGAAAGCGGACTTCCACCACATCTTACTGTAGATTTGCATCTCCCCAAACAACTTGATTTAGGCAGCGAGAGTAGCTTTTCCGTTGAGGTATTTAAGAACAATCGACCATTGGAACATGCAGAAAAAGCGGAGTTTATTTTTTGGCCAGAAGGAAATAGAGAAGCCGCCGTAACGGTAAAAGCAACCGAATCTTCTCCTGGCGTGTATTCAGTCTCACATTCCATCTCAAATGAAGGTATTTATCTCGTTCAATCCAGAATAAGTGCAAAGAATGAGAAGGTTTTACCTATCAAGCGGTTTGCTGTTGGTTCAAAAGCTGTGGAGCAACTCATTCAGATGAAGAGCGCTAAAGAATCGAGTGGCCATTCCCATTACGAACACCATTAATGTATAAAAGCTGCAGACCCCCTTCAAAGATAACGTCGGGGATCTTGCAGCTTTTTCTTTTGCGCGTATGCAAGCCACTTTCTCGTCGTGATCGCGGGCAGTACCAGTGAAGCTGAAACCACCCACAAGCACTTGTAATTATTATGGGGAATTATTAATGATCTCGTTGTACTCCTTGTTGGGCATCTGTGATTGCAAGAAAAATACATGTTCAATTAATTCCTCCAGCTCCCAATTACGTTTGACTTGATCCTCTCCGAGTAAGTTCCTAATGGCCAGAATCGGAATTGCACTAACAAATCCAGTATACAAATGCATTCTTAATGAGACAATATGGGAATAAATGCTTCGAAGCAAAATTAAAGATGGAATTTTATGAGGATGCGGTGAGTTAATGCAAAAAATTTCGGTGTTGCAGTCATACATGATCATTTTGCTTTCAGCAGGATTGCTTAACCATGTTATTATCCTCCCGTTATTGCTCAGTGCTTCGGGACGAGATGCCTGGCTTGTGGTACTTCTTGTATTAATCTGTTCGCCAATATGGGTTGGCATTCTGAGTATTATCCTAAACAACATGAACGGTATACATGTTCGGGATTGGTTAACGAAATCCTTCGGAAGATTTTTCTCAGCAGCCTTAATTGTCCTATACAGTGTGCTTGTATGGTTTATGGGGTTCATTTCCTTAAAGGATACTACAACATGGACGATTGCAACATATATGCCTCAAACACCTATGCTTGTTCTTGCTGGAACAACGCTGATCGGATGCTTTTTTGCGGCATTTCAAGGGCTTCGCACCATTGCAATTTTAAGTGGAATATTGCTGCCTTTTGTTGTTATTCTAGGCGACTTCGTGATGGCTGCAAACTTTCAGTTTAAAGACTACACCCTGCTCTTGCCTTATCTCGAAAACGGGACACCTCCACTTTGGAAAGGTATTCCCTACGCAGCTGGGGGATTGTTGGAATTGATGGTGCTTACCTTGCTTCAGCACAAGTTAACAAAGAAGCCGGGTTTCAAAAGCCTAATGATTATGTGCATCTTACTATGCGGACTTACGATAGGTCCTTTAATGGGCTCGATTGCGATGTTTGGACCTGATGAAGCGGCACATCAACGATATCCCGCTTACGCACAATGGAGGATGGTTCGACTAGGCGAATATGTAGAACATGTTGATTTTCTCTCAATTTACCAATGGCTATCCGGGATGTACATTCGAGTTTCTCTATCGCTGTATCTCTTAAGCGAATTGTGGAAAATGCAAAGGTATTGGTGGTTGCCTATGTTTCTGGGTGCCTTATGGATGTTGGGGGCTACACTGTTGCCAATCAGCGATATGCTTTTTCAAGAGCTGCTCAGTCGCTATTACTTCCCTTCGTTTTGTATCTTTACCTTAGGAATCATGCTCGTGTACATTTCGAGAATATTTATTTCAACACGGAGTAAAGGGAGTGTGTGAGAGATGATGAGGAAATTCTTCAAAAATAAACGTTCAAAGGACGTAAAGTCATCTACACTAAAAGTGTCGCCTGATTCACAGCCTCTGAATGAACAAAACCTTCTTCAACGTTTCCAAATGTGCTGTGATGTAAAGCATCATGTTTATAAATTAGTAGCTGGAGACGATCAATCGAGGATCGTTTTGCTGTATTGCGATGGGTTATGTGACAACCAACAACTCATTCAGGATGTGGTGCTTCCTCACTTGACTCGGTTTTATGAACATCTCGGTTTTCAAAACAATCAGGAACTTCTTGAGTCAAGTCAATTACAGCTTGAGATCATTTCCTTCGAGGATTGGGAGCAGAAATCCGAAACGGACATTTTTGAAGGAAAGCTGCTGTTGTTTATTCCGGCGCTAACTTCATTGTTCTCCCTCGATATATCGAAAAAACCGGCACGCAAGCCCGAAGAATCCCATATCGAAGTCTCCGTTCGCGGGCCGAAAGACGGTTTTGTTGAGGAAATCGGTGTCAATGTTGCGTTAATTCGAAAACGAATCAAGTCAACCAGCATGGTATACGAAACGAAAACCGTAGGTGTCCGAACAAAAACAACCATTGCCATTCTCTATATGCAAGACATTGTTGATCCGAAAATTGTTCAAGATATTAAGACGAAATTGGACCGCCTTGACATTGATGGAGCATTCAGTGCCACTCAACTAGAAGAGCTAATGGAACCGACAAAAGCTTTGTTTCCTTTAATGGGCTATACGGGAAGACCAGACTTTACCGTTAATTGCATGATGAATGGCCGTGTAGCGATGATCGTAGATGGTACGCCAGCCGCGTTGATCGCACCGGCAAATTTGTTCCTGCTACTGAAAACGCCGGAAGACATCCATTTTACTGCATTAGCGTCTACGTTTGGACAAACGCTTCGTCTTCTCGGGTTCTCCATATCACTTTTGTTGCCCGGTTTTTGGGTTGCCATACTTTCGTTTCATCAAGATCAGTTGCCGTATTACCTTCTTGCTACAGTTGGCATAAACCGCTTAGGCATTCCTCTTGGCGTGGCAGGAGAAATGTTTCTCGCGCTTATCTTTTTGGAAATATTGCGGGAAGCAGGTGTTCGATTGCCTTCAGCAGTTGGATCTACAGTTACGGTAGTGGGAGGGCTCATCTTAGGGGATGCGGCCATACGCGCAGGATTTTTGTCCCCCGGAATCGTTGTCATAGGTGCAATTACGCAAGTATTCGGCTCGACGTTATCCAGCCAGTCACTGGCTGGTACAATAAGCATTTTGCGGTTCTTTCTTTTCGCTTTGGCAGCCATCTTGGGGATCTATGGATTTTTACTTGCGTTATTTATCGTCTTAACTCATTTAGCTTCATTGCGTTCATGTGGTTTGTCTTATCTGGCTCCATTATCGCCACCATCTAAAGACTTCGCCAATGCCTTGTTCCGAATACCATGGAGATGGCGGAAAACTCGACCAGACATGCTAAATACTCTAGATTCTACAAGCCAAGGGGATAAGTAGAAATGAACGTACACAAATTTACAGCAGTTCTCCTGCTCCCCCTACTTCTCACCGGATGCTGGAGCAAATACGAAGTGCAAAACATGAACTATGCAACAGCTGTTGGAATTGACATTGTAGATGGTCAGTACATCATTTATGCGCAGTTGCTCGATTTCTCGACAGTGGCAAAGCTGGAGGGTCAGCAAAAAGCAGAACAACCTCCGGTCTGGGTGGGGAAAGGGGAAGGCTCGTCATTTACTGAAGCGGCGAATGATTTATACAGCACTTCGCAACAAAGGTTAAACTGGGGACAAATCTCAACAATCATATTTAGTGAAAGGTTATTGAAGGCACAAAAAGTCGGTGAGGTGTTGGAACTGATCAACCGATATCGTGAGATCAGGTACCTAGCGTGGGTGTTCAGTACGCGCGACCCTCTCGACGAAATCTTGCTTGCGACTCCATTTTTCAGATTATCGCCCAAAGCATCGATTCTTCATAACCCTGAACAGAGTTACCGGCAGCGTTCTATCCTTGCTCCGATTCGACTTCAAAATTTTGTAATGGATTCAAACGAAAAGGCGAAAACAAGCTATATTCCAGAATTGTCTCTCCGGAAGGGGCAATGGAAGGAAGGCCAAAAACCACATGAGTTGCTCAGGTATTCAGGCATACAGATTTACGATAAGGACAACTATTACACACGTATGAGCCTGGAAGAAATTAGAGGACTGCCATGGCTAAATAAACACACAATTCGGTTGCCCATTAACTTGTTTACTGATAACAAGCTTGCTGCAGTTTTAGTCGCAGAAAACCCCGAGTATGACGTCACACCAAGGGTTAAATATGACAAAGTATATTTCGATATATCCGTAAAGGTGAAGGCTGGAGTAAACGAGCTACATGCAGATATTTCGGAGAAAGAACTTACGCAGATGGCTCAAACCGAAATTGAACAACAGATTAAAGAGACCTACCACGCCGCTTTCGAAAAGAAAATAGATATTTATAACTTGGGGGAATCTCTTTTTCGCAGGAATCCGTATGAGTGGAAGCGGATTTCGTCTGATACGCTGTTAAACGAAGATTCCTTACGAACAATCAACGTTAATGTACAAATCGCGTACTCTGGCAGATATAAATTTTCACCTTGATGATTGGGTGTAAATTACTTTGCGGGTGGTGTCAGCTTCGCTGTTTGTATGCCTGATTGATTTCGAAGAGAATTCGTAACGTACCGATCCATAGCCAGTACAAGCCGATATCTAAAGAAACCATTGAGCATGTTGTCAATTTCTCGGTGCCCACAGCATTACAGAGACACCGATCACACAGACAGCAGCTCCTATCCAATCGTAGAGATCGGGAGTCTTCTTATCAATCCCCCAGCCCCATAAAACAGACAGTACAATAAACACACCGCCATATGCTGCGTAAATCCGACCGAAGGAAGGGAACGATTGGAATGTAGCAATGACGCCGTATAGTGCTAATAAAATGCCACCAACACCGCCAATCCAAAAGGGTTTCCCTTCCCTCAGCCATAACCAAATCAAATACCCTCCACCTATTTCTGCTAGTCCAGCAAGAATGAATATAAATCCAGCTATGAGCATGTTAATGTACCTCTTTCAATAAAACTATATCTGTTTTAACCATTTAGATGATCGATATCGCCAGAATAATATAAGCGCTCGAACATAATTATCAATTGCGATTGCTGTCCATGCTCCAACCAAACCAAAGCCAAAGTAAACTCCCAGGATATAAACCCCAAGGGTACGTATACCCCAAATACCGAACCAGGTTGTATACATGGGGAATTTCGTGTCTCCGCCGGCTTGTAAGATAGCAGTAAGCGCAGTCACAACACCCGTGGCTGGTTGAGCGATCACATCAATGAGTAAAACAGTGATCATTAGTCCAATGACAAAGGGGTCATCTGTGAATAGTTGAGTAGCCCAAAATGATGAGCCCCATACGACGAGGAGCACTGCCGTCATCACAGCGGAATTAACCCAAATTGATTTTCCCGCTAAACTTCTCACATTTTCTATTCGATTAGCCCCTATACTCTTCCCAATTAAAGTCGTCGTTGCAACACCCAAACCAGTTCCGACAATGGTTGAGAACATAGTGAAATTGCCCGTTAAAGTATGAGCTGCATATACTTCGGTCCCCATTCGGATAATCATTCCGAAGTAAAGAACTTGTCCCGTTCTCATAAACAAACGTTCAAACGCTGCTGGTGTTGCTAACCGACTTAATTTTGCAAGATACCCCATATGAAAAGACATGATGCTCAGTGGAGAAACCATTCCTCGATTATAGAGAAACCATAGAAGCAAAACTGTGCTGAAAAGTCTGGAAAGTAGTGTAGCTGCGGCAGCTCCCTTAATCCCAAAGCCATCAAAGAAAACGCCGAAAATCAATACGTAATCAAGTACGATATGTACGGCATTCATCCAAAGACCAACACGCAGTGGAGTGCGTGTATCCCCTGATCCGCGCAGTATGGCTCCTGCTGTAAAGAATAAAGTGAGCACGAGAGATGGAACGGCAATGATCTGAAAATAAGGCAAACCAATTTTAAGAACGTCTGGGCTTGCCCCCATGATAGACAGTATGTTTTCTGAGAAAAATAATGAGAAGGCACCAAAAAACAAACCTAAAACGAGTGACAACAAGAGAGCTTGCGATGTGATGTTTCGGACTTTAGCTTCATCGTTTTCACCGCTTGCACGAGAAATAAAGATCGTTGCAGCTGTCGCAATGGACATAAATACGGCAAAGTAAATTTGCATGATTGTGTTCGTTATACCGACAGCGGCTACTTCGGCAAGACCCAGCTTTGAAACAAATAACATGTCTACAAAACCAACTATGCTGATTAAAAAGCTTTCAACAATAGCAGGCCAGGCCAGAAGTAAAATGTTCTTAGTGGCAAATGTATTCTTCAAAATGATACATCCTTATCCAGTGGACTCATTAAATCAAAAAAGCCTCTCAGCAAAAAAAGGCCGAGGCTTCTGCGCTCATGAAAACTTATTTATAGATACTGCCGCGTGAATCAATGGCTCTTATGTAAATAACTTTCTCACTGTGTTGGATTTCAAAGAGAATGCGGAACGTACCAATCCGCAGTCGATACAAGCCAACGTAACCTTTCATCGATTTGATGTCGCCAGCAGGTGGGATGGCAAGCAAACCTTTCAGACCTTGCGCGATTCGCTCTTGAATCGTCTTATCTTGCTTTGCGATGAATTTCACTGCATCTTTATGGTAAGTCAACTTGTAGCCCGAACTCACGCTTAGCATCCTCCCCCGACACATATCCAGCATCGCTTTTTAATTGGCGAAGCTCTTCTTCGGTCAAAGGCTCGTCATCAGGTTCTTGCCGATCTATCTCTTCCCAGTTCAACGGCTTTTTTTCTGATCGCTCGATCAAATATTGAAGAAAGTCAAATGCTGTTTTTTGATCGGGTTCTTGGAGCCGTTCAACCAGACTATGCAAATCGTCTTTACGAACTACCATGAAGGAACGACCTCCTAATTTTCGAATGACCGCTAATAAACATTAGCGGTCATTCAGCGTTTTCAAATCATACACTTGATGTCCGCTAATGTTTCGGTTAAGATAAGAATACCATGTCCGCTAATGTAAGTCAAGATTTGGAGGCTTTGCTAATGAGAGAGGCGACGGGGATTTCGGAACAGGGCGAGCAGACGATTAAGGACTTCATTCAAGCTCTCACTACCCACGAAGATTTGAATCCCAAAACACTGAAAGAGTACGCAAGCGACTTGAAGCATTTTATCGGCTGGTTTGAGACAGCCGATCACCAAGAGGAAGAGGTCATATTTCAAATTGAAGATGTGGCTACTCCAACATTAACACGATACCGGGAAGCTGCGCAAAAAGTAATGGAATTGAAACCGGCAACCATTAACCGACGGCTTATAACCCTGAAACGTTTTTTCGAGTGGGCCACGCAGGAATCCAGAATACGCCGCGACCCTTCGAAGCCGGTTAAATTGGTACAGGAAGAAAAGGTAAGCCCAAGACAGATGACCGACAAAGAAGAAGCTGCATTGATTGCTGCGGCTGAGTACGGCGGTTCTCTCCGGGATCAAACAATTCTAATCGTGATGTTTCATACGGGCTTACGAACAATGGAAGTGTGTGACTTGGCTCCCGGAGATATTCAAATCGGCAAACGCAGCGGTCAACTTACGGTCCGATCCGGAAAAAGAAATAAACAGCGTGAAGTTCCGTTGAACGCCACGTGTAGAGCTGCTTTAGAAAAATATCTGGCAGAACTTCCTCCGGACAGTCCTTATTTGTTTCCATCGGAGAAAACCGGTGATCGATTAACCGAACGTGCTTTACGACATTTGATTCAAAAATATATGAAAGCAGCGCGGCTCGAAGGATTGAGCGCCCACGATCTTCGGCACCGATTCGGCTATGTGATGGCAGAAAATACGCCGTTGCACCGCTTGGCGCAAATTATGGGACACGATAGTCTGGACACAACGATGATTTACGTCAAGGCAACCCGTGCGGATCTGCAAGCAGAAGTCGAAAAAATAGCTTGGCAATAGGGGATGAGAACGATGTACGCGAGAGTAAGGGAACTGCTGACTCCGGAGGAACGGCTGCAATATTTACAGATACCGGCTGATCTCGGCGAATGGGAATTGGGCACCTATTTCACATTTACCCAGCATGACCTTGAAATCATCCAGCAGCGGCGAAGAGATTATAATCGACTCGGCTTTGCCGTGCAGTTGTGCGTACTTCGTTATCTCGGCTGGACGCTTTCTGATATAAAGGAAGTGCCGGTTCAAGTTCTTCGATATATTGCAAAGCAAATCAATGCCAATGTGGAGTCTTTTGCATCTTACGGCGAACGGGAAGCAACGAAATACGAGCATCTGGAGGAAATCCGGAAAGAGTTTGGCTACCAGACATTTACTTTGAGCGAGTACCGTTCATTGTGCAAGCATCTTTTTAGGCATGCAATGGCAAACGGCAATCCCTTACACCTGATTCAGCTTGCACTCGAAGATTTGCGGTCGAGTAGACCGGAGGAATTTCGCCCCCAGTCTCTCACAGAACCGAACGTGAAGGTCTCCCTTCATTCGGCTCTTGTTATCCAATCGCGGGCAGAAGCCCTATTTGCCAGTGGTAGAAGAGATTGGGATTGTACAGAGCAATGCGTTTCAGAAATCTCATTGCCCTAAGCGTGCTCCCTTTCATCGACTTATATTTGGATTTCGTCCACCTGGCTAAAGTGAGATTTACATAGGTGAGGATTCTTTTGGCGGTTCCAGCCGCAAATTTCGAGAAGTAATTAAACCAACCACGAACAACCGGATTTACTAATTTGGCTAGTTCCTGTATGGAAACAGATTTATTACACATACGGATGTTTCGAATGCGATCTCTCAGGACCTGTCCTGCTTCTTTGCTGACTGCCGGTGAGAACCCATTGAAAAACTCCCCTTGCCTGTTCTTTAGGTATCGATTTCGAAACGTATATCCTAGAAAAGTGAAGTTTTCATACTCGTGTCTTCCTTGGTATCTATCACTTCTACAATATACAATTCTAGTCTTATCCGGGTGAATTTCCAATTTACACGTTCTCATTCGGACGATCAACTCGTTCAAACGTTGCTCAGCTTCCTTTTTCGTCCAGCAGTGAATGACTCCATCATCAGCATATCTTGCCCATGGATTTCTTGGATTCTTTCTATCCATCCATTGATCAAAGGCATAATGCAAAAACAGATTTGCAAGAATTGGACTGATGACCCCTCCCTGAGGAGTGCCGGAAGTCCTTTCTTTGACGATACCATTTGGCATCAGTATAGGCGCACATAGAAAACGTTCGATGTATAAAATCATCCATTTGTTGTCTGTATGCTTTCGAACAGCTTTCATCATTAGCTCATGATCAATATGATCAAATAAACCTACGATGTCAAATTCTATTAGCCATGGCATCTTCCAACATCTCTGGCGAATTGCGCCTACTGCATCAGTAGCTGATCGGTTTGGTCTATATCCATAGGAATCTTCGCAGAATAAGGGTTCCACTAGTGGTTCAAAATTGAGGCGAACTACCATTTGTGCTATTCTATCCGTTATTGTGGGCACACCTAGGAGTCGCATCTTTCCGTTTTTCTTCGGTATCTCTACACCTTTAACTGCTTGTGGCATGTAGCTCCCTGAAGACATTCTGTTCCATATTTTGTACAGGTTGTTTTTCAAATTCTTCTCGAATGCTGTAAAATCCATACCATCAATGCCCGGAGCACCCCGATTCGCTTTGACACGTTTGTATGCTTCGAACACTTGATGTTTAGAAATCTCAAACGATTTTCCTTCTTTCATAGAATCCTCCCATTTCTGGTTGTTCAATTCAAGAATGATGGATAACAGAACCCCTTCGCTCCTCTGCCATTACAGCAGATTCTTCACTACTATGGGTTCTTCCGCATCTGATCCCACATCTCTACTTTCATCCTCGTCGTTTTAGCGCTTGGATTTTTCGATTTTCATTGGGGTTCAGACTTCTCCTGTTCCTTGCTAGAGCCTGCATCATGCTCCTGTAACCTCTACGCCGACGATCATCTAGCCAGTAATCAGGTTTCCGCTAGACCTAGTCCCAGTGACCGCTTAAAATCTCTGGTTTTGATCGCACTTCATCTTAACGACGTTTCATCAGTTCTTCACTTTCGTTCAGCTTCATGATGCGTACCTGACCAATTCATATTGGCCTTTTCCAATTGCGCTCAGTACCACAACTTTTGATTGCAGCACCCAATGGCGGTTTAGGATCTGCACCTGAATGCCGATCCTGAGGGACCTTCCCTCATCTCTTGCAAAGCATGAAAAGTTGCTTGTGTCCTCCTTTCGTTGCACCTTTTCTTCAGGACACACTAAGCGTAAAATCATCCTACCTTCAATGGCCACGATTGAAAGAGCAGTTTGGGAAACACGCAAAAGGACAGAAGAAAAAATATTTAAGATGCTCAGCAGCTTACTGACAGAATTACAAATTGCTAAGCTGGATCGAGTCATAACCACCATGCCGGAAAGCAGCAAAACCTACTTGGCATGGTTAAGAGAAATTCCAGGTACCAGTTCCCCGGATTCTTTTTTGAAGGTTATTGAAAAGCTCGAATACATAAGGGATTTACAACTGCAAGTCGATACGAAAGGCATCCATCCGAACCGGCTACGGCAGCTTTCTAAAATCGGTTCGCGTTATGAGCCTCATTCTTTCCGCCGCTTTAATGATACGAAAAAGTATGCGATTTTAGTAGCGTACCTATTAGAGCTGATTCAGGATTTAACAGACCTGGCTTTCGAGATTCACGACCGGCAGATTATGATACTGCTCTCCAAAGGGAGAAGAGCCCAAGAGGAACTTCAAATACAAAACGGTAAATCGATCAACGAAAAGGTTGTTCTCTTTGCTGATCTTGGGGCTGCTCTTATTAAGGCACGAAGTGAAGGAACTGATCCGTTTGTTGCGCTTGATGCCGTTATGCCGTGGGATCAGATCGTCGCATCCGTGGAAGTAGCTAAACGGCTGGCGCGGCCCGTAGATTACGACTATTTGGACTTGCTGGAAAAGAAATTCTATGCGCTCCGGAAATACACGCCAACGCTGCTAAAATCGTTGGAGTTTCGGTCTACTAAGTCGGCAGAACCGCTAATGAAGGCGGTCGATATCATCCGGGATATGAATGAAACCGGAAAGCGAAAAGTTCCGGAAGGCGCGCCGCTGAACTTTGTTTCGAACCGTTGGCAAAAACATGTTTACGACGATGACGGAACCATCAACCGGCATTACTACGAAATGGCTGTCCTGACAGAGCTGCGGAATTACGTACGTTCCGGGGACGTATCCATTGTCGGAAGCCGTCAGCATAAGGATTTTGAGGAATACCTTGTACCGAAATCTGATTGGAATGGTATCGATCCTAACGCTACAAAGCTTGCTGTTAGCTTGTCCGCAAAGGAATATCTTGAAGAACGGACTGAATCACTTCTTCAAAGATTAAACTGGGTTTCGGACCACATCGACGAGCTGGATGGCGTTAATTTGGAGAACGGGAAATTGCATATCGAGCGATTAGAGAAAGATGTTCCCGATGAATCCCGGAATTTCAGCCTTTCCCTCTATGAGCTGCTGCCACGAATCAAGATAACGGATCTGCTCATGGAAGTAGCCAACTGGACAAATTTTCATGAGCAGTTTATTCACGCTTCAAGTAATCGCGCTCCGAACGAGGAAGAAACAACAATCCTTATGGCTACCCTAATGGCTATGGGAACGAACATCGGGCTAACAAAGATGGCTGAAGCCACGCCGAGCATTTCATATCGTCAAATGGCTAATGCAGCGCAATGGCGGCTGTACGAAGATGCGATGAATAAAGCGCAGGCTGTTCTTGTGAATTTTCATCACAAGCTGGCGCTGCCCTCATATTGGGGGAACGGCACGACCTCATCATCTGATGGAATGCGCGTCCAGATCGGAGTTTCGGCGCTTCACGCAGATGCGAATCCCCATTACGGAACCGGAAAGGGAGCTACGATCTATCGGTTCGTAAGCGACCAATTTTCCACGTTCTACACGAAAGTCATCAATACAAACGCTCGGGATGCCGTACATGTCATCGACGGTTTGCTCCACCATGAAACGGACTTGGCCATCGAGGAGCATTATACGGATACAGCCGGTTACACTGATCAAGTCTTTGGTTTAACGCATCTGCTTGGATTTCGCTTTGCGCCGCGCTTACGCGACTTGGCTGATTCCAAGCTCTACGCTATCGGCAAACCTTCCGATTATCCTAAATTGGAGAAGCTGCTGCGCGGACAGATTAATACAAAGATCATTCAAGAGAACTACGACGATGTACTCCGGCTGGCTCACTCCATCCGGGAAGGCACCGTTTCAGCATCACTCATTATGGGGAAAATCGGCTCTTATGCAAGACAAAACAGTTTGGCTACCGCGCTGCGAGAAATGGGGCGTATCGAAAAAACGATCTTCATCCTGGATTACCTTTCGAGCGAGGCGCTGCGGCGAAAAATCCATCGGGGGTTAAATAAAGGAGAAGCCATGAACGCATTGGCCAGAGCGATATTCTTCGGCAAACATGGCGAGCTGCGAGAACGTGCGCTACAAGACCAGCTCCAACGGGCCAGCGCATTGAATATTATCATCAATGCAATTAGCGTTTGGAATACCGTCTATCTCCAGCAAGCAACAGAACACCGCAAAAAACAAGGAAAGCTTCAGGAAGAGCTACTAAACCATATTTCTCCGCTTGGATGGGAGCATATCAATTTCTTAGGCGAATATAAGTTCAATTTCAAGCAGAATACGTCTCTCAATTCATTACGACCGCTGAAACAACAGGAAGATGAATGACCGGTTGGTCCGGGCTATGTCACCCGGACTATTGGGCTTAGAGTAAGAAAAAACGCTAAACCGGTCACATCCGAAGGCTTAGCGTATATTTTCGTTAAAATGTTGGCGGGACCCCGGATAGAACAATTCCCAGACAGGTCTTCCTATCAATTCCGTCGCATCATAACCCAGCAATGGTTTGCACGCCGGCGATATGCAGTAGATAATACCATTGATATTCAGTGTAGCAATCATTTCCCCCGTATGGTCCGCTAACAAACGATATTTTTTCTCGCTATGCTTTAGGTCCCTTTCCATATTGGATTGCAGGGTAATATCCCTTGCGATGCAATGCAGCCCTACGAGTTCATTCTGAATGAAATTGGGAATATTCAGTACGCTGTATTTCAACATTTTGCCGTCTTTCGCTTCAAATGAAGTTTCCATCTCAAAAGGGGAATTCGTAAATGATTCCATCACGTGTTCCAGACTTTTCCGAATGGTGTCTCCAAGTGCTCTTTCCAACTCATATAAGTCATCGCCCCATAATTTCGTGCAGGCGCGGTTCACATAGCTGAAACTTCCATCTAACATGACGTCGTAAACAAGATCGGAATGATGGTCAGCAAGTATTCTGAATTTATCGGCGTATGCCTCGTTCAATTCAACAAGCCTTTTGCGATACGTGATCTCCTGAACCTGGATCAAGAATACCCTTTCCGGATGTCCCTCCACATCGATGACCGATAGGGTTGTCATTCCCCATTTGTGTCTGCCGTCAAGACAAATATAGCGATTCTCCATTTCGACATAATCGGAATTGCCGCCTAGCAAGTCATTC
>JBEPYM010000071.1:0-15202 GCA_041641375.1 Paenibacillus sp.
CCTACAAAGGGCATGACGGCTTTTCTCCCATCTTTGCTTATCTAGGACAAGAAGGCTTCGGCGTTCACGTTGAGCTTCGCTCCGGCAGCACTCATGTTCAAAAAGATACCGACGAATTCTTGCGAGCAAGCATCCAGTATGCCCGCCGCGTAACAGATCGTCCGCTGTTAGTGCGAATGGATGCGGGCAACGACAGTTTTGCAAATTTAAAAGTCTGTCACAATCCGGAGACACGTGCGGATTACATTATTAAGAAGAATTTACGCAAAGAACCGAAGGAGCTATGGCTTGCTATCGCGCAGGATTTGGGCGTATGTTGTGAGGAGCGCGAAGGCAAGAAGGTATACATCGGATCGATGGTGGTTCATGAAAAGGGCTTTGCAGAGCCGCTTCGTCAGGTGTTTCGGGTCATTGAACGGACCATAAGTCGTGATGGGCAAATGTTTCTTGTTCCCGAAGTTGAAGTTGCCGTGTACTGGACTTCATTACGCTGCTCGGCATCGCGGGTCATCGAGTTGTATTGTGATCACGGTACAAGCGAGCAGTACCACAGCGAGATCAAAACGGACCTGGACTTGGAGCGGCTCCCTGCTGGCAAATTTGCAACGAATCATTTGATCTTGCATGCGGGCGTTTTCGCTTACAACCTTCTTCGCTTGATTGGTCAGTGGAGCCTGGAAGTACCTGATGCTCCAATCCGAAACAATGTTGGACGAAGACGAATTCGAACTGTAATTCAAAATTTAATTTACCACGCTTCACGGCTTGTGCGTCATGCTCGTCAGGTTAAATTCGCGTTCGGATCATATAGCCCGTGGTTTCAAACCTTGCGTCGAGTCTACCATACCATCGTAATGGCGTGATCCTGTAGGCATTTCATAAGGCTAATGACCACCTGCGCAGTTAGGTGTATTTTGAGTTTAAATGGTAACACGCTGAACGTTCGTCGGCTTCATTGGTTTTGCAACCAGTGGATTTCCAACACATTGTGTACATACTTTCACTCAAGCTGTCACGGATTCAGGTGTTATGTTAATATCAACTCTATTTCTTTTCTGGATCAAAATGGAATGGTATTCAAACAATCTGAACGGTATTCGCAAAACATTTTACGTTGGGTTTTTGATCATAATAGGCGCTGGCGTCCTGTGGGGTCATATCGATCTCCGAAATTGGTCCTATATACTAACCCTTGCCAGCTTGGCAATTTTCATTGATCTCGCCGTACTACAAACACCCAATATTCTTAAAATCGGCAATGCAGAACTTCAGCAAGATGATGCCAAATTAAGAAAGACGATTAAAGATAACGAGAAGATCGTTCGCCAAAGTATGCATAAAGTGGAACAGCACTCCGAGGTGATTACCCATTCGGATGCTCATTTTGATCAGATCAACATAAACCCGCTCATCTGGGATGAGTATAGGAAAGCATTAAAACAATACTTGCGACTTTACACGGACACCTTTCATTTCAGTATCAATATTCAATCATTCATGCATGATGATGATGACATTGACAAAATGAAACATCAAATTCGTACAGCAGTCACTCAATCGGAACGCTTCCACGAAATGTCCTTGGCGGAAGAGATCAGATACAACTTAATCGAAGCATTGAGCAAAAGTGAAACATTTATTATAAAGGAAGAAAACGTGGTTGTGATCCCTTATTTCAGCTCTCATCATAGCTTTATAATCAGTTTGCAGTCGAATGAAGCTACAACCGTTAACGGAATCGACGCTTCTCATATTGTGAATTTAACAACCGTATTTGACTGGTTTATGCAGTAATATTTTGCTATAATCAGTTTATAAAGAAGAATGCAAAGAGGAGGATGGCTATGTTCACAAAACAACGAACAGAGCAAACTCGTACTCCCGGAATGAAGAAACGCACAGCCAAATCGATAACGAAACGAAAGCCGAAAACAAAGGTTATCGTCAGCCAAGGGTTTGAACATTTATTCTCAGCTAACGAAGCAGCAATCAAGCGCACCTATAACCGATAAAGCATTGAACGGTGATTCCTTAACACACAGGGTCATCGTTTTTTATTTAAGGTATAAGCTAGACGCACACAGCGGAATACTTGGAATAGAATATACCAACTCAATACAGAGGAGGGAAGTCCTATTCCAAGACTGAAGCCGAAACCACGTGATCCGAAGAAGCCGATAACTCGAGTCATGGATTGGGGGATGGATCAACTGTTTAAACAAAATGAAGAAGCGATCCGTATGATAGACAATCGGGCAAAAGAAACGGAGAATAAAGCGAGTCGTGCAAAAATATAAATGCTGGTACGTCGTGTATCCATCACCACAGAACCGGAAGCCGATCAACATTTTCTTGCTCGACACGCTTCCCGGTCTGCAGCATCAATCCCAAGAGCCTATGCCAGCGCTCGAACGAACCGTCATCCAGCATCTCCTCAATGGTACCCGCATACGCAGCGCTGATGTCCAGCCCCGATGGCGCATATTGCAAGAACGCCTCTTCATTCATCCCGAGCGGGCGAGCTTGGGCAAAAAACTTCGAACGAATATACTCGAATATCCGAATGCCTCCGACATCCATATCCCCCCAATGATAGACGGGAACGTGTACTCCAGCACCAGACGACACCAGCTTGCCGAGCAACAGCTGCACCACTCGATCAGGAAAGACGCCTGTGTAAATAACTAGCTCCGACTCGCTTGCCCGCTCGGCGACCCACTGATGCCAAGAGGTCAAGTTCTCAATCAGCACCACACAATCGGCCTCAAACCCGGTTATTTGTATGGATCGCACCGTTTCTCTCGACAACCCTACACCGCCGGCGAAACATCCGATCGAAGTCTCCCCGTTACCAGGCATCGTCACCTTAAGCGGGCCGGATACCCACACATGACGCGGATGGTCGATGATCCCGACGAAAGCAAGTGCATCCGAATCCGTTTCCCATTCCATACCAGCATGCGTTCGAATAATGCAACCATCCTAGCTTTATCCAACTCATCCACCTCTTCAAGAACATATTGGGAAAATAATCCCAATTTACAAGTGAACTATCCTGCCCTCATCAGGCTGCCGTGATGCCGGTAGCCCGCGTCATGCACTTTCGTCTCCGTAGATTAATACAGCCTACCTACTCCTCAACCTCAAATATGGAGTCAATTATGGTTGGTAGATTACCCTAACCGAAACAGCTCCAAAAACTGAACGTGCATGGACGCGCAGCAATTCAAAATATGCGATGGATCTGTTCCACCGCCGCGCTCTAGTGTCCGTCAATCGTTTTATAACACCACTTCGCTAACGATCCCTTGGAATTGAGGTAGTTACGTATTCGTTCGCAAGCAGCATCTTGGCAATATAAAGAATCTGGCCTAGATGTTCAGAGAAATGGGCATTACACTGGTTCAATACTTCGTACGTCGTAACTGATTTCCCACGTACCTGCTGTTTCGTTAACAAGTTTTCCGCAGTTAGTTCGGAGGTGGCCTTCTCTAGCAGGTCGAAGGATTCCAGAATCATGTTTTTCGCTTCCTGTAACGTCAGGCGGACATCGCCTTCGAATTCGGCTTCTCTGTTTCTTGTATCCTGTCCTCCCCTGATGCCGGCTTCGATCCGCTGATGAATGTTCCCTCGGATGTGAACGAGTAAGTTGCCAATGCTGTTGCACTCGCTGTTGAACCGCCAATTGATCTGTTCCTCGTTTAACTGATTGACCGCAAGCAATAGTCTTTTGCGAATCTCCCCCGCCTTATGGACGAGACTCATTTTTACAACCTGCTCCAATTCGCTCATGCTTTCCCCACAATCCCTTCTATTTTGCGGCAATCTAATTCAGCTCGCTTTTCGTAATGACCTATAATTTGAGTCCCCTGCCGCGATGGCTGATAAATCATTTACCTTTCGGATACGGGGAATAATTCCAATCTGGTACTCATCTTCGTAAACCAGTTTACCAGGTACCACTGTAGAGATCGATTTGATAATCTCGACGTTATACTTCTCGGCAATATGAAAGAATGCTTCCAAGTGAGCTAACATGTCTTGTGCCTTACTACCATCTTTAAACCATGTTACTGCATGTATCGAATTGTTATCCTCATAAAACGGCGGGTTGGGTAGATTCTGTTCAAACCATTCTTTGGTGGTTAGATACAACTTGCTGTCGCTTTCCGATAGCTTACCATCACGATATAAGTGATAGATCACAACAAAAATACCATAAGGTTGTTTAGTCTTAGGACTAGAATAATTACCATGAAATCTAGTGTACAAAATTTCTCCTCCAGGTTAATATTAATCTCCAGTCTCGTCTGTCCCGTTTCAAAAAAATAATACCCATACCGCCTACCCTCTCTCATATATCTCCCTGATCGCATCCTCAATGCGCGGCTCTTTAATCTGAATATCCTGAATCTCATGCCTCCGGGTGATCGTTGAGATCGCTTCCGCGACGCTGATTTCGCCCCGATGCAGCAAAATCCATTGCTTGCTCCCCTCTTCCTTGACGACCTCCATGCGCGGATCATCGATGCGTACCCGCTCCTCGCAGAAATCGACGACGATCAAATGTCCCGAGCTGTACTGCTCCTTAAAGTGATCCACCGAGCCGTCATATACGATTCCCCCGCGGTCAATCGCAATAATCCGGTTGCAAATTTGCTCGATGTCGTCCATGTCGTGAGTGGTCAAGATGACGGTCGTCTGTTTCTCCCGATTCACTTCCTTGATAAAATGACGAATCTTCTTCTTCACCAGGATATCCAAGCCAATCGTCGGCTCATCCAAATACAAGATGCTCGGGTCATGCAGCAAAGAAACGACCAATTCCGCTCTCATTCGCTGTCCGAGGCTCAGCTGACGCACGGGCGTTCGCAGAAATTCGTGCATATCCAGCAATTCAACATAGAATGCGACGTTTCGCTTGAATGTATGGCTGTCGATTTTATAAATCTTCTTGTAGAGATCGAACGTCTCTTCCATCGGCAAATTCCAGAATAGCTGGGATCTCTGGCCGAATACGACGCCGATATCGTAGGCATTCTCCTTGCGATACTTATGGGGAACTCTGCCGTTCACGGTAACGGTGCCAGAAGTTGGGATCAAGATGCCCGCCAGCATTTTGATCGTGGTCGATTTGCCCGCTCCATTCTGACCGATATACCCGACCAGCTCCCCCTTCTGAATCTCGAAAGAAATGTCGCTCACCGCTCGCTTCACTTCATAATTCCGACGAACCAGCGACGCCAGGGCATGCTTGAACCCTTTTTCCCGCTTGAAAATCTCGTACTCCTTGCTCACCCGATCAACGACGATATAGGACATCCCTTGTTCCTCCTAAACTATGACCCTGTACTTTGATATCGGTTAATGGCAACGTTCCAGAACCCATACGCGGCCAACAGCAGCAGCAAGCCGACCACCGGACTCGCATATTGAAACCATGGATGAAACATGAGGAAATCGTCTTTGTGCAAAAAGTATTGAGCCGGGTAAAAGTTGATGAATGCGTAGGGCATGATGAGTGTCAATAGCACTTGAATGGCTTTGTGATACACGGAGATCGGGTAGCGGATGAAGGAGCGCAGCTGCTGGAACAATATGTTGCGCAAGCCTCCAATCTCGACGACCCAGAAGGCGGGCACCGAGGTGAAAATGAATCCCGCCGCTTGAATCGCCGCCCCGCTTGCCAGGACAAGCAGCAGGAACATGAGGTCGAATCCATTCAGATGGATACCGAGATGATGGAAACAGATGGCCATAATGACGAGCGCCAGCGTGAAATGGCTGAAATACCCGTTATTGGTGTCTCGGCTGATCAGATACAAGAAACTGTTCAAGGGCTTTGTCAGCACCTCGTCGAACGTTCCTTTTTTTATCATTGTGGATAAATTGGTGCACGTATTGAACAGAAAGAAGGCTGCAATAGCATACGACCCTAGGTTAAGTGCGTAGAGCAGCATCACCTCATACGCGTTCCAGCCGTTGATCGTTCTGAATTGGTTCAGCAGCACCCATATGAGCATGATTTCCGCCCCGTACGAGACAGCCTGAGTCGTTGCCGCCATGAAGAAAGCCTTGCGATTCTCCGCGATTCCCATAAATTTGATCTTGACGAACTCCACATAAAGAAGCACATAATGCATCCTCGCTCACCCCCCATGTACCATCACTTTTGTCTGGGCTTTCGACCATACCCATACCCCGGCAGCATACAACACGGCAAGCCATACGAGCTGCAAGAGCACGATCTGAAGCATATCTTCGACGGCATACCTGCCCAGAAAGATGGAGATCGGTTCAAAGAAGATGAGCCTGAACGGAAGACATGCGCTAATGGCGTACAGCCAATCCGGGTAAAACCATAACGGTACGAATGAGCCTGAGAACAGCTCCATGCAAGCCCCCAGAAACCATGGCAAATACCAGGTTACCTTAAGCGAGCATGCCGACCAGATAGTGCAAGTGGAAGGCGATCATGATGCCAAGCAGGAAACTGACAGAGAACAGCAGGAACGACGGGGCGGCAACCGAGAAGGTGATGCCGTAGCCGAGCATGACGACCATGATCGTGGGGATGGTGACGAACAGCAGCTGGAAGCTGTTGTTGCCGATATCCTCCGACCAGAAATAATACTTGATATGGATCGGCTTGATGAGGTCGGTCGCAATCTCGCCGGAAGACACCTTGGCGGCAAATTTGGCGCATACGCCCGACCTCGTAAGTGCGCTCACGACCGAGGCTACGATAATATATACGAGCATCTGGGACAAGGTAACGCCCTTGATCGCGTCATGCCCCTTGTACAAGGCGCTCCAAATATTGATCTGAATAAACACGCCGATCAGGCTGGACGCAATCAGGAATAGGTAATCGAAGCGGTACGCCATTTTTTCCTGAAACGTCTTGCGAATAAATTCCAGATATAACGCCATCTTTTGTTGCGAATCGTATGCGTCTTCTTCAATGAGGCACACCCCTTCTGGTCATCTGCGCTTCCACATTCTTCCTTACACCGAAAAATAAAACTGATTATACAACATTGCGGGCCCCCTCCGATATACCCTTTTCCACCAAAAATTTATCCAGAAGAAACAAAAAAGACAACCTTTGACCGCTCGATCAAGATTGTCTGTCTGATTTTACATGGCTGCCCCATCTTACCGTTCATAGATGACGATCGATTCCTTCCTGAACTCTTCAAGGAAATCCTCATCAAGGGTGCAGTTGTCGAGGAGAATAATGTCAGCTTTATACAGAGCCGCCGCCTCTTGAATTCGCAACAAATCGGATGCAGAAACAGCGTGACCTTCAATTGCCAGATCTATATCGGAATGATCGCGATGATCGCCTCTCGCCCTCGAACCGAACAAATACACTCGTTTCAAAGCTGTAATCTGTTGAAACACATTCAATAGTCTGTCAAGAACGGTCTTGGGTATATGCATGGATCGCACCCCCCACCTTCATCTGCAAATATCTAAGTTCAGGGTAAAACTTAAGACAAATATCTGTATATCCTTTATCCGCATTATTTTCGTCGTAGGTATGACTTGTAGAATTACGGAAATATACCATAGCCCTTGCCACTTCTGCGTCTTGCAACCATCCCGCAGAGAAGGCTTCCGTAAATATGGACACGGGGCTCATCTTATCGAATGAAACGCCGCCTATCTCCAGCGCGTTTCTTACTGCGACCTTCGCTGTTTCCAGCGTATACTCGAATCTTTGGATGGTAGCGTCGCGCAAGTACTTATTCGTGGTGTCTGCGTCCTCGACAGCCTCCTGCAAAGTCAACAACGCCTTGCAAAACTTATTGTAGCTAGACCGCACTCTCTTGACTAAAACAGCCTGATCCACATCGTCCCGCCTCTCTTGCTTATTCCGTACTTTGAGTATACCAAACCAGTGCGGCCAGACCAAGGATCCCTAATGATTAATTTACCAATATATGCTACCCTGCTGCGCTTCATAAAGAATGAGCAACTCCGGCTGACTTCTATTCCTCAAATAACGCCAGAAAATATGGTACAATGACAAAAAAGGGGGGCTACCGTGAAAAAGCAGACGCAATATTGGCGAGATGAGTGCTTTGAAACGTTCGAATCCGCGAGAATTCTGTTGAGGAGACGATTACATGGATCAACCAACACATTATTTGACAGAAATCAAAAAATACGTTGGTGTTATTCGTGACAAAATTACGATTCATCGCATTGTATTGTTTGGATCCTATGCCAAAGGTACAGCAACCG
The DNA here is from genome assembly GCA_041641375.1 of Paenibacillus sp. Taxonomy (GTDB): domain Bacteria; phylum Bacillota; class Bacilli; order Paenibacillales; family YIM-B00363; genus Paenibacillus_AK. The sequence continues at coordinate 8,254 of JBEPYM010000071.1, forward strand.
TTGAAAGCGATATCGATATGGCCGTCATCTCGTCAAACTTTGGGAACCCCCCCCATTTGACAAGATGGATCTATCCGAATGGAAATATGATGCCAACCTCAGTCTTGAGATTCAGCCGTTCCCCTTCTCGCCCGAGCAAATCGAGAGCGACCACTTCTTCGCGGTAGAGATTCGCAGAACCGGTATCGACATCACCGATCAAGTTCTGTAAGATTGCCTCCGCGCCGTCTGTAACGGCAAGTGGTAGAGCCACCCTGTTCAGGATGGCTCTTAGCAATCATGCTTTATCAACATAAATAAATACATTCCCAAAATGCTTCATAAATCTTTTATACTCAGCATTTTCTTTCAAGAGGATAACGGTCGGATAAACATTTACTTTGCTTTGCTTTAACTTTGATAACAGCGCCTGCTGTAAGACGGAATAGAATTTGCCTTCCTCATAGTGGACTAGAAGCGGTGGGCAATCAGATAGATCTCCATCGGTTTCGCCTGCGATGTTCTCCTCGAGGTCATATCCTCCACATTGAATGAGTCGCAATGGAAACTTTACCACTCCAATATGGAGAGCTTTTCCCTTCATAAGTTCATCCACATTGAGAGCAGCTTTCCGGGTTAGCAGCAAGTAGCATTGAACCCACTCTTCGATCAATCCGGCATTCGCATAGTTCACGGCCGATTCTATCGTCGGGGAATACGTTACCATGTTCTCGTTATTCTTCGAGTAGATGATTTTTTTGATGGAATCCAACGATAAAAAGTATTCATCCGCCAGTTCCGAAATGGTGAGCCCATGGGTATATTTATTGCGAATCATTCGATTGCGCCTTCGTAGCTGTTCCCGGTAACCGGACGCTTCGCCCCAAGCCCTTTTTTCCTCCCCGGAAGGGATATAAAGAAGTTTGCCTGCCGCGTATTTCTGGATTTCTTTCAATAGTTGCTCAGGGATTACATTGCCCGCGTGTTCGTATTTCATCCCATCACCATCTATAAGGAGTAAATTCGATCTTTCAGTTCGATTATTGATTTCATAATTGACGTGCAGGACACCTTGTCATCAATCGATGCATGCCAACGCAAGGTATCGATTCCTTTATAATACGCCACACATAAGAATCTTTCATGAAATTCCGGTATAACAATGTTTCTCTTCTGACAATACTCAAATAACAATTCCGGGATGCGCAGGTACGGCTTATTCAGGTCCATAATGGCAAAGTCAATCAGGAAATCGCAGATGCCGGATCTGCTCCAGTCAGGGAATCCGACCATGGTTTTTCCATTAGTAATCATATTTTTAAAAAACGTATTATTGTAGATCAGATAGCGTTGTCCTTCACAATAAGGGAGTCTGTCTATCATTTCATGAAAATACTTCTCGAAGAAATCTTGCTCCAGAACCGTTGTCTCGAACATCTCCCTCCAATGATACCAATACCCCTCTTTATGTTCTGCGAACGTATCGAGCATAAATTCTCCGCAAGTCCTATACTCCGGTTTACAATCCTCATCAAATGGTCCATAACCTTCTACCCCCGTAATATCAGAGGCATGGATTTCCAGAATTTTGTCAAAAAATAACTCGTGGCAATCCGCAAACTGCTTGGGATTTAATTGATCGGCGATATATCCATTGGGTGTCATATCTACCTTTGCGTTCAGCATCGATTTAAGGATATTGTCCTTACCCATATTTTCATTCCTCTCCATTCATACATGTAAATTCGTCAAGGTGCGCACCTGACATAGGATAAGGATATCATTGAAGTTATGTAGGATATAGGCAATGGTTATCTTAAACCAACTTTAATCACCTTACCATCAAGCATGTGCGACTGCCTCCACGAGATGGGAGTATACGCCGCGTCTGGCCAGAAGCTGATCGTGCGTGCCTTGCTCGACAATGCTGCCCTTGTCCATCACATAGATCGTATCCGCGTTCATCACCGTCGACAGGCGATGCGCGATAATGATTGTCGTACGCCCTTGCCGCAGCTGATCCAGATTGCGCATCAGTTCCCGCTCCGTGGCGAGATCAAGCGCCGAAGTCGCTTCATCCAGGATGAGAATCTCAGGGTTTCGCAGCAATGCGCGCGCCAGAGCAAGTCGCTGCCGCTGGCCGCCCGACAGCGTAATGCCGCGCTCGCCGAGCACGGTATCGTAGCCGCTTGGCAATTGCAGGATATCATCATGGATGCACGCGCAGCGGCACGCCTCCACCAGCTGCTCTTCGCTGGCAGCACCCTCAAGGTCAAGCATCACATTCGTGCGTATCGTATCCGGCAGCAGGTACGGCTCCTGGAACACGATCGCCAGCTTGCGCCGCCAGTCCTCCTCGCGAATGCCGGCAAGCGGCATGCCGTTCACTCGAATCTCTCCTTCGTCCGGCTCGAAGAATCGGATAAGCAGCTGGGCAACGGTCGATTTGCCCCCTCCACTTGCGCCGACGAATGCGACCTTGCAGCCCTGCTCCAGCTCCAGGCTGAAGCGATCGAGCACAATTGGCGCGTCCGGCTGATAGCGGAAGCTGACATGGCGGAACGAAATCGTCTTGACCGGCTCCGTCAGCGGCACCGATCCGAGCGCCATCTGACCGCGCCCCATCATGCCCCGCAGCCTGTCAATGGAAGCAAATACAACAGGCAGCCGCATGACTGTGGAGTAGAGTCCGTTTACCGATGACATCAGCTGACCGGAGAATTGAAACACAATGAAGAACATACCCGGACTCAGATTGCCGCGTATAGTCTCGTAGCCGCCATACGCCAGTACAAGGAAGCTGGTCACAAGCCGGAGCCCTTCACTGTATACAAGCTGCTCGTTCGTCAGCTTTACCTCTCGCATCGACTTCTCCAGGAAGCTGTCGAATAGCCGCTGCCATACCCCGCGCTCCCATACGAGCCGATTGAATGCGATGACCTCTCTCGTTGCAGAGATGCCTTCGACCAGCTGTACATTCATCTCCGTGCGCTTCTCCTGCACTTCCTTGGACAGCGCTCTCAGCCTTGGCGTAAAATACAGCCCGAGCGGAATGAGCACGCAGCCAATCGCCAGAATCCCGATCAGAATGAACACATTCGCGTAGCCGATAACGACAGCCAGAATCACGAAGCTGATGAGGCGCTGCACGCCATCCGACAGAAAGCCCCCACGTGAGGAGAATACCTGCTGTGTAATGGAGGTAATCTCCTGATTGTAGTAGCTGGTGAATCGACCAATTCGCTCGTTCTGGTATACCCGTACAGGAAGCAGATGAACAACCGTCATGTAGCGATCCAGCAGCCAGCGATTGGCTTTCTTCGCATAGATGTTCAATGTCATTTCGCCGAGAATATGCAAACCGTTCGCCACAAGCACAGCCGCGAGAAACGCATAGAGCACCGGCCACAATAGCCCCGTATTGCCCCCGAGGAACACATCGTCAATGAGCCACTTCGGCATCGCCGTCACCGCCAGCTGAGCCGCCGCCTTCAATGCCACTAACGCGAGACCGAGCAGAAGTCCGCCGCGAATGACCATGGCCATCTGCCACAACCATCTCGTATGACTGATATCCTGATCTCCATGCATCCTTGTTTTATCCTTCTCCATGTCATCCCTCCAACAGTTGATACAATCGTCCGCCCTGCTGCACCAGCTCATCATAACGACCTGACTCCGCATTCCGGCCGTCTTCCACCACCACAATCTTGTCGTATTGCCGTACCGTGGACAATCGGTGTGCAACCGCGACCGTCGTGCGATTCACCATCAGCGCATCGAGCGCCTTCTGCACCTCATGCTCGCTCAGATTGTCCAGCGCAGAGGTTGCTTCGTCCAGCACCAGAATGGGCGGATTCTTCAGGAAGAGCCTCGCAATCGCGATCCGCTGCTTCTGTCCGCCGGACAGCTTGATGCCGCGCTCACCGACGAGCGAATCGTAGCCCTGCGGCAGCTCCATAATAAACTCATGCGCATACGCCGCCTTGGCCGCTGCCTCCACCGCTTCATCGCTTGCTTCCGGATCGCCGAACCGAATGTTGTCGCGCACCGTCCTACCGAACAAATACGTCTCCTGGAACACATAGCCGATGCTGTCGCGAAGCTGGGCAAGAGAAAGCTGAGTCAGCGGAACGCCGTCCAGCCGAATCTCCCCCTCGGTCGGATCATAGAATCGCCCAAGCAGCTTCACGAGTGTTGACTTGCCATTGCCGCTTCGGCCGACCAGCGCTGCCTTCTCACTCGGCAGCAGCTCCAGATTGAACCCTTTCACAATCGGCGGCTGCCCCGGATATGCGAAATGCACATTTCGGATCGACAACCGCCCCCTAACGGTCGGCAGCGCAACAGGCTCAGCCGTCTCACGCACGTCCGGAGAATCCTTCATGAACTGGAACAGCTTCTCCGCCCGCACAATAATCATGCCCTGCTCCGTCGTCAATGTCACCAGCGAGGTCATATTGCCGACGACGCGGTAGTACAGCATGGCGAACGCAATAAACTCGCCCAGCGTCAGCGTTCCCGCCTGCAGGAACTGAAAGCCGAAGGCGAATACCGCGAATGCGCCAACACCTGTCGTTACCCTGCGAACCGTCCCCCGTGAATAAGCGAACCAATGCTGCGTATTCTCCGCCTGGTGCATCTCGGCGAACCGCTGCTTGAGCCGCTCCAGATTCCATCGCCGCGCCCCGAACGCCCGCAGCTCCAGCAGCCCGAACACGCTGTCGAACAGACGGCGGTTCGCTTCCGTTCGGCGCTGCTGAGATTCCCGGCCCCACAGTATGGCTTTCCGCTCGAAGTAGGGACCAATTGCATAATAAGACAGAAAACACGGAATGACGATGAGGCTGAGCAGCACGTTCGTATGCAGCAGCAGTGCCGCCGACACGAGCAGCATCATACTCTCATGCACGATGCCTGGCACATATTGCCGATACACCGCCTGTACGCTGTTCGCTTCCTCGCGCAGCAGCGACAGCGTCTCTCCGGACGGCCGCTGCTCGTAATACGCGAAGCCGAGCCGCCGCTGCTGCTGCAGCAGCGACTGCAGCATATCCATCGACGGCTTCTCCTGCAGAATGCGCCGCCAACGATTGTTCAGAGCCGTAACGACCACAGTAAGCACATACAACACCGCTACCGCCGCAAGCAAGCCCGCAAACCTGACTCCATCCTTTGAAGGCAGCACCACATCAATGAAATATTGAATCGCCTTCGGAATCGACAGCTCCACCGCCGACACGAAGAAGCCTCCCAGCACAAACATGGCAAGCACACCCTTGTACGGCTTCAAATAGGACAGCATCCACCCGTATACCTTCACCTTGCCGCTCGACATCTGAAACCCCCATTTTTTTCCTGAATGAAAACCGATTATACATCAACACAGAGCCACTGCATATACCCTTTATCACCAGCATTTTGTCCAAAAGCAACAGAAAGACAGCCTCGATTAGAGACTGTCATTGGTGGGCAGCTCGATTTTAGCTAAAACATCTTCCAATTGCGCACAAAGTTGCATTCGTGAATTTAACGTTGCCTTTGTGAATTGTAGCGCTTTCAGCAGGATGACTATAATCAGGATGAACCTATTTTGTTATGAAAAGGGGAATATACATGGCCAATCGCACAAGACGCACTACAATGATAACCTCCACCGTAGTGGCGGCAGCCCTGCTGGCAACAGCTTGCGGGGGAGGCACACCTTCTGATAGCGGAGGAGCGGTGAAACCGACGGTCGAGAAGGGCAATGCACCAGCTTTCGAACTGAAAGAACCGGTTGAGCTGACCATGTACTACCGGTACGGCGAGCCTGCTTTCATTCGCGACTTCAAGGAGCCGATTGAGAAAAAATACCCGATGATCAAGCTCACACTTGTTCCGAAGATCGAACAAGAGATGATCGCGACCGGCAATGTGCCCGATATTCTCGCGCTGGACAGCCCTGCCGAATGGACGCTTATGGTGAAGGAGCAAAACATGCAGTTCGATCTCGGCGATCTCGTCAAGTTACACAAGTTTAATCTGGGCAAGATTGATTCTGCTTATGTCGAACAAATGAGGCCGTATTCCGGCGATAACAAGCTGTATGCGCTCCCGGTCGGCCGCGTCGCGGCGATGATGTATTACAACAAATCGATATTTGACAAATTCGGTATCCCCTACCCGTCGCCTGACAAGCCGATGACCTGGGATGAGACGTATGAACTGGCGAGGAAGCTGACAAGGACGGAGAGCGGCGTTGCTTTTCGCGGCATCGATCTCGATTTCCCGTTGCATCCGTTCCAACAGTTAAGCTCCGCTACCGTGGACCCGAAGACGGGCAAGTCGAACGCGCTTTCAAATCCGGAGATGAAGCGAACGCTCGAGCTGCTGCGTAAATTCTACGACATCCCCGGTGCGTTCACCGACCCGGATCCGACCAAACAAATCGGCAACAATCATGAAGACTTCAGCAAGACTCATAATGTAGCGCTTTATCCCCGAACGCAAATCTGGAATCCGCTCATCACCGCGGAGAAGGAAGCCGGGTTCAAGTGGGATCTCGCTCCATACCCCGTATGGTCCGACAAACCTGATTTGCAGCCTACGATATTGGCGAATTTGATGGCGATTACCCCGACCAGCAAACATAAAGATGCCGCTTTCCTGGCGATTTCATACCTGGCTTCTGAGGAAAATCAGAAGTTTCGCGGCGAACAGTCGTTCACTGTGCCAATCTTGAGCGACAAGAGCATTCTGAACGCCTATGGTTCGGCTCACCCGGACCTGAAGAGCAAGAACATGAAAGCAGCTGTATCACTGAAATCGGCTCTGCCGCCGAAGGAGCTTCACGAATACGAAAGCATTGGCTTGACGGTTCTGAATCAAGCGGCTCGCAATATGGCCAAGGATAAGAAGGACATCAATACGATTCTGCGCGAGATTGAAGAGCAGACCAATAAACAGATTGCCGAGGCAATCGCGAAGA